>NZ_JBFULY010000032.1:0-45118 GCF_054049655.1 Cellulomonas sp. P5_C5 | reverse complement strand
CGCGTCGTCCGAGCGATGGAGATGTTGAGCTACGTCCCCAACGGTCTGGCCAGATCACTCGCGGCCGGGTCGAGCTCGACGATCGGGCTGGTGGTCACCGACCTCAGCAACTCCCTCTTCATCGACATCGCGCGCGGCGCCGAGCGTGCCGCGGAGCTCGCCGGAGTCGACCTCATGCTCGCCAACAGCGACGGCCGGCTGGATCGGGAGGAGCGCTACCTCGGGCTCTTCGCCGAGTCGAGGTTCGCCGGGATCCTCATGACCTTGAACGACGAGCACCACTTCGCGTCGATCGCCTCACGGGCGACAGGGCGCACACCCCTGGTGATGCTCAACTTCAATGCTCCTGAGTCCCGGTTCTGCAGCGCCTCGGTGGACAACGAGCTCGGCGGATACCTGGCAGCCCAGCACCTGCTCGAGCTCGGGCGCCGCCGGCTGGTGTTCGTCGGCGGGCCTGACGAGCTCAAGCCTGTGCATGACCGGGGGCGCGGCTATCGCCGGGCCTTGCGTGAGCACGGACTCGGGAGCGTCAGGGAGATCATGCCCGAACGCATCAACCGTGCCGACGGGTGGGAGATCGGGCTGGTGGTGGCCGATCTCGTCGMCCGCGGCGAGGTCGACGGGATCTTCGCCTCCTCCGACCTCCTGGCAGCCGGGATCGTCCAGGCTCTCGCCGGAACCGTCRGGATCTCGATCCCGGAGGACGTCGCCATCGTCGGCTTCGACAACAACCAGGCGGCCTGGGACAGCCCGATCCCGATCACGACCGTGAGCCAGCCAGGCGAGACGGTCGGGCGGATCGGTGCGGAGCTGGTGCAGGCCGAGGCGGCCGCGCGCTCCGGTCCGCACACGCATCGTTCCGTGGTCCTGGCGCCTGAGCTCGTCGTGCGCCGTTCGACCTCGGCGGCACCGGCGCTCCACCCTGCGGCGATGTGACGGAGCGCCATCCGCCGCGGTGAGTCCACGCATCGGCGACCTGGCCTTCCGCGTCGTGCGAAGCGCGGTGTGACCGGCGCCAATCGCCCCAACGGTGGGTGGTCCCCCGCCCTCCGCCGCGCCCTCTGAATAGCTCGGGTGGTCGGGTCAGCATCGCGTGTTGGGGCTGCCTTCGCACACCTGCCCGTGACGGCGAACCTCGGGAGGACGCATGACGGACCACATCGAACTTGATGCTGCGGCAACAGCCAGCCCAGAGCAGGTCGCCGCTCTGCTAGGCACCTCAGGTTGGTGTGTCCGCGAGCAGGTGCGACTTGGTCGCTTCGAACACCTGCGCGTCGGCGGTCGACGCGTCCGGTTCACCGCGCGGCGGGTCGAGCGGCTGGTGGAGCTCGCGACGGTGACGTCAGAATCCCCTTCACCCCGAATCGCGATCGAAGACGACGTCACCGCGGTGCTCGGTGCGTCACGTCGATCGCGATCAGCGGCAGTCCGATCCCCAGACGGCTGGCGCCGAGTGGGCCAGAGTCATCTGTCCCCCGAGGGGACAACGACAACCAATCGAGAGCAACGAAGAGCAACACGGACGGACGAAGCCGCAGGTCACGGCCGCGGCGCGGTCGCCCTCGTGTCCGATTCGGCCGTCTGGTGGGGTTCGAATCCCACTCGGGGCACCAGACAGACACCTTCTGACCTGCAGGTCCATCGGTGCGCAGGTCTACTCGGCGGTCTGTGCGCACGTGTGCTCACGGAGCGCTCCGAGGGCGCAGCGGACCGCTCGGCTCCCGCTCGGCCGACATGGCCGGTCTGGGCACGGCGCGGGTCGAGCGTGCGGGATGCACGGTTCACCGCGATGTCCGCTCCGGCCGCAGGATCACGCCGACGATCGCGTGCACGGCAGCATTGACGACGAATCCGACGACCGCTCCGAGCTGCTGCTCGACGACCTCGAGAATGAGCCCTGCCCGCCCCGTCCGTGGATGCGTACCTGGAACATGCTGGCCACCAGCCCATCGCCTTCCTCCACGAAACGCCTGATCCCCCAGCCGGAGGGCCGAACGTCCCGTCTCGCGGGTCACGGACCCGCCAGGCCGGCCATCGCCGTCAGCTCGGCCCCCACGCGCGACGCGAGCTCGTCGGTCTCGGGTGCGACGTCGGGATCGGTGATCACGGAGACGACGAGCCGTCCGGCGGCCGAGAGTGCGGCGAAGGCGACGCCGACGTTGCCGGCTGTCGCCGCGATCGGCACGAGCTCGAGCACGGGTGTGCCCGCGATGGCGAGCGGCCCCGCTGGACCGCGCACGTTCGAGACGAAGGTGTTGAGCAGGCGCTGCCGATCGGTGACCCAGCGGAAGGCTCCCGCGCGCCCAGCGATCCGGAAGGCGGGGACCATCAGGGAGCTGGACGACCCCCGCGCCGCGACCTTGCGGGCCCGGGTGGACCGGGCCACTGCCGCCACCCGGTCGCGCGTCGCACCGGTGAGGGGAACCGGGATGAGCATGGCTCCGACGCTGTTGCCGGGCTCGTCGACGCGAGCTGCGGGGTGGCCCGACACCGGGACGGAGGCGACGAGGCGATCCGGGTGCTCGCCCCGCGCGGCCAGCACCTGCGCCATCGCACTCGTCGTCGCCACGAGCAGGAGGTCGTTGAACGAGCAACCATGACGATGCGCGGCCGCCAGCAGCGGCGCCAGGGCGACGTCGACGGCGGCGACGCGGCGCCGCGGACCGGTCGGCCTGTTCAGCGAGGTCCGCGGCGCGCCTGTGCCGAACCACGGTCCCGGGCCCAGCTCGAGTCCGCCCTGCCACAGCCGTGCGAGCGTCCGAGGCAACCCGGCGATCCGGCGCCGGAGCGCGGCTCCGTTCTCGAGGAGCAGGTCCGGCGCGCGCGGCGGCAGCAGCGCGTCGGCGGGCAGCAGGTCGGCGGGCCCAGCTCCGTCGAGCAGCCGCTGCAGCACCCACAGGCCGGCGACGCCGTCGGTTACCGCGTGATGTGCGACCAGCACCAGCGCGGCGGGTCGGCCGTCGGGTGTGCTGACCACATGCACCCGCCACAGCGGCCGGGTGCGTGGCAGCGGCTCCGTCAGGGCTGTCGCGGCCACGTCGAGCACCGCGGCGGTGTCGCCCGCTGCGCACACCTGGTGACGGAGATGGGCCTGCGGGTCGAACGTCTCGTCATCCACCCAGTACGGACGGCCCAGCACGACGGGCGGCGTCACCAGTCGTTGTCGCAGCCGCGGCACACGGCCGAGGCGGTCGACGAGGGCGAGCACGAGCTCGTCGCTCGTCGCGCCCGCTCCGAGGAGCAGGACGACGCCGACGTTCAGCGGCACGGGGCCGACGTCGGAGACGAGCTCGGCCAGGTCGCCATGGTCGATCCGGTCCACCGACCGGCGCCCCCGAGCTCGGTGCGACAGGCCCCCAGCAGGCGAGGTGGTACGTGTTCCGACCATGGCCCGGCCTCCCGTCCAGAGCCCCTGGTCCGAGGCAAGCAGCTCGTGCCGGACGGTTCCAGGGCCGAAGGACCCGAGATTGGTCCCGGAGCGGCCCGGCATGGGAATCCTGCTCKAGCGGTTCGTGGTTGCCAGCACGGACCTGACGGGCGCGCGGTACGGGGCCATCCACATCGTCGACGAGACCGGCACGTCGACGACGTTCGTGCAGAGCAGGGTCGACGCCGGCACCGCCGCCCCAGCGGGGGCACCGACCGGGCTCTCGCCCGCTTCGGCTCGGGGATGTTCGCGCCGATGGGCGCCGCCGGCCAGGCGTCGGCGTCCTGGTCCTCCTCCGCCGGGTCGGAGCCGAACCGTTCACGTACGCCGACCTCGCACTCTCGCGGACGTTCGCGTCCCAGGCCGCGCTGGCGTTCGCGCCGGCCGAGTCACGGCAGGTCCAGGGGTTGGCCGTGCTGGACGACGAGCGCACCCGCATCGCCCGGGACCTCCACGACCTGGCCATCCGGCAGCTGCTCACGCGCGCAGCTCCTTGGGCTTCACCCCGCACCTACCTGTCCGCACGGCTGGACGGCCTGCGGAAGATCCGTGAGCTGTCAGCACGAGGCGAGCGCCTCAGCGCGCATCGGAGCCGTCAGCCCTCGGCGGGCAAGCCCGCCGACCCCTCCGAACCGCTTCGCTCGGCCCGGTAGGCCCGCACGGCACTGTGCACGGTGGGGTAGAAGTGGTCGGGTCCGAACCGGCTGCCGACACCGAAGCGCACGAGGCGGTCCTTGACCGGGCCCTTCATCTCCGCGAACACCAGGTCGACCCCGAGGGCGGCGAGGTGGTCGTCCAGCTTGACGAGCGCGTCGAGAGCGGTCGTGTCGAGGCCCGTGATCGGTTCTGACGCGATGATCACTCGATGCACCGGTGCGGGAGCGTCCTCGACGAGGCCCCGGACCCACGTGTCGAACACGTCGCCGTTGGCGAAGAAGAGGGGTGCGTCGAACCGCGCGATCACCAGGCCCGGGACCCGCTCTCCCTCGGGGTGCCGGCTGAGGTCGTGGAACCCGGGAATGCCGTCCACGCTGACCAGCTCGGCACGGTACGGCTCCCACGCCCGGCGCACGAACACCGCGAGCGACAACGCGACGGCGACGGCGATGCCTTGCAGCACGCCGACGAACGCCACACCGAGGAACGCCGCGACCAACAGAGCCGCGTCGCTCCGGCTCATCCGCACGAGGCGGACGAGCGTGCGCACGTCGACGAAGGAGGACGCGGCCGCGATGACGACCGCGGCCAGGGTCGCCGACGGCAGGTACTCGGGCAGGCCGGGTGCGACCAGCATGAAGACGACGAGCAGCACCGCGGCAACGACGCCCGTCAGCTGCGTGTGCGCGCCCGCCTGGACCGCGACCGGCGTGCGCGATGCACTTCCCGAGACGGGAAAGCCACCGAGCAGCCCGGTCGCGAGGTTCGAGACACCCAGCGCCCCCATCTCCTGGCTGCCGTCGACGGCCTTCTCCMGGCTGCCGCTGAGCGCGCGCGAGAGCACCGTCGTGTCGGCGAACGTGATGAGCGCGATGCCCGCCGCCGGGCCTACGAGCGCGAGCACGTCTCCGGGTTCCAGGCCCGCGAGGGCCGGCGCGGGCAGGCCGGACGGCAGGGCGCCGACCACGGGGATCTGGTCGGCGAGCCCGAGCGCAGCGGTCAAGACGCTCGCCCCGACGACCGCGAGCACGATGCCCTTCGCGGTGCCGCCCAGCGCACGCGCCGCGACGATGACCGCGAGGGATCCGACGCCGATCGCGGCCGCCGCGCCGTTGACCTGACCGTCGGCGACCGCGGTGACCGTCCGACCGAGGTGCTCCCAGAACGAGCCGGGAGGAACCGCGATGCCGAGGAGCTTGGGCAGCTGGCCGGCGATGACGACCAGCGCGATCCCGTTCATGTACCCGACGCGGATCGGCATCGACAGCAGTCCGGTCAGGAACCCCAGCCGCAGCACCCGTCCGCCGACCAGCATGAGACCCATCAGCACCGCCAGCATGCCGGCCAGCGCGACGGCACGGTCAGCGTCGCCCAGCGCGAGCGGCAGCACCGCGGCGCCGATCATCGGCGCGAGCGACGAGTCCGGCCCGAGCACGAGCACCCGCGACGGACCGACGAGCGCGTAGACGAGAAGGGGGACGATCGTCGCGTACAGGCCCGTGACCGGCGGCAGCCCTGCGGCCGAGGCATACGCCATCCCCGCGGGTATCGCGACCGCGACAAGGGTGGCTCCGGCGACCAGGTCCCGCCGCAGCCACACGCGCTCGTAGCTCCGGGCCGCACCGACGCCGGGGAGCAGCCCTACGACCCACCCGCGGTCCATCTCTCGAGCCTAGGACCGGCTGTGATGGAGAACTCGGGCCGGACGTCCCTGAGACCCGGAGCTTCGAGCGTCCACCAGCCAGGAGTTGTCACCCGTCAACCGTCGGTCCGAGCACTCGTCACCGGGATGCGTCGGCGTCGACCAACGCCGTGTCCAGGAAGCCGACGACCAGCAACTCCCAAGCCTCCGGAGCGGTCCCCAGGGCACCCATGTGATCCGCTCCGGGGACCACCCAGACCTGGACGGAGTCGGGTGCCGCCGCCCGTAGGGMGGCGGCCGCATGCTGCTCGTCGGGTACCTGACCAGCTGCGACCAGCAAGACCGGCCTCGGGGCGATACCGCGCACCGCCTCCTCGAGCGGCGGGGGCCGGGGCGGCTCCGACAGTACGTCCGCGAGCGACGTCTGGGCCGCATGGACTGCTCTGGTCAGGGTGCCGCGCCAGCCGTACGCGCTCGACAGCCAGCACAGGTCGTCCGCGCTTCGCCCGGTGACACCCTCCGCCACGACCGCGCGGATGTCGTTCGTCCGGGCCGCCGCGCCGATGGCCTMCTCGCCACCCATCGACAGACCCACCACGGCGATACGGGCCGGATCCACATCCGGCCGGGAGGCGAGGTAGGCAGCGGCACGTGGCACGTCGACGTCGCCGTACCAGCCCCAGCGCATCGCCCGTCCCGAGCTGGCACCGTGTCCGCGGGCGTCGAGCGCCAGGACGCCGTACCCGTGATGCGCCATGACCTTGGTGTGCTGGAGGACACTCGCCCGGCTGGACCCCGACCCGTGCAGGACGATCACCGCTGCGCCGTTGATGGAGGGCGTGTACCAACCCGCGAGTAGGTTGCCGCCGTTCGTTGCGATCGCCACGTCTTCGTACGCCAACCCGACGTCGGACGGCGTCATCGTGCCGGGCGGCGGAGTCGGCGCGGTCGTCACCATGACGGGGACGGCGATGATGTAGACGCCCAGTGCGACCACGATCACCGTCAGGGGCACGGCCACGAACCGCCACCAGCGGGGTACCGCCCGGGTCAGCTGAGCAGAGCCCATGATCACGAGCACCACGCCGAGCACGAGCGCGCCGAGCCCGAGGAGCGCGGCGACGCCGGCATCGCCGGTCTGGAATCTGGGCGGACCTACTCCGGTTCCGACGCCGACAGCCACCGTCCCGAGCGCGACGGCAAGCACTCCCCGCGATGCGAGCCTCCGGCGGCCACTCATCACCCCACCCCAGCGCGTCCCGGAGGCCCGGGACAGGGCAGAACGGCCCGGTTGCGGCTACCTCCCGTCAGCTACGGAGAGGACCAAGACTCCGGCCGACGGGCGGAGCGCGCGCAACGCGGCCCGAGGTCGCGCTCACAGAGACCTTCGGCCCTGACCCTTCTCGGTCGACGGGGCAACGCTGGTGCTCGGAGACGCCTCCACGAGAGGAGAGTCCGGTGAGCAGCCTGAGCACCGCGCCACCGACCACGCGCCCCCCGCGGGGCGCCCGGAGATCCGGCTACCTCGTCGGGTCGCTCGTGAACGTCGCCCTCCTCTGGCTGATCAATGTGCAGCCCGGCTGGGAGGCGCTGCCGTTCCTGACGGCTTCGTTCGCGCAGGTGCTGCCCTTCGTGAACGTGGCGATCCTTGTGGGAATCATCGCCAACGCGATCTACCTGGTGATCGACCCACCGTGGCTGAGGGCGCTCGGCGATGTCGTCGTCACCACGGTCGCAGTGGTGTCGATCGTGGCGCTGTGGCGAACGTTCCCGTTCTCCTTCGCCGGTCAGGCGCTGGACTGGGAGCTGGTCGTACGGATCCTGCTCGGCCTCGGCTTCGTCGGCAGCATCATCGGCATCTGCGTGGCGATCGTGGGGTTGCTCACGCGTCGGTGGAGGGCGTGAGTTCCTACGACGATCGGAGCGACGGCCATGGTGATCGGGACGAGTGCCCACAACCTGCCTGCTCGCAGGTCGTAGGCAGCCACCAGCTCCCGCAGCGGGACCCGCCGCAGCAGACCGAGCCCCACCTCGAATGTCATCGTCGATCCGACCCACCCGCTGGCGACGGTCAGCGCCGAGGCACGGTCGGGCAGCGGCCGCGCCCGGCCGAGCCCGGCGGCCACCGTCCAGATCACGGCGACCAGTGCGCCGGTCGAGATCTGCTGTGCGCGCACCTCGCCAAAGCGCGGCACTAGATACCGCTCGCGCACGGCTCCGTTGGCGACAGCAGCGCCGGCGATGGCGACCCAGGCACCCATCCAGGCTCGGCCCGGTCGGCTCCCGTGAGTCGGGAGCCCCCCGGAGCCGGTGTCCTCGGAACGAACCGAGCGGCATGCCATGGAACGACCTCCTGGACCTCGGGCCAAGTTGCGGGTACGGCACCTGGCCCAACGATTGCGCATCGGCCGCTGCGCTGTCGTGGGACGTTGTGCCCTGGTCCCGGCGTGGAAGCCCGGGACAGGCTCGGTTCATGATCGAGCGGAGGGTCCTCCCCCGTCCCGCGAGCCCCGTGGCCCGACGGTGGTCGATCGCGCTCGAGGGTCTGACCACCGTAGGTGCCCTCGCGGGTGTGCAGGGTTTCCTCTCCGGCCAGTTCGATCCTCTGGTCGACCGGCTCACCTTCATCGACGGCCCAGCCGTGCCCGCCCTGGCCCTCGGCGTGTGCGTCGCGGTGCCGCAGGGTGTCGCACTGGTGCTCGGCCTACGGCGGCACGCCCTCGCGCCTCAGGCCGCGCTTGGCGCCGGAGTAGTACTCACCGGCTGGGTGCTCGCTCAGCTGCCCATGATCGGTTGGGAGTCGCCGGTGCAGTGGGCGTTCTTCGCGGTGGGGCTGGCTGAGACGGCTCTTGCTGCGCGGTGGATGGTTGGGCGAGCTGACCGGCCGTCGACGGAGCCGCGCCCGCGACAGCCTGAGCGTCGGATCCATGCCCGATAGCGGTGCAACACACGCACGCCCGGTCGTCGATGCCGGCCGGGGGCGAGAAGCGTCCCGCCTGAACTGGCTGCGCGCGGGCGTGCTCGGCGCCAACGACGGCATCATCTCGACGGCAGGGCTGGTCGTCGGCGTCGCCGGCGCTACGGCGGCACTAGGTCCGATCCTCGTTGCGGGGGTCGCCGGGCTCGTTGCCGGGGCCGTCTCCATGGCGCTCGGGGAGTACGTGTCGGTGAGCAGCCAGCGCGACGCTGAGCGAGCGCTCATCGAGCACGAACGCCGCGAGGTCGAGAGCGATCCTGAAGGGGAGCTCGAGGAGCTGACCCGAATCTTCGAGTCGAAGGGCCTGTCGGCTGCGACTGCTCGATCCGTGGCGTCGGAGCTCAGTGCTCGCGACCCGGTGGCTGCCCACCTGGATGTGGAGCTCGGCCTGGATCCGAACGGGCTGACCAACCCGGTGCATGCTGCCATCTCGTCTGGCCTGTCGTTCACGGCCGGAGCGGTGCTACCCCTGGTCGCCATCGGCGTTGCACCTGCCGGTGTTCGCGTCGCCGTGACTTTCGTCGCCGTCCTCCTGGCGCTCGCCATCACGGGTGGGATCAGTGCGCGCCTTGGGCACGCACGTCGTGTGCGGGCGATGGCGCGCCTCGTCGTTGGCGGCGCGCTGGCGATGGTCGTCACCTATGCCGTGGGTCGCCTTCTGGGCGTGTCCGCTCTCTAGCGACCTGTGCAACGCGACCTGGAGCGACTCGGATCCCTCCTCGTCCCTCGGTCACTGGCGCTGCCCGCAGTCCTTCGGCACAGAACGGACCCGGATCGTCTGCTCCGGAGTCAGGGGTGATGGCTTCGGGACCAACGGCCCTGGGGTCGGCACGGTGTCTGGGCAAACCTGGAACGAGCAGAGGACTGCCGCAGCCGACGCGCGCTGGAGGTGCAGCATGAGCGGGCAGATCGTGGTGGGGTACGACGGCTCTGCGGAGGCGCAGCAGGCGCTGGGATGGGCCGCCGACGAGGCACGGCGGGAGCGCCGTCCCCTGCACATCGTCCATGTCGGACTCGGACAGGGCGGCTCCCGTTCACTGACCGACGGCGTGGAACGTGCACGAGCTGAGGCCCCGGACGTCGAGGTCACGTCATCGCTCGAGCTGCGCGACAGCGTTCCCGGCACTCTCGTCGAGGTGAGCATGGACGCACGCATGCTCGTGGTCGGAGCGCGCGGCCTGGGCGGAYTCGCAGGGCTGCTGCTCGGCTCCGTGAGCACGGCGGTCGCGGCGCACGCCCACTGCCCGGTGGTGGTGGTTCGGCGCCGTCCGGGCAGATCCGCGGTTCCGCTCACACGGCCCGTCGTGGTCGGTGTGGACGGCTCGCGCACGAGCGTCCGCGCCGTCGACCTCGCGTTCGACCAGGCGTCACGCCTCGAGGCTCCGTTGTCGGCGGTGCACGCGTGGGAGATGCCCGCGCTGCTCGGTCCGACGCCGCCCTGGACACCAGACGAGATCGCGGATCGGCTCGTCACAGAGAAGGCTCTCCTGGCGGAGAGCCTCGCCGGTCACTGCGATCGGTACCCCGACGTCGACGTGCGGTCGACGGTGAGCCTGGGCGGAGCCGCCGAGGTCGTGCTGGCGGCATCGGGTGACGCCCAGCTGGTGGTCCTGGGCTCCAGGGGGCGCGGCGGCTTTGCGGGTCTCCTGCTCGGGTCGGTGAGTCACGCCGTCGTGCACCACGCCACCTGCCCGGTCGCCATCGTGCACCCGCCGCACGAGCTCGTCGTCTGACGAGCAGGCCGGGCCGTGTCCCGCTCTGGTCCAGACTGCTCGTCCGCCGCTGGTCCCCGGCCAGCTGGTCTTGGCGTGGATCGCGGGGATGCCGGCGCTCGCCGTCGCGATCGCGACCGTCGTCGTCGTGAACGGGCTCTTCTCGTTCGCTCAGGAGCACGCCGCGGACCGTCCTCAAGGTGCTGGCACTCGACATCGGCACCGATCTTCTGCCGGTCCTCGCTCTCGGGGCGGAGCCGCCGAACCGGCGCACCATGGAGGGTCGCCGTGCACAGGCTCTGGTCGACCATGTCGTCCTGCGCCGAGCTTTCGCGGTGCTCGGGCCGGCGGAGGCCGTCGCGTCGATCGGCGCCTTCCTCGTCGTCCTCGTCATGGGCGGCTGGTCGCTCGGGGAGGTGCCCTCCGCTGCTCTCCCCGCTGCCGCGTCGGGTGTCGCGTTCAGCGGGATCGTCCTGGGCCAGCTGGCCAACGCGTACGCCTGCCGTAGCGAATGCCGAACCTGAACGGCTGGATACGCGCGGCTACGGCCGTGCGGGCGGTGCTAGTCGCTGACACTGTCGACAAGGCTCTTCGAGCCCGTCGAAGCGGGCGCGCACACGCGCCGGCCGTTTCCTCCGGGGCTTCGGCCCAACGACACCCTCAGAGAAGGGCACGGCGGGCAGGGAGGTTCCGTCGACGCGTCCGAGCTCATGTGTCGACTCGCGACGCACGCAGGGCGTCGGAACGTCCCAGAGGGGGTCGAAGCCTCCGGATCTCGTGAGGGACGACCGCGACCGGGCAGGCCGCATGGTGCAGCGTCGCGTGGCTCACCGATCCGAGCAGAAGTCCTTCGAATCCGCCGCGCCCCCGGGAACCCACGACGACGAGGCTCGCGTGCTCGCTCTCGCGGATGAGTACGCGGCGAGCATCCCCACGTCGCACCTCACGCTCGACGTCGACCGCCGGGTAGGCGCGTCGGCGCACCTCGGCCAGTGCGAACACCGCAGGGACGGCCGAGGCGTCGGGCGCCCACCGCCGGCCGCGCTCGCCAGCAGGGTCAGCGCGGCGCGACGGAGCCTCCGGCGCAGCGTGGACGGCCCGGAGGGTCAGCCGGTTCGCCGCCGCCCACGACAGAGCAAGGTCGGCGACCGTGTCCCCGGAGGCACTGCCGTCCACCCCCAACACCACCGGACCGGAGGGCTCGGGTCGTCCACGGACGACCAGGACCGGGCACTGCGCATAGGAGGCCAGCTCGACCGCGACCGAGCCGAGCAGGAGGCCCGTGAACCCACCGAGACCGCGATCCCCGACCATCACCAGCGCGGCGTGGACGCTCGCGCGCATCAGGACCGGTTCGGGTGCGCCTGTGATCACCGCTCCACTGACAGCGACGCCGGGCGCCATCTCCTGCGCCCGCCGGACCGCTTCGTCCACGATGCGCTCAGCCGGCATCCTCAGGCCCGCACCGGGCAGGTCCGGGAGTGTCGGGATCGCCGGCCCATGGAGCTCGGGCCAGATGAACGCGTGAACCACCTCGAGCGGGCACCCGAGCAGCCGCGCCTGGACGGCAGCCGTGTCGACGGCTCGGAGTGCCGACTCCGAACCGTCGACGCCGACGACGATCGGGCCGGATTCGACAGTGCCGGACGAGCTCATGGCGGTCCTTTCCGTGACTCACCTTCCCAAGTTCAGCGAACCGCGCGTGGAGGCGGCGCACCACGGCCGTTGGTCCCCCCGTCTGGGGGATGTAGGGCGGACGGGACCTTCGCCTCTCCCCGGTGGGGACTGTGCCCGCAACAGTGGTGAAGGTCAGAAGGTCCGTCGACAAGGAGGTGGGGAACGTGTCCACGACACGCATCGTGACGTTTCGCGACCCGGTCTCGGGTCGTTGGATCAGCCGCATCGCAGGTGGCGCTGCACGGTTCGGAGCAGCCGACCTGAAGTCCGATGCCATCGCGGCCGGCCGGGAGCATGCGATCGAGCTCGGCGCTGAGCACGTCGTCGAGAACGAGGACGGCAGCGTCGCGCGACGCACGACGTATCCCCGCCGCACGGCGTGACATCGCGTCGGTCGTCAAGGGCGAAGCTCGGGACCTCGGACTCTACGAACGAACACCGCCGTGATCGCACGATCGAGGTATCCGAACGAACGGATGAGACAAGGAAGTCTTCGGAGGTGCGAGATGAACCGAGAGATCGTGGTGGGCTACGACGGCTCCACCCACGCGGACGGGGCGCTGGCATGGGCTGCGAGAGTGGCTCGACGCGAGCACGTTCCGCTCCGGATCGTGCATGTCGCGCGGACGTTCCTCGACGGCTACATCGTCGCTGACCGCCCTTCGGACCTGACATCCCAGATCGGTGGTCAGGTTCTCGCGGGCGGGGTCGAGCGTCTGCGGGCCATCGACCCCGACCTCGAGGTCACGACGCAGCTCGAGCCTGAGGACAGCGTGGCAGCCGTCCTTGCCGAGGCATCCAAGGGTGCCCGYCTGCTCGTGGTGGGATCCCGTGGCCGCGGCGGCTTCGCTGGTCTGCTCCTCGGGTCGGTCAGTGTGACTGTCGCTGCACACGCGCACTGCCCGGTCGTCGTGGTCCGCACKCCGCCCCCGGCCGCGGAGCCCTCCACGCGACCGGTCGTGGTGGGTGTGGACGGCTCCCCGACGAGCGGCAGCGCCGTCGACTACGCGTTCGACCAGGCGTCCCGCCTGGGGCTCCCCCTCGTCGCGGTGCACGCATGGGAGATGCCGAATCTGTTCGGACCAGTACCGCCGTGGATGCCCGAAGAGATCGAAGAGATCCGGATGGCAGAGAAGGCAGTGCTGTCCGAGGGCCTCGCGGGCCACATGGAGCGCTACCCCGACGTGAGCGTGACGTCCATGGTGCACCGCGGTGGACCCGCGCACGTCCTCCTCGCCGCCTCCGAGGACGCCGAGCTCCTGGTGGTCGGGTCTCGCGGCCTGGGTGGTTTCCGCGGCCTGTTGCTCGGGTCGGTGAGCCAGGCGATCCTGCACCACGCTACGTGTCCGGTGGCGGTCGTGCGTTAGAGGTGCAGGTCAGAGGATGGAAGGGTGCCGGCGAAACTGATTCACCGGCACCTTCCGACCACGCATGAGTGCCGCCGGCCGACTGGCAAGGTCTGCCCAGGCGACCAGGGCGAGACCGGTCTGCACCGCACTGAGTGCGATGACCTCCGCCGCGTTGGGAAGCAGAGAGGTACGGCGATGATCGACACACGGCACACCCCGTCGGAGCTTCACGCCGGTGGAGCCACCGTGAAGTTGCAGTGCGACGGTCTCGCCTGCCGCCTCGAGGTCCACAGCGGGGACGGGACGACGGCTGCTCGATCGGCGGCACTCCTGGTCCGGCAGGCAGTCCTCGACTCTGCTCGCACGGGCACGCGGTCCATGGCGATGACTCTCGACGTCTCGTCGCCGGCATGCGGGGCAGTCCTCGCCCAGCTGCACGACCTCGCCGGCGCGGGTGCGTGCACCCTCCAGCTGCGACGGGCCGGTGCGACCGTGCTCGTGGACGTCGACCTCAGATCGACGCCGACCAACGCCGGACCTCTCCCGACCGCCCTTGCCACGCAGCGGACGACTGCTCGGCCGGACGAGGAATGCCAGGTGGCGGGCACACCGACTGCACTCCGCGGCCACCATCCCGCTCCGACGCTGGGCACTGCCCGTCGCGCCCAGCGACGCCTTCGTTCCCAGCTGGTCGGACGGTCTGGCGTCTGTGGTGTCGGGCTCGCTCGGAAGGACGAGGGCTACGCGCTCCGGGTGAACGTCGTCGATGCGAACGTCGACGTCCCTGCCGAGGTGGATGGTCTACCTGTCGATGTGTGCGTCACCGGCCCGGTGAACGCGCTGCCCGGCCGCTCCTGACGCCCTCGGCGCGGCGGATCCATCGAGGAGTGGCCGCAGCATGGGGCATCTCCCGTCCAGTCGAGGCTGGCCGGCCCGGTCAGCCGAGGGCTGCCGTTCCAGGCCGAGCCGACGTCCGGAACGTGGAGAGCGGAGGTTTGGCGTCGGTCGCACGGCGGCGCACGTCTGAACGCCACGGGTGAGCGGCGGCGATCACGGCGTCCGGCCCTGGGAAGACCAGACCGAGGTGACCGGAGTCCGACCACCGCACGAGGAAAGGCGGTCCGTCGTCGTCTCCGCGGACCTCCACGACCTCGGCATCGCGACCGGTGTCGCCGAGGTGCGCCCCGGCGACGACGAGCCGGTCGCCAGCCCTGGCCCTCACGATGCGCTCCATGACGACGAGCCCACCGCAGAAGACGGGACGCTCCCGGTGGGGTCGTCGACGAGGACCTTCTCGCCACGTTCCGGGACGCTGACGGCACAGGCGAGGCTGTCGCGGACGCGGTGCGCCAGTGCCAGTGCCGAGCGCTCCTCGCCGTGCACCACGTAGACAGCTGCCGGCGGTCGATCCATCTGCCCCAGCCACTCGACGAGCTCGTCTGCGTCGGCATGCACGGAGAACTCTTCGTCATGGACGACCTCCGCACGCACGGGCACGTACCGTCCCACGAGCTTGACCTCACGGGCTCCGTCGACGAGCTCTCGGCCCCGCGTGCCCAGCGCCTGGAAGCCGGTCAGGATCACGCAGTTGTMGCGATCGGGCAGCCAGGAGCGCAGGTGATGGACGATGCGCCCTCCGGACGCCATCCCGGATGCGGACAGGACGATGCACGGCGAGCTGGGCCGGTTGAGCGCCATCGACTCGTCCGGCGTCGGAGCGAGCCGCAGGGTCGGCAGCTCGACGAGGTCGGGGCCCATCCCGGTCTGGAGCTCACCGTTCCGGGCGGCGTCGCGGTACACCTCCAGAGCGGCGAGCGCCATGGGGCTGTCGACGATGACCGGGACCTCGGGGATGGCTCCGTCTCGCATGAGTGCGGAGAGCGCCTCGAGCACCAGGACCGTTCGGTCGATGGCGAACGCGGCGATGAGAACCGACCCTCCGCGTCTGATCGTCCGGCGGATCGCCGCCGCCATGCGGAAATGCTCCGTCCTGGCGACGTCGTGGCTTCGGTCACCGTAGGTCGACTCGATGATGACCGTCTCCGCGTCGGGAGGACACCCCCGAGGCGGCAGGACCGGGTGACTGGGGCGCCCCAGGTCGCCCGAGAACAGCACTCGGGCTCCCCCCGCCCTGACGAGGACGCTGGCCGAGCCGAGCACATGGCCTGCGGGCGACAGTGTGAAGCTGAACTCGTCACCGAGCGGCACCGCGTCGCCGTACGCGACGTCGCGGAAGTGCGTGATGGCCTGCTCGGCCTGCTCCACCGTGTAGAGCGGCAGCGGGGGGTCATGGCGGGAGTACCCGCTCGCGCGGGCGTACTGGGCGTCGCGCTCGTTGAGGCGTCCGCTGTCCCGCAAGACGATCGCCGCCAGCTCGTTCGACCGCAGGGTGCCCCAGATCGGACCGGCGAACCCGTCACGAACCAGCACGGGCAGGTAGCCGCAGTGATCCAGGTGGGCGTGCGTCACGACGACCGCATCGATAGTTGCGGGCGGTACGGCGAAGGGCTCCCAGTTCAGACGCCGCCAGTGTCGTTCCCCCTGATAGAGGCCGCAGTCGACGAGGAGTCGACGACCACCGTGCTCCAGGAGGAAGGCGCTTCCTGTGACTGTCCCGGCTCCGCCCAGAAACGTGAGGGCCGTCTGTTCGCCGTTCATCTCGAACCTCCCACCAGCGAGGACTCACGTCGTCGTGCCTCTTCCGCCAGCCTGCGCACGTGCACGGGTAGGGACTAGGGCCGGAGGTCCCGGAGCCGGGGTGCACCCGTGGAGACGGGACCAATGCCCCTACGCGACCTCCGGGCCGGCGAAGACGGTGGTCGTCAGGACGTAGTCACGGGAGGTCGTGATGACGCGCGCGGACTCGGACTCAGGGACCGGCCGCACTCGCTCGCGGGCGGCGGTGCTGGCACAGGACCGTCCACGTCCCGACCTGACAGTCATCGCCTGGGCGACCCTCGTCGTCGTCAGCGCGGTCCCGGAGATCCTCTGGATCGAGCTGGCAGGTGCTGTCCCGACGTGGTGGCGTGCGGTGATCGGCGTGGGGCTCGTCGGTCTCGTGATCGCGACGCTCGCGGCGCCACGCCTGCGCCCTCTTCGCGACTTCGCGGTCGTCATGGCCACGTTCGTGGTGCTGATGACGCTCTCGCCCCGGATCCACGATGCCCTGGCGCAGCTCGATCCGGTGCTCGGCGGATCGATGCTGGACACGCGCATGCGAGCCGAGCAGCTCGGCAAGCTCGCGGTGACCCTCACGATGATGGGCGTGCTCGTGGCGCTGGGCTATCGACGCCAGGAGCTCTACCTCGCCCGCGGGGACCTGCACGCTCCGATCACGCCGGTCCGGGCGCTCGGCTTCCCCCACGCCGTCCCCTGGTCCCGGTTCGCCCTGCAGTGGAGCGTGTACATCGCCGTGGTGGTCGCGCTCGGCCAGTGGCTGGTGCTGCGACCGGACGGGGACACGATGCTGGCGGTGGCCTCGATGGCGCCGTCGATCCTGGTGTATGCCGCGGTCAACGCCGTGACCGAGGAGCTGACCTACCGGGCTCCCCTGCTCGCCACCCTGGGCCCAGTCGTCGGCGGTCGTGCCGCGCTGTGGCAGAGCGCGGTGTTCTTCGGTGTGGCGCACTACTTCGGCACGCCGGGCGGCCTGGGGGGCGCGGCGATCACCGTGTTCCTCGGGTGGCTGCTGGCCAAGGCGATGCTGGAGACGCGCGGGCTGTTCTGGGCGTGGTGGATCCATTTCCTGTCCGACGTCGCCATCTTCACGTTCCTGACGGCGGCCCTCGTGTGACGCGCTGGGCGCTGCGCGTGTGTCAGGACCTTCTGCTCTATGTCGAACACCTGGGTCGAAGAAGCCTGGGTGCTGAGGACGAACCGCCGTCGTGGCGGTCGGCCCCGCCAGGCGGAAGGAGCAGTGCGATGACGCACACCTGGAAAGTCGTGATCCATCTCTTCGATGCGGACGACCTGCGGGCCGACGGCGACCTGACGAAGGCACACGCCGTGCTCACCACGTCAGCCGGCACCCACCTCGACGGCTACGGCCGAGCGCGACGCGCACCACAGGACGTCGACGTCCCCGAGATCGGCGAGGAGCTGGCGGCCGCCCGCGCGCTGCGCGACCTGGCGGACCGCCTCCTGCGAGCAACCTCCGACGACATCTCCGCGATCGAGCACGGCGACGTGCAGATCGCGCACTGAGTGCCATGACCAGGCACGTCACGGTGCTCGGCGCCGGGACCGCCGGGACGATGGTGGCCAACAAGCTCCGGCGCAAGCTGGACGACACCTGGGCGATCACCGTCGTCGACCGCGACGACGCTCACCCTTACCAGCCGGGGTTCCTGTTCGTCCCGTTCGGCGGCCCGACAGACGAGCTCGTCCGCTCCCGCCATGCGTTCGTGCACGACGGCGTGGAGCTGGTGCTCGAGTCTGTCGACCGCGTCGACACCGCCGCGCGGGAGGTGCTCCTCCTGGACGGTCGGCTGCTCCCGTACGACTACCTCGTGATCGCGTCCGGCACGTCACCGCGCCCGGACCAGACGCCCGGGATGCTCGGAGCACAGTGGCGGCGGAGCATCTTCGACTTCTACACGCTGGACGGTGCGAAGGCGCTGGCCGATGCGCTGAGCAGGTTCCGCGGCGGCCGTCTCGTGGTCCACATCACCGACATGCCGATCAAGTGTCCCGTCGCGCCGCTGGAGTTCACCTTCCTGGTGGACGCCTGGCTGCGCGAGCACGGGCTGCGCTCCGCCACCGACCTAGTGTTCGTGACGCCGCTGGACGGCGCGTTCACCAAGCCCATCGCAGCCGAGCAGCTCGGGTCGATGCTCGTCGACCGCGGCGTGACCGTGGAGCCCGACTTCCTGGTCGAGCACATCGAGGACACGACGCTGGTGTCCTACGACGGCCGCGAGGTGCCCTTCGACCTGCTCGTGACGATCCCGCTGAACATGGGCGCTGACTTCGTCACCCGTTCCGGCCTGGGCAACGAGCTGGGCTTCGTCCCGGTCGACAAGCACACGCTGCAGTCCCTCGCCGACCCGCGGATCTTCGCAGTCGGCGACGCCTCCGACATCCCCACCTCCAAGGCGGGATCCGTCGCGCACTTCTCGGCGGACATCCTGGTCGGCAACCTCGTCGAGCACGCCGCCGGCAGGCCCATGACCCACTCGTTCGACGGCCACGCCAACTGCTTCGTCGAGTCCGGCGACGGTAAGGCCCTGCTGCTCGACTTCAACTACGAGACCCAGCCCCTGACCGGCATGTACCCGGCGCCCTACGTCGGACCCATGAGCCTGCTCAGGGAGACCCGGGCCAACCACATGGGAAAGCTCGCCTTCCGCTGGATCTACTGGAACGTCCTCCTGCCCGGGCGCCCCATGCCGATGGCGTCGGCCATGTCCATGGTCGGCAAGCAGACCCCAGTCACCACGTCCTGAGAGAGGTGCGCCATGCCAGTCACGACCCTCGGCGGTCATCAGATCCACGTCAACGAGGAGGGGTTCCTCACCGACCCCGCCGAGTGGGACGACGACCTCGCGGCGGTCCTCGCGTCGCACATCGGCCTGGAGCTGACCGGCGAGCACCGCACCGTGCTCACGTTCCTGCGCGACGACTTCGCGCAGCGCGGCGAGACCGCAACCCTCCGGCGGGCGTCGGCCGGGAGCGGCGTGCCAGTCAAGGACCTGTTCCGCCTCTTCCCGCAGAAGCCGGCCAAGAAGATGGCCTACGTCGCCGGCCTGCCCAAGCCCGTTGGATGTGTCTGACATGACCACGACCGAGGCCGCACCCGCGGTCATCCCGCAGTTCGACTCCGACGACGCGACAGGCCGCACCCTCGCCATCATCTGCTCCAAGGGCAACCTCGACATGGCTTATCCCGGCCTCATCCTGGCCAACGCCGCCCTCGGAGAGGGTGTCGAGACGCACCTCTTCTTCACGTTCTGGGGCCTCGACATCATCACCAAGGCAACGATGGACGACCTGAAGTTCACGATGCTCGGCAACACCGCGACGCACATGCCCCAGGGGCTCGGCGGCCTGCCGGGGATGACGCACATGGCCACCTCGAAGCTGAAGAAGGCGATCGCCGACCTCGACGTCCCCGATGTGCCCGAGTTCCTCGAGCAGATCGTGGCGTCCGGCGGCCACCTCTGGGCGTGCCGCCTGTCCGCCGACATGAACCACCTGACAGCGGCCGACCTGGACGAGGACGTCGAGGGAATCATCAGCGCCAGTGATTTCATCGAGAAGACCACCGGCGCCCAGCTGCTGTTCATCTAGGCCGAGCCGACCGAGGGTGGGACACCGTGGATCAGATCCGCGTGTTCCTGGTGGACGACAACGACCTCGTCCGGCGAAGCCTGCTGCGGCTGGTCGATACCGCGTCCGATCTGGCTGTCGTCGGGGAGGCCGCGAACGCCTGGGAGGCGTTGGCGCGTGTGCCAGTTGCCGACGTCGACGTCGCGGTCGTGGACGTCCGGCTGCCCGACAGCAGCGGCGTGGAGGTCTGCCGCGAGCTTGGTGACCTGGCACCGAGGGTTCGGTGCCTCATGCTCACCTCCTCGGAAGAGGACCAGGCCCTGCTCGCGTGCGTGATGGCCGGTGCAGCGGGCTACCTCGTGAAAGACCTGCATGGGCGCAACCTCCTCGAGTCGATCAGGCTCATCGCCACAGGGCAGCCGATGCTGTCGCCGACGATGAGGTCTCGGGCGCTCGAGAACGTCGTGCTCGCCCCCCAGCACGACGCACGCCTCGACCTACTGACCGCGCGGGAACGGGCCGTTCTGCACCTCATCGGCGAAGGATTGACGAACCCCGAGATCGCACGCCAGATGGTCCTCGATGAGCTGGCCGTCAAGAGTGACGTCAGGACACTGCTGGCGATCTTCGGGAGCGGCGATCCCGCACGAACCATCCCCGTGATCGCGACTCGGCACCGCCCGACGGCTGTCTCCGCAGCCGAGTCGTCACCGTGACGGCAGAGGGTGCGGTCCGGAGTCGTATCGGTGCCCACCCAGCAGGAGACTCGTCAGACCAACGCCCCACGAGTACGCGCGCTCCAGCTCTCCGTCGCGCAACGGTCCCTTCGTGCCGAGGACCCAGAAGCTCTCGGCCTCGGCAGCGACGTCGAAGCCTGCGCGCCGCAGTGCGCGCCACGCCCCGACTGCAGCGGAGCCGGGCACGTGAGGGCTGTGGATGCGTGTGTCGAACGTCGCCGCACGGACGGGGCGTTCTGGCGGCTCGAGCGCGGCGAGCCACTCCCGCACGCCCGTCKAGGGTCCCGCGTCGGTCGTCCCGCCCTGCGCCTGAGCGTCCGCCCGCGTCGCAGGTCGGCTCATGCCGAAGACCTGTGTCGGCCCACCGACGACCAACAGCTCGACGTCGTGCGGTAGGTGAGCCGGGGCCGCACCGACCTCGAGCAGGGCGACGTCCGGCAGACAGCTGAACATGCCCTCCCAGACCGCCCGCGCAATGTGCGCGGTGTTCCCGAACGACGACTCGTACACGACCAGCGCCCTCATCGCGCTCACCTTCCTTGCATCCCTTCTCCCCAGCGTGTGGCGTCGTCGAGCTCATCTCTAGGGCCGAACGGCCCATCCCGGGCTCGGAGTTCTATGCTGCGAAGGTGGGTGCAGGCGGTTCGGCCGCCGAGCCCGATCGTGGGCTTGACGCGCTGATGAGTGCGATCGTGTCGATGTCGGCGGAGCTCGACACGGCTACGGTGCTCGACCGCCTTGTTCGTGCGGGGTGCACTCTCACCGGCGCCACCTACGGCGCCTCGGGCGTCCTCGGACCGCACGGGGACCTTGAGAAGTTCGTCCACGGCGGCCTGACCGAAGACTCAGCCGACCTCATCGGTGCTCTGCCCCAGGGCCGCGGCGTCCTCGGCCACCTGCTGTCCAGTCCGAAGGCACTGAGGATGCACGACGTGGCCGAGCATCCTTCGTCCGTCGGGTTTCCCGCGCGCCATCCGCTGATGCACACCTTCCTCGGGGTCCCGGTGCGCGCGCGGAGTGCGGTGATCGGCAGTCTCTACCTGACCAACAAGGCGGGCGGCGAGGACTTCACCGCCCGCGACGAGCAGCTCGCCGTGGCACTTGCCGCATCCGCCGGCATTGCCATCGACCATGCCCGTACCTACCGGCGGGTACGCGAGCACGAGCTGTGGCTCGAGACGGCGGCCGCGTGCACCAGCGCGGTGACGAGCGGACAGCTCTACGCCGACGCGATCGCGGAGGTCGTGGAACGGGTGYGTCGACGCACAGGGGCGGCGCGCGTGCTCCTTCACGAAAGTCCTGAGCTGCAGCCCGCTCTCGCAACCGACGACCTCGTGAGCTGGGCCCCGACCATGTCCAGGATGTCCGACGGGGTCGAGATCGGCCTGGCTGGCGACGTCTGGGCACTCCTCGTCCCACTGCGCACCGGCCACCGGTGGGTGGGCGGACTCGTGGCGTGCTGGCCCGCCGACCACCAGCAGGAGTATCCAGATCCTGACCTCCTGAGCGTGGCCGGGTTCGGAGAGCAGCTCGCTCTCGCACTGGACGTGAGGAGGGCCCAGGTCGACCGCTCTCGGCTGGCCGTGCTGGAGGAGAGTGATCGAATCGCTCGTGACCTGCAGGACATGGTGATCCAACGGTTGTTCGCGATCGGCCTCCATCTCCAGAGCGCCGCCCAGGACGCGGTTCCGCCCGACGTGGCGAGGCGGCTCGAGACTGCGATCGACGACCTGGACGGAACCATCAAGGACGTCCGCACCACCATCTTCAGGCTCAGCGTCCGACACCGCGGGGCCCGTGTCGGACTTCTGCCTCGCATCGATGCCGAGATCGGTGCGGCGCGGCGGATCCTGGGCTTCCTGCCGAGGCTGCTGACGGATGGCATCAACGCAACGGTGCCCGACGGCATCATCGACGACGCCGTCGCCGTGATCCGGGAAGCCCTCGCCAACGTGGCGCGCCATGCTGGTGCGCACGACGTCGTCGTCCGCATCGCGCTCGCGGCCGACCTGAGGATCGAGGTGCAGGACAACGGTGTCGGCATGCCCGCCACGGCCGATCATCGCAGCGGCCTCGCCAACCTGGCACATCGCGCGGCAGCTCGCGGAGGCACGATGACCGCGGAAGGGGTGCTCAAGGGTGGCAGTGTCCTGCGCTGGTCGGTGCCGGTGGCGTGAACCGGCTGCCGACAGCATCCGCCCGCGGTCGTCGCGCGAGACGCGCGGCGACCGCGGATGGTCTTCGGGCTAGCGCAGCCAGGCGAATCGCTGGACCGCGCGGATGCGAGCCCAGCGACGTCCGAGGCCCCAGGTGTCGCCGGCGAGCAGGACCGCGCACACGACGAGGACGAGGGCGTAGATGACGTGGTAATCGATCAGCGGGTTGGTCGAGCCCTGCTCGAGCGGCCACTCAGCCACCCACATCAGCGCCATCATGATGGATCCGGCGACGGCCGAGATGCGCATCCCCACGCCGAGCATGACCGCGACACCGATGCCGAGCAGGCCGAGCATGAACAGCCAGTCCGTCCACGTGCTCGCCATCGAGGCGAACGTGTCTGCGAACGGGCCGGTGGTCCCGTACTGCAGGAATCCCTGGCTGGGCGTGCCGCCGTCGATCCAGGCGAGTGTCGGGTCACCCTCGGCTACTGCGGCGCCCGTGGAGTAGTGCAGACCGAAGGTCTTGTCGAGGAACGCCCACAGGAAGATGAACCCCGTGGCGAGCCTGGTGACGGCGAGCCAGCGTCGGCCCGTCGCGGAGGTGACGACGTCGTCCTCGACCATGACAGCCGGGTGTGTCGACGTCCTRGCCTCAGGATGAATGGTGGCCATGATGCCTTTCCCTTCTTCCACGGCCCCGTCGTCGGGACCGGGTTGTCGTCAACTCTGACGAGCCCACGGTGCTCCGTGCCGCGGACGACGACACAGGGTCGAAGGTCCTCTCTGATCCGGACATCCGGGACTCAAGTCCCGGGACGCCGCAGGTCACGCKGGCGGAAGGTGGAGGGAGCGCGGGCGGTGCGGCCGGCCAGATGGTCGGCGTCGTCCGACGCGGACGAAGGAGGCTGCTCATGCGCGCCGACGGACCGGTGGTCGTCGCCCTCGACGGAACAGCGCACAGCGCACAGACGCTCAGGTGGGCCGTCGACGAGGCCGTCAGGCGACGGGCAGAGCTTCTGCTCGTCCGGGTGGTCGAGGACTCCTGGCAGGAGACTGCGTGGAGCTGGTACCCGATCATCGGGCCCGGCGACATCGGCACCGAGGCCAAGGAGTTCCTGGCGGACGAGGTGGCCATGCTCGAGGAGCATCACCCGGGTCTCCACGTCGAGACGCGCGTGCTGCACGGTCAGGTGGTGCCGTGCCTGCGTGAGCTCAGCTTCGGCGCCCAGCTGCTCGTGCTCGGCGCACACGCGCGCGTGGGGCGTTCGCGCACCGGGTCGACCGGTGTGCACGTCGCGGCACACGCCCGCTGCCCAGTCGTGGTCGTTCGCTCCGATCCTGACCGGCCGGCGACGACGGGTGCGGCGGTCCTGGTCGGCGTCGACGGGTCGTCGGCGTCCCTGGCGGCGGCGAACGTTGCAGCCAGAGAGGCGTGGATGCGCGGGCGGCCCCTGCTCGTCGTGCACGCTCGACCGACGATCCCCGACCCCTTCGGGCGCGGGAGCATCCCGCCGCTGGAGACCGCCGACGAGAACGACCCGACTCATCGGGCGGCGCACGCCGTGGCCGCGAAGCTCCGGGGTGAGAACGACGGGCTCACCGTCGAGCTCGCGCTCGTCGACGACGACCCGGCCGACGCCCTCGTCAACCTCGGCGCCGCTGCTGCGCTTCTMGTGGTGGGCTCGCGCGGACTGGGCAGCTTCCGCGGCATGCTGCTCGGCTCGGTCAGCCACGCCGTCCTGCGCGAGGCGACGATCCCGGTGATCGTCGTGCACGACAACGGATGACAGTTCTGGGGCAGGGCGCCACCGGTGCGATGCAGGTGGTCACCCGCCCCGCGCGGCGATCACAGACCCAGAGCGATCGGCAGGGTCGGAGACCGCAGGCGCAGGAGGGCCCGGCTCGTCACGGAGCCGGGCCCTTTGCCGACGCGTCTCACCGGGACAGGAGCACCTTGAGCGCCTGGGTCTGCGCCGCACGTCCGAACGTGTCGTAGGCCGCGACGATGTCTGCCAGGGCGAACCGGTGGGTGACGAACGCCTCCACCGGCAGCTTTCCGGCAGCGACCAGGCGCAGCAGCATCGGCAGCGTGGTGGTGTTGACCAGGCCGGTGGTGATCGTGATGTTCTGGATCCACAGGTCCTGCAGCGCCAGCTCGACCGGCGTGCCGTGCACCCCGACGTTTGCCACGTGCCCGCCGGGCCGGACCACCTCCGTGCACATGGTGAACGTCTGCGGGATGCCGACGCACTCGATGGCCACGTCGACCCCGGCGCCCTCGGTGACCGCCAGCACCTGCGCCTTCCAGTCGGATGCCGAGGCGTCGACCGTGACCGTCGCGCCCAGCGTCTTCGCGACGTCGAGCCGATGGCTGTCAGTGTCGATGGCGATGATCTGTGCGGCGCCGTAGAGCCCTGCGGTGGCGACCGCGGMGAGGCCGACGGGTCCGGCTCCGACGACGGCGACGGTGTCACCGGGCTGGACGTGCCCGTACCGCACACCGATCTCGAAGCCCGTCGGCAGGATGTCGGAGAGCAGCACAGCCAGGTCGTCGGGCACGTTCGGCGGGAGGCGGTGCAGAGAGCTGTCCGCGAACGGTACGCGAACGAGCTCTGCCTGGGTCCCGTCGATGAGGTGGCCGAGCACCCAGCCGATGCCGGGCATCCCCTCGGGCGCCAGACAGTGCGAGGGGTTCTGGCTCCGGCAGTAGGTGCACACGCCGCACCCGCTGATGCACGAGATGATCACGCGCTCGCCGACAGCATGGCTACCCACGCCGTCGCCGACCGCGACGATCGTCCCGACGCCTTCGTGCCCGAGCACCCGTCCGTCGGTGACTGCGGGGACGTCGCCGTGCAGGATGTGCAGGTCGGTGCCGCAGATGGTGGTGGTGTCGACCTGGACCACGGCGTCGGTCGGTTCGAGCAGACGCGCGTCCGGGACCTCCTCCCACGCGATGGTGTTCGGACCGTGGAAAACGAGCGCCTTCATGGTGACTCCTCACCTCGACCGCGTCGGGCACCGTTGCCCGCGCATCTCCAGCGATACTCCGCAGCGCATGAGGTGGGCAGGGCCGATGGTCCTGTCAGAACGAGAGCGTCCTGGCCGCGTCGTGGATGTGCCACGTCTGAAAGGGGACGTTCTGCTCTGTCCGTGCCTCTGGGCCACGCGAACGCTGAGAGGTAGGGAGCCGCTCGTCACCGTGGCGAGAGACCCCGCCGGACGGACGGGAGACAGTGCCATGACAAGCACCTGGAAGGTCACGATCTACCTGTTCGACGTCGACGACGCGAGGCACGACGCGGGTGTGACGAAGGCGCACGCGGTGCTCTGCACCTCGAGCGGCACCACTCTCGACGGCTACGGGCGGGCCCGCCGTGCACCCCGGGACGACAATGACCCCGAGATCGGCGAGGAGCTCGCGGCAGCGCGGGCGCTGCGCAACCTGGCGGACCGCCTGCTGTCGGCGACCTCCGACGACATCGAGGCGATCGAGCACGACAACGCGCACCTCACCCTCCTGCGGTCATGACCATGAACGTGGACACGCGCCGGTCGTGATGATGACCGCCGTCGTCGCCATCGTCGGATGGACGTACGTACCCGGGTGCGGGCGCGAGATTGTCGATCTAGCGTGTGCCGGTGAGCAACGTCGTGGTCGTGGTGCCCTGGCGGCCCAAGCCGTCCCGGCTTGACGCATTCGACCGGGTGGTCAGCTGGTACCAGCGGCATCTACCGGACGTGGAGCTGCGCACGATCGATACCGACGACCAGACCTTCAATGTCGCGCGCTGCCGCAACCAGGCGGTCGGCGCGTGGCCCGACGACGGCGTCGTGGTGCTGAACGACGCCGACACGCTCCCGGAGCGAGACGCGCTCCTACGGGCGATCGAGGGGGCGAGGGCTGCCCAGGCGGTCCACCTGCCGTACACGGAGTACCGCTGGCTCGGTGCGATCGGCAGCGCGCAGTACGGCGCGGGGGCGCCCGCTGCGCACTGCGACTTCGAGCTGGTGCGTGGCGCATGCTCGGGGGTCACAGTGACGACGCCCCGCACGTGGTTCGCCCACGGCGGCCAGGACGAGCGGTTCCGCGGCTGGGGCTTCGAGGACGCCGCATGGAACCTCGCGCACGAGACGATGCTCGAGCGGCCGCCCGTGCGGACCGACGGGCGCGTGTACGCGCTGCATCATGTCCCCGCAGAGCGCCACGGCACCCAGTACGAGGCAAACGCTCGCCTCATGGCGCGCTACGAGGCCGCTGCCGGCGACCGCACCGCGATGGCTCAGCTGATCGCCGAGGCGCCGACCGCGCGGAACGCTCTGGCAGGCCCCGGGTCCTGAGCGAGGGAACCGGCCGCGGCCGCGAGGAGCTCCGCGCCCTCGCCCTCGAGGGCCATCAGCCGCAGGAGCGCGTCGCGCACCTCGCCGACCGAGGCCCGGTTGGGGTCGAGAACCTCGCCGACACCGACACGCTCGATAGCCGCGGCACCGGCGAACTGGTCGGTCGAGAACGGCAGGACGAGCATCGGCGTCGCGGTGCCGACGGCCTCGGTGACCGAGTTGTTGCCGCCGTGCGTGACCAGCACGGCCGCCGTCCGCAGCAGACGCACCTGCGGGAGGTACTCGCGCACCAGCCATCCGGCGGGTAGCTCGCCCAGCTCGCGGACGGGGGTCGCACCACTGGCGATCGCGGCCCGCACTCCCGCCTCGCGGAGCGCCGAGACCACCGTGCGCAGCACGTCTGAGCGGACGGACAGAAAGCTGCCGAAGCTGACGTAGACGAACGGCTCCGCGCCGCCGAGCCACGCGTCGACCTCGGGGTCGGCAGGCTCGGCACGCAAGCTCCCACCCAGGTACCGGTGCGGCGGGAGCTGCACTGCGCGCTCGGGCGCTGCCAACGCCTCGGGGTAGTGGAAGAGCACGAGAGGACCGTGCAGGGCGAATGCGTCGTCGACGGGCGTCTTCCCCGGCTCGAGCTCGGAGCCGGCGCTGTTCCACTCCCTCGTGAAACCGGCGGCCACCCGTCGGCACAGCACGTCCAGCTCGGCGAGCCCGGCCGGGTCGGGGTGGAACGCTCGCGGCCACTGTGGGGGCTTGCCGTAGACCTCGTCGCCCACCGGCAGGGCCGTCGGGTGCCCGAGGACGACGTCGGCGTAGGGGACGTCACCGGCCCACAGGCCGAGGCGCGCACCGTACGCGAGGTGGTCGACCAGGATGGCGTCGGGGCGTACGGTCTCGACGACGTCGAGGGTGGCTCGCGCCTTCTCGACCGGCCTCCACATGAGGTCGACCAGCCGCTCCCGCGCCTGGTACGCGAGGGTCGGCACCATCCCGTGCCGTGTGGCGTCGAAGAACCCCCGCAGCGAGTCCGCCTCGTCGTCCGGCTGCTTCTCAGCCCGGATCACCCCCGGGTTGGACCCGCGGCCCAGCTGCAGGAACGCCGTCTCGTAGCCGAACGAGGCCGCGATGCCCGCGGTGGCCTCGCCGCTGGCGACGACCACGCGCTCCCCCGCGTCCCGCCACGCCGTGCCCAGAGCTGCCAGCGGAATCAGGTGCGAGGCGTAGTCCGGGCTGATGATCAACAGCGTCATCCGGGGMCGACCAGGGCCAACCGGTCTGCGATCTCGTCCGCCGCGACCCGTCGGTAGAGGTCTCCGAGCGTGTCTGCCATGCGCTGGATGGTGAAGCTCTGGGCGACTGTCGAGCGGGACCGACCCGCACGCCGACCGTCCGTCTCGGCGAGCGAGGCGTCGAGCGCGGACCCGATCGCCGCGCCGAGACGGTCGGCGTGCCACGTGGCGGTGAGGAAGCCGGTGTCGCCCTCGTCCACGTAGGTCGCCGGGCCGCCGCCGTCGGGCGCCACGACGACGAGTCCGGACGCCATCGCCTCGAGCAGCGCGATGCCGAACTCCTCCTTGAGGCTCGCGCACACGTAGATCCCCTGCGGCGCGCTGCGCCCGGGAAGCCCTGTGCGCGCGGCCGCGACCCAGCGAGCCACGACGTCGTTGGGTCGATGGCCGGGGAGCAGCAGGCCGGCGTCTGCCCGCTCGGTGGCGGGCACGACCGCATCGATGAGGTCCAGCTGCTCGCGCTCGTCGGCTGACGGGTGCTCCAGGTCCCCACCGACGACGAGCAGGTTGGCCCGGTCGCGCAGTCCCCCGCTCGCCCACGCCTGCACGAGCGTKGCAACGCCCTTGACCCGGTGCAGGCGCCCGACGCTCACGATCAGCGGCAGCGACCGGCGCTCGATCGGCAGCGCGTCGACCAGCGCGCGCAGCTCGGCCAGCGCGGCCGTCGGTTCACCGCCCGCGGCATACGCCTGAGCCTCCGCCACGGCGCGGTCGACCACGACGAGATCCACGCCCTCCGGCACGATCGTGTGCCGCTCCGGGTGCGCCATGACGTCGATCCCGACCAGCTCGCGCATGTCACGTCGCAACGCCGGACGAGGGAACAGCACCGTGTGCGCGGCGTTGGCGGCGAGCCGCTGCACGAGCCGCGCGCGGAACCAGAAGTGCTCTGCTGCGTCGACCTCCCCGAAGTTGTGCCGGGTCAGGCGACCGGCCAGGTCGAGCGACTGGATGACGGCGTGCGGGTCGGGCGCGACCGTGAACACGGTGGGGATGTCCAGCTCGCTCGCGACGTCGGCTGCGGCCAGGCTGCCGACGTCGGCCATCCGCAGGTGGACCAGGTCGACTCCGCCCGCAGCGCGCAGGACGCGCCGGATGCCCCGACGCGCTGACACGCGCAGCGACCAGGCCGCGGCCATCGGAACCGGCTCACGACGAAGCGGGACCCGACCGTAGTGGTGACCGCTGCCGTCCAGCGCGCGCAGGTCGGCGACGGCMTCGGGGACCGAGCCCCGCGAGATGGTGATCACGCTGTCCACCGCCCGCGTCCGGGGGTTCGCGGCGACGAGCGCATCGCCGAGCCGCACGAGCAGCGTCGCGATGCCGCCGTTGTCGCCCGCCCCGGCGGCGGTCAGGCCGGCGTCGACGTCGGCGTGAAGGAACAGCTGAGCGACCCTCAGCCCCTGGCGCGCGGGCTCCCGCCGCCACGACGCGGCCGCGTCGATGTCGACGAGCGAGAGCCGGGCCACGTCCGCCAGCTCGTCATGCCCGGCGGCCAAGCCGTCGAGGAGCCCGACGACGGCGCCGTCACCCGGGCGCTGACCGAGCGCGGCGACGGCGGCACCTCGCACCAGCTGGTCCTCGCCGATGTCATCGGCGAGCTCCAGGAGCGGCCGGACGGCGACGGCGTGGCKCACGAGCCCGAGGGTCTCCACCACGCGGGCCCGCGGCTCCGGCTCCGTCACCCCGAGCAGCGCTGCCTCGAGACCGACGGCCACCTGCTCGGGGGCGCCGACCGACCACTGCTCCAACGTCCGCTGGGCGAGCATCCCGCCGAACCCGCCGCCCTCGATCATGCCGATGAGGCGCGCGACCGCGTCCGCGCGTGGCAGCCCCGAGCCGAGCACCCACGCGGCGTGCTCACGCACGAACGGCCGGTCGTCGGACAGCAGCCGGGCCACCGCGCGCGAGGCCTCGTCGTCGCCGATCTTCCCCAGCGCGTGCACCGCGGCGATCGCCACCAGCTGGTCGGCGTCGAGCAGCGCGCCCCGGAGCACCCGGATCGTCCGGACACCAGGGTCGCGCGTGCTCTCGAAGGCGAGCTCGTCGGCGAGCCGCATGCCGTCGACGATGCGCGTCGCCGCACGTAGCTCGTCGAGCGAGGTCTGGATGCCCACGGGGCTCCTCTGCGTTGTGGTGCTGGACCGGCGAGACCCGTCGGTCCAGCACGGCCGATGCTAGGTCGGCTGCCGACGACCGGCCCGTCGAGTTCCTGGCAAAGCTCTCAGCATCTGGCCACGAGCGACCTGTGTGCTCGTTGCGGCCGGGGACGACAGGTGGAGTCGGGGTGCGCGCGACATCCAGGCACGGACAGTTGCGGCCCTCGCAACGCACGTGCGCGCCAGACCGTCGTGGCGGGCGACCGGGAAGAGCCTCCGAGCAGGGCACGCAGCTCGCCGATCGCCTGGCCGCGTCTGCCCGTGCGGACTCGATCGCCGACGAGCCTTCCCGCTAGTCGCTCCGACCCGGGAACACGTCCACGGTGAGCAGGTAGGCCTCAAGGAGGTTCCGTGCGCCGCCGTACCGCGCGACATCAGGGTCGGACTCGGGACGCCACACTGCGATCACCTGAGAGTCCTGGAAGTTCCCGCCAAAGAGGAAGGCAGCCGTTCCCTGGTCGAACGTCACCAGCACGGCCGGGTGGCAGTCCCGGTTCTCGATGCACATGGCCACGGCGCGATCCGCAACTCCCGTGCACGGCGAGAGACTYGCCGCTCGGCAGTAGTCCTCCGCCCAGGCAACGATCGACTCCGGTGAATCCGCAGCCGGCAGAAGTCCGTACACATCGGTGTCTGTCGTGACGAGCTCGGACCCTTCCATCGTCGGGGAGGGCGATGAATCCCGCTCCACCGCGGGGATCGCGGGCGTCGACTCCGCGTCAGAGGGAGGGGATGCCGTGCACCCCGCGGCAAGGAGAGCTACCACCAGAACCGCTGCGGCCCGTCGCATGCTGACCATCGGATCGCCTCCGCGCTCAACCTAGTGACGGCGAAACACCGCCACAAGGAGATTGAGAGCCCACCGATCCCTGATCAGACGTGCGGCGAGTGCCCCGGCTGGAGTTGCGCGGCGGAGGATTCGGTCGGGTACGGACCGTCGCATGCGCACGTCCTGGAAGACGTTCCGGCAGGGTGTCGATGTGGCGTGCCCTCGCGCGTCGTCCGGGTAGACGTCGMCGTACGCAGAGCGACGCCACCGCGATGAAGGACGGAGAACACGATGACGACCAACCCCGATGACCCGACGAGCACCCTGCCCGGTGATGCCGAGGTGACCGACCTCGCCACCTGGCAGGTGGCCCGTGACGAGCTTCTGGTCCAGGAGAAGGCGCACACCCGCGCGGGTGACCGGCTCGCGGCAGCGCGGCGCAGGCTGCCGAGGGTCGAGATCGACGGCACGGTCGAGATCGTCGGGCCGGACGGGCCGGTCCCGTTCGTCGACCTGTTCGAGGGACGCGACGAGCTCGTGGTCTACAAGCACATGTGGCACGACGGCGCACCCCATCAGGGGCAGTGCGAGGGCTGCACGTTCACCGCCTGGCAGCTGAAGGACGCCCTCTACCTGAACGCACGGGGCGTCTCTTTCGCCATCCTGACCACCGGAATCTGGGAGGAGGTCGCGCCGTTCCTCGCCTTCATGGGCTACACCCAGCCGTGGTACTCGGTGCGCGACGTCGAACCCCCCGTCGGCGACGACATGGGCTCCTTCACCTCCTTCCTGCGCGACGGCGACCGRGTCTTCCTGGCCTACTCCACGACCGGTCGCGGCGTCGAGTCGGCCGTCGGCTCCTTCGGCCTGCTCGACATGACGCCCTACGGGCGCGGCGAGGCCTGGGAGGACAACCCCGACGATCGGCCGGAGGGGCGCGAGCCGTGCTGGTACTGGCGGACCGACGCGGACGGCAGACCCGGGTGGGCGCAGTCGACTCGACCCGTGCCTCAGTGGACCCGCCCTGGTGCGACTCCCGTGGAGACACTCGGCCGCCACGCCCACCACCACTGAGGAGGGACCTGTGAACGTCTGACGAGGGGTCGCTGCGATCGATGGGCTTGACGGGACGGGCTCCGAGGCAGGCACACTGCCCTGGTGCGCCGAAATGTCCGGTTTCGCACGTCGGCGCTCCTGATCGTCGCCGTCGCGACTCTGAGCGCCTGCACCGTCAACTTTCCGCAGGACGAGCCGGAGAGCCCGTTACCTCGAGCTTCCACGGGGCAGCCCGCAGAGCCGACCCCGACGCCCACGGCCGTGTCGGCGGATGCGCTCGCGAAGGCCGTCGTCCAGGTGGTCCACCTGGACGAGGATGGCGAGCCCGGGTGCTCGTTCGGGTCGGGCACGATCCTCGATCCCCACGGGACCGTCCTGACGAACTTTCACGTCGTGGAGTACGAGCCGGACTGCACCGGCAAGCATCTCGGGATCGCGGTCACGTCGTCGACCGACCAGCCGCCGGAGCTTCTCTACCTCGCCGACGTCGTGGCCGTCGACAGCATCCTCGACCTCGCGGTGCTCCGGATCGTCTCGACGACGGACGGTGATCCGGTCGACGCGTCCTTCCCGTTTGTCGCCATGGGGGACTCCGACTCGGTCGAGCTGAGCGATGCGCTGAAGATCCTGGGGTACCCGGCCATCGGCGGGAACACGATCACCTACACCGAGGGCGAGGTGTCCGGGTTCCGCACCGATGCCGGGACCGAGGGGCGTGCGTGGATCAAGACGGACGGAACCATCGCCGGCGGGAACTCGGGTGGCCTCGCTGCCGACGCCGACGGCCGGATCGTGGCGATCCCGACGCTGGCGTCGGCGAACGGCGGTCAGGGCGACCCGACCGACTGCCGGATCCTGCAGGACACCAACGGTGACGGGTCGGTCGACGACGACGACTCGTGCATCCCGATCGGCGGGTTCCTCAACTCGTTGCGGCCGGTCAATCTCGCTGCCGCGCTCATCGCAGCCGCTCCGCAAGCCGATGCGATCCCTCTCGACGAGCTCGTCCAGGGCTACGACGCCAGCACGGAGCAGGTGGGGACATTCACGTCCGTGCGGTTCGCCGAGGACGTCGCCAACGACCAGCCTGTCGGCGAGGGCGTGACCCTCCCGTCCGGGATCGACCAGCTGTGCGCGTTCGTGACGTACGAGGGCATGGCCGCCGGCACACCGTGGAGCGCGATCTGGACCCACGACGCGGTCGTCGACCACGTCGGCAGCACCTCCGGCAGCGAGTGGGATCTCGATCGGTCCGGGGAGACATGGCTGTGCAACGGCCACCCTGGCGAGCCCATGGCCGACGGGACCTGGGGCGTGACGTTCTTCGTCGGGGACTMCACCGACGGGGTCCTGACGGGCATCGTCGCTGTCGGTGACGGGGGCTCCTCCGACGTGAGCATCACCTTCACCAACGCCACGTCGGTGGCTGTCTGCTTCCTGTACGTGGTCCCGAGCGGATCGACGGAGGAGCCTGAGGACCGGCTCGGGCACGAGCAGATCCTGGCACCGGGCGAGAGCGTCGGTGTCTTGCTCGCTCCGGCCAGGTACGGGGTCCTGGCCCGGGACTGCGACTACGAGCCGGTGAGCTTGCTGGACGACGAGCTGCTCGACCGCGACATGTCGGTGGCGCTGGAGTAGCGCCGCGCACACGACGCGTCCGGGWCCCGGACGCGTCGTGTGCGGGCGGTGACGGGGTCAGCGGTTGGAGAAGTTGACCTGGTCAACGTGTCTGGCGGGGAAGGAGCGGTGTGCGCTGGAGGAACAGGACGAGCCCGCCGAAATCGGCGGGCCGCGCCCGACCGAAATGAGAGTCAGTCGCCGACGGTCTCGCTGCCTCGCTGGACGATGAGCGGGTCGACCTCTCCGATGACGTCCTCGTCCTTGCCCTCGTAGGAGAACTGGCTGAGGAAGTACCGCATCGCGTTGAGCCGGGCACGCTTCTTGTCGTTGCTGCGGACGCTGACCCACGGCACGTGGTCGGTGTCCGTGCCGGCGAACATCGCCTCCTTGGCGGCGGAGTACTGCTCCCAGCGGTCGAGCGACTCCAGGTCCATCGGCGAGAGCTTCCAGCGGCGGACGGGATCGATCTGACGGATCGCGAAGCGGGTGCGCTGCTCGCGGCGGGTCACCGAGAACCAGAACTTGGTCAGGTGGGTGCCGTCGTCGACGATCAACCGCTCGAACTCGGGAGCCTGGCGCATGAATGCCGCGTACTCGTCGTCCGAGCAGAAGCCCATCACGCGTTCGACGCCCGCGCGGTTGTACCAGGACCGGTCGAACAGCACGATCTCCCCGGCCGTCGGGAAGTGCTCGACGTAGCGCTGGAAGTACCACTGGCCCTGCTCCGTGGTCGTCGGCTTGGTCAGCGCCACGACGCGTGCGGCGCGCGGGTTCAGGTGCTCCATGAACCGCTTGATCGTCCCGCCCTTGCCTGCCGCGTCCCGGCCCTCGAACACGATGATGTGGCGCTCACCGTTGTCCTCCGCCCAGTACTGCAGCTTCAGCAGCTCGATCTGGAGGCGGTACTTGGCCTCCTCGTACTCGTCGCGGTCCATCAGCGCGTCGTAGGGGTACTCCTCGCGCCAGGTCTCGACCGCCTTGCCGMCCGGGTCGATGAGCACGGGATCGGCGCCCTCGCCGCCGGAGACGCTGTAGCCCTCGGCCACGAGGCGGTCGATGTACTCGCGCAGGTTGTCCTCGGCCTCAGGACGGTAGCCGTCGAGATCACGCGTCGAGTCCATCGCATCCTCCCTGGGTGCCGCCGTAAGCGACTGTATCGACGCGTCCGTCGGAACCACCATCGTCAGGGGTGTCCCGGGGTCCACGGTCCTCCCCCGGTGACGCACGGGTGAACGTTGGCCGGCCACTCGCCCAACACCCTCCCGGCCTGCAGGTTCAGCCACGACGCTCTGACGGTGCCCGATGTCCAGACCCTCCTGCGAGACCTGCGCTCCGGCGCCGTCCCGTCCTCCGCGCTCGTCGCGACGCTCGCCGTCCCCCTGAACGTGGTCGATGCCGACATGCCGGTGCACGAGATCGAGCCACTCTTCTTCGACCCGGCGCTCGTCCGGATCGGCGTCGTCGACCGGCTCGCGGCGGGCCGGATCGGCCTCATCACACGATCGCGGTTCAACGCGGGCATGGCCGGCCGCCTCGGATACGGCCGAGCAGTCCTGACGCGTCGGCCCGCACGCGCCGTGGCCGACTGGGACCCGCTGGTCGTCGACCCCGCGTCGTCCGTCGTGGAGGCGGCCCTGCTCGCGATGGCCCGTCCGCCCGAGTCCCGCTTCGAGGACGTGGTGGTCCGCGCGGAGATCTGGTCGGCGACAGGGACCGCGGAGCTCGTGCACTCGCTCGCCGCCGCGCTCGCCGAGCAGGGCGTGCGGGACCGCACCACCGGCCTCGTCAACCGCCACATGCTCGAGCACACGCTCGACTCATGGGCGCGAGAGATCCAGGGCTCCCGTCGACGCCTGGCTGTCACGCTGATCGACGTCGCGGGCTTCGGCCTGCTCAACGCGATCCATGGACTCCCCCACGGCGACCGCGTGCTCACCACCATGGCGCAGGCGTTGGCGAAGGCCTTCCCGGCAGGCTGCGTGCTCGGTCGGCTCGGGGACGACGAGATCGTCATCGCCGCGGTGCTGCCCGCCGTCCCCGACCAGCGCGCCCGTGAGGTGACCGAGGAGCTGCGTCAGATCGCCCTCCGGGCGCTCGCGACGCGTCCCCCCGGCTTCGCCGACGGCGAGTGGCCGTCGGTCCGTGCCGTCGCCGTCGTGAGCCTGCAGGCATGGGCCGACGGGCCTCTGCTGCTGCAGGAGCTGCACCGGGACATGCGCCGGGAGAAGACATACCGGGCTTCGACGCCGACGTAGGCGCGCGGCGTGGCTCGGTGCACGCGCCGCCGCGACGCGCCCGGCAGACCTGGATCGCCGGCCTGTTCTCGCGCACGAGCGACGGAAAGCGCGTGCACAGGGGCGCAGCACGCACCTAGCGTGTGGCGATGCCGATCGAGCTGACCGCCCTGACGGTCGACGCGCAGGACCCCGCCCGGCTGGCCGACTTCTGGTCCGGGGTTCTCGGGCGCACGCCCGTCGAGGACGGTGACGGGGTGCTGCTGCCCGGGTCACCGGGTCAGCTGGGTCTGCGGTTCAGTCCCAGCCCGGTGCCGAAGGTGGGGCGCAACCGGATGCACCTGCACCTGACCAGCACCAGCCTCGACGACCAGCAGCAGACGGTCGCCGACGCGCTCCGGCTCGGTGCGGGCCACCTCGACGTCGGGCAGCGTCCCGAGGAGGGCCACGTGGTGCTGGCCGACCCGGAGGGCAACGAGCTCTGTGTCATCGAGCCCGACACCTCGTTCCTTGCCGGGTGCGGCTTCCTCGGGGAGCTGAACGGCGTCGGGAGCAGGCAGGTCGGTCTCTTCTGGGCCTCGGCCCTGGGCTGGTCCGTGGTCTGGGACCAGGACGAGKAGACCGCCGTGCAGGCCCCGCGCGGCGGCACCAAGCTCTCGTGGGACGGTCCGCCGGTCCCACCGAAGCGCGGGCGGAACCGCCAGCGGCTCGACCTGCGTCTGGTCGACGGCGACCTGCTGGTCGAGGTGGACCGGATGGTCGCGTTGGGCGCCGCCCGCCTGGGCGACCTCGGGGACGGTGGCATCGAGCTGGCCGACCCCGACGGGAACGAGTTCCGCCTCCGCCGCTGAGGTGGGCGCCCCGGGGTCCGCGGAGGGCGGAGTACGGTGTTCGACGGACGATTCGATCGATCCGGAGGCGCCATGCCGCCGCAACCGAACGAGGGGGCACCGTCCCCTGACGTCACGCCTGACTACGGTCGCGCGGCGGCGCTGCCGTTCGGGACGGGCCCGGCCGCCCTCGGCGCAGACGCCCTGGGCACGTGGCTCGCACTGCTCGGTGCTGACGCCGCCTGGCTCACGTACCGCCATCCTGACGAGCAGCCGTTCGACCCGGGCTACCGCGGCCACTACTTCCGGCAGGACGCAGGCACCGCCGACCCGGACGGTCGCGGCGGGGTGTTCCACCCGGACTTCCGCGGCGGTCGGCTGGCCCGCGCACTGACGATCAGCGGGACCGGCGACGCGCTCCTCGTCCCTCGGCACTGGTCCCACCCGGACGGCGACGGCGCCGTAGGCACGACGAGCGACCTCGACCCGGTGACCGACGCCCAGCTCGCCGGGATCATCGCCGATCCGGAGGACCCCGAGCCCGCGAGGACGGTCTGGGACGGCGAGCACGCGGCGGCGGCGGACCTGCCGATCCCCCAGCACGCCGACGAGAGCCTCCTGATCACCTGGGACGCGACCGGACCGCGGTCACCGCGACCGTTGCTGGACGCGCCGCTCCCGGGGGTCTTCGCGGAGCCGTACGATCCGGCGACGCCGCTGCTCGCGACGTCCACCGCCGCGAACGGCGAGCTCGACGGCGAGCTCGACCGCCTGCTGCTGCGGGCGCCGGTCGCCGGGTCGGTCCGCTTCCAGCGGTACGAGCACGTCGTCCGGCGGCCCGACGGAGGGCTGGCGCTGCGCCGGCCGAGCACGACGGGTCGGCTCGTCCTGCGGACCCGCCCGTTGCCCGACCTGACCGAGTCGCCCCTGCGCCTCCCGCAGCGGTTCGTCGTGGAGAACGTCGACGCCGCATCCCTCGGCACGTGCCTCGCGCCGCTCGTCCTCGACCAGTTCCGCCGGTACGCCGTCCTGGCCGCCGACGGCACCATGCCGCCCGACCTGCCCGGCCAGCTCGGGTGGGTGCTGCGCCTGTGGCTGGCGGTCGCGGACCTCGCACCCTCCGTCGCCACCGTCCCGGGGGCGCTCCTCGGCGCGCTGTCCACGGAGATCACGCCGGGGGCCAGGCCGTCGAAGGGTCGGGTGACCGCGGCCGTCGGTGCGATCGGTGCGCACGACGGGTGGGCCGCGCTGTCCGACTTCGTCGCCCGCGTGTACGGACCGGTCGTGGGGGGCGCGGCCTGGGGCGGCCTCGATCCCGCGCTGGACCTCGACGCGGACACGCCGCTGTCCCCCGCCCAGCTCACCTCGGCGACCGGCGACGTCGTCATGTTCCAGCGGGAGGCGGCCGGGTGGGTGTCGTGCTTCGCCGGCGCGCCGCTCGGCCGGCCGGCCGCGGTCTGGCTGACTGGCGAGGACCGCCAGGAGCCGCTGGATGCGGTGCGCACCCACGCCGTCGGGCTCACGACGTTCCAGGTCGAGGCGCTGTACCAGGCGTCGAGCGCCGCCGCGGGTGGGGACCCGATCCGTGCCACGGGCTCCGCGCGCGCCGCCGGGCCGCTCACCGAGTCGACCCTGCGCGCCTACGCCCGCCCGGCGCACGACCTCGAACCCGCAGGGTTCCTGGCCGTGGTCCGCATCGCCGAGCCGTCGCTGCCCAAGCGCGAGTACACGATGCCGGACTGGCTCACGGAGGTCGTCGTCGGCACCGCCCGACGGGTCTTCCAGCCCCCGCTGCTGGACGCGGGCGAGTACACGAGCCGGGACGACGTCGCGCACGTCGACCACCCCCTCGCGGCGCTGGCCGACTGGCACGGGGTGTGCGACGCCTGGGTGGTCCGAGACCGGCTGAACGCCCTGAACGACGACGGCATGGGCGCACGCTCGCTCGCGTGGTGGGCCGCGCACACTCGGCTCGCCGACCCGAGCGGGCTCTGGCCGKGGTCTCACCTCAAGGGCGAGCGGCTGGACCGCACCGCCCCGACCCCGAAGTCCCCGTACTCCCCCGCGTCGAGCGGGACAGGGGTACGGACGGCGACGCACTCGCGGCACGGCAACGACCTCGGCAACAAGGGGGTCACGGAGGAGGACCGGACCACCGTGCGCGACGGGTGGGACGACGCCGACCTCGCCTCCGTCGTGGTCGCGTCGCAGGCCGTGCGGGACGCCCGCACCAGCTCGCCCGTCCATCCCGCCGTCGTCATGGCGGTGGCGGACACGGAGGGCTACCTGGTGTTCACCTCCGACAACCGGAACCCGCAGAGCTGGGTCGAGCACTTCAGCTCCATGCCGGACAAGAACGCGGCCTTCACCGTCGCCGGCTCACRCTGGCAGCTGTCGTTCATGAACATGATCTCGCGGTGGTCGTGGACTGGCTGGCCGTACGGTCTCGACCTCCTGACGAAGCGCCGGGACTGGGACATCTTCCAGCGCCTGGCGTCGACCGGCGCGCTCCAGGACATGTCCGACCAGTTCCGCTGGGTGATCGACCAGCTCCGGCCCGCCGACCGTGACCCCGCGACGTGGCTGCTCGACCCGGCGTTCGTGCCCGCCGGGAACATCGAGCGCTTCGCGGTCGACCGCCTGGCGGTGCGCTGGTCCACCGACCGCCCGAAGGGGTGGGGTGCCGACCGGCCCCAGCACCGCCGCCTCACCCGTCGGCTCGAACCGGTGGGCCTGGCTCTGCAGGCAGCGATCTTCCAGTGGGTGCACCAGCAGGTGCACACCGGCGTGGGGTACCTGCCCGGCGACGTCTACCACCCGCTGCCCGAGTTCACCGATCCGGGCTCACCCCCGCCGGGCCCCGGCGTCGACTCCCTCGACCCGGAGCGGCGCGACTTCGTCGCCTACTGGGCGCTGGTCTACCTCGCGTTCAACACGACGCCCTCGATGTGGAGCATGTGGGCACGGACGGCCGAGCAKGACCGGACGCGCAGCCCGGCCACCCGGGCCAGCACGCACCTGCTCTTCGGGGTCGACAACCGGCACACCGACATCTCCGCCGACCTCGACACCGCCAACCGGATGCGCATCCTCGGCAACATGTCCCGGTTCGCGGCCGCGCTCGACGCCTACCTGCGGGTCGACTTCTCCGTCGACCGGTTCGACCCGGACGGCCACCTGACCGGGTTCGACACCGTCGACCCGGCGCAGCGGCAGTGGCCGGGGGTGCCCTGATGGCCCAGGGAACCCTTGCTGCCGCGCTGGCCGCGATGGCCTCCGCCGTCGAGTCGCTCGCGGACGACCTCGCCAGCACCGAGGGGACCCGCGCGCTGCTCGCCGACCTCGGCGTCGTCGCGGACTCCGTCCCCGCCGCTCTGCTCGACCTCGGCCCGCTCCTGGCCGACGTCACCGAGCGGGCATCCGACCTGCGGGGCGCGACCGGCGTGGCCGAGCTGGTCGCAGCCGTCGAGCTGTCGACGGCACTGGCGGCACTGAGCCGCGCACTGGTCGGGCTGGGTCCGGCGCTGTCCGCGCAGCTGCCCGTGCAACCGGACGGGACCGACACCGACGAGATCGGCAGGGCCCTGCTCGACCGGCTCACGCTCGAGCACCTCGCGCGCCACGCCGGAGCGCTGCACGAGCTGCTCCGTGCCGTCGGCGGCGTCTCGGACGGGCTGGAACCCGTCGACGGTCTCCCCGACCCGGACGCCCGGCAGGACGACGACCCCCTCGGACCGGAGACCGACCACTTCGACGGGCGGGAGGCCGCCGTCGACGAGCCGACGCCGAACCCGCCGGTCACGCGCCGGCGCCGCCTGGAGCTCKACCGGCTCACCGGCCTCGCCGACGATGTCGCCGGGGCGCTGACCGCGGCGTTCGCCTGGGGTACCGCCGACTTCGACGGCGACGCGGCCCTGGAGCGGCTGGCGGCGCTGGTGCGTGCGCTCGGGATCGACGCAGCCGTGCAGAGTCAGCCTCGGCCACCGGGCGACGTCGACGACGCCGGGACGGTCCGGCGGGCTCTGCACGTCCGCCTCGCGGCGCTCGCGACTCGCACGGGCTTCGACGAGGTCGGTGTCGACCTCGTGGCGCTGCCGCCGACCACCCCGGGCGGTGGCGACGCCGGGCTCGGGATCCGTCCGCCGCGCACCGCGGGCATGTCCGCGGTGCCGGTGTCGGACGAGGTGTCGCTGACCGTCGACGGCACGGGCACGTGGGACGACAGGCTGCTGAGCGTGCGCCCGCCGCTGTCCTTCGCCGTGACCGACGACGACGGACGGCCGGCCACGGCCGCGGGGTTCTCGGTCACTGTGCACCTGCGGCCGTCGGCAGGCGTGACCCTGCTGCGCGAGTCGGGACTCGTGACGCTCGCCGCCGACGGCGTCGACGTGACCACGGGAGTCGTCCTGGCCGGCGGCGAGCCGACCATGACGGTGTCCGCGGCCCTCACCGGCGGCACGCTGGAGCTCGGCACAGGGTCCGCCGACACGTTCCTGCGCCACGTCCTGCCCGCCGACGGGATCGTCGTCCCCTTCGACGTCGGGCTCGCCTGGAGCCGGCAGGGCGGGATCACGCTGATCGGCACGACCGGCCTCGTCATCACCCGCACGCTCACGGTCCGGATCGGCCCGATCACGGTCGACGAGCTGCGCGTGGTCCTGGTCGCAGGACCGACCGGCGACGGGATCCTCACCCTCGACGTCAGCGCGAGCCTGGCCATCGGCCCGTTCGCCGCGACCGTGGAGCACGTCGGGCTCGTCGCCGCCGTGCGGATCACCATGGACGGCGGGAACCTCGGCCTGCTCGACGTCGATCCGCCGGCCTTCCTGCCCCCGGAGCGGGTGACCTTCCGGCTGGACACCGAGGGCGTCTCCGGCGGTGGGTTCGTCGGGTACGACCGCGACCTCGGGCGCTACTCGGGTGGTCTGGTGCTCGACGTCTTCGGGCTGGGCATCAGCGCCGTCGTCGTCGTCGACACCCGGCTGCCGCGCGACCCGGACGGCTGGGCGCTCTTCGCCAGCCTCGGTGCCACCTTCCCCAGCCCGGTACCGCTCGGGTTCGGGTTCACGCTCCTCGGCGTCGGCGGGCTGCTCGCGCTGAACCGGACCATCGACGTCGACGAGCTCGCCGGGGCGCTGCGCACCGGAGCCGCGGACGCGCTGCTGTTCCCGGACGACATCCTCGACGACCCCGACGCGCTGCTCGACAGCCTCGACCACTGGTTCCCGCTGCGCGACGGCACCACGGTCGTCGGGCCGGTCCTGGCGATCGGCTGGGGCAGCCCGACCATCATCACGATCCAGCTCGGCGTGATCGTCGCGATCCCGGACCTGGTCGTCACGCTCCTGGGCAGCCTGGAGCTGTTCCTGCCGACCCCCGACGACGCGGTCCTGACCCTGCACATGGACGTCCTCGGCGCCGTCGACGTCCCCGCGGGCACGATCACGGTCGCCGCCTCGCTCTACGACTCGAACCTGCTCGGGCTCCAGCTCTCGGGCGACATGGGGTTCTACGCGCGCCTCACCGGCCAGCCGCTGTTCGTCCTGTCGGTCGGCGGCTACCACCCCCAGTTCGACCCACCGGGCGCGATCCCGGCCTGGCTGCTCGACCTGCGCGTCATGCGCGCCGCGATCGACCTCGGCGACGGCATCGAGATCGTCTGCGAGTCCTACGTCGCCGTCACCTCGAACACGTTCCAGTTCGGCGGCCGCGTCGAGGTGACCGCCAGCGTGAAGGTGCTGGTCACCACCTACACGGCGCAGGGCTGGTTCGGCGTGAACGTGCTGCTCACGCTCACCCCGTTCGCGATCGTCGCCGACGTGAGCGCCGGGGTCGCCGTGTCGGCCGGCACGAAGGAGCTGTTCGGGGTCGACCTGTACGTGCACCTGGAGGGGCCGCGGCCGTGGTACGCCATGGGCCGGGCGACGTTCCGGTTCTTCGGGCTGAACGTGGACCTGCTGTTCGACGTCGGCTCCACCCCGGGCGGGGCCGTCCGGGGTGTGCACCCCGTCGCCGACGACGTCGTCGCCGCCCTCGCCGACCCGCGTGCCTGGCAGGCCGTCGACGGTGCCGGCGCGTGGACGAGCGGTGTCACCCTCAGCMCMGAGCTGCCGGCCGGGCTCTGGGTCCGACCCGACCAGGCGGTCGAGGTGCGGCAGTCCGTCGCGCCCCTGAACCGCACGATCACGGCGTTCGGTGAGTACGTCCCCGCGGAGCCGACCATCGACGTCACGGACGTGACGCTGGGCGGGGAGCCGGTCGAGGAGCCGCAGTGGGCGCAGGACTGGTTCGCCCCCGCGCAGTTCGACCGGCTCGACGCGGGCGCCCGGCTCTCGATGCCGTCGTACGAGCTCATGACCGCCGGGGTCCGGTTCGGCGACGACGAGGTCGACGTCGGCTCGGACCCGGCTCGCCTGTGCACGTCGGTCAGCCGGGAGCCCGAGCAGTCGGTCTTCGGCGACCGCCGACCCACCCACGCGAGCTACGTGAGCCCGGTCCACGTCGCCGCCGCGGCACCGGTGCGGCGGACGGTCACCGGCTCGACGTTCGCCGTCCGCAATACGGCCTACACGCTGGTGCAGACCGCCACGGGTGAGCGGGCGGGGGCAGCGCTCGCCGACGCGGGCCGGTCGATGCGCCTCACCTACGCCGACGCCGTCACCGTCCTCACGGCACGGGTCGCGGCCGACACCTCCGAGCGCGGGCGACTGCGCGTCGCACCCGCCCACGCCGCGCTCGCGGAGGTGGTGCCGTGAGCGACGACCTGCACTTCMTGCCGTACCTGCGGCGGGGACTCGTGCGCCACGCGCCCACCGCCGACCCGGGGTCGGGCGCCGTGGACCCGGGAGCGATCACGCTCGGGCTGGAGGTGGCGGGCAGCCCGGTCGCCGGCGACGCGCACCTGCTCGGCCCGCACCACGTCGCGGCGCTGGCGCCCTCCGAGATCGTGCGCCGCTCCCCCGCGCCCGGTGCGACCGACGTCGAGACGAACATCTTCCCGCTGGTCGAGCTCATGGAGCCGGACCTCCCCTGGCGCTACCTGCCCGTCGGTCCCGGGACGGACGGGCGCCTGCGGCCCTGGCTCGCGCTCGTGGTCGTCGACACCGCCGTCGAGTACGTCGGCGGCGACGGTGTCCCCGCCTCGCTCGTCGTGCCGCCCGACGCGCTCGACCAGCTGCCCCCGCACGACGACCTGTGGGGGTGGGCGCACGTGCAGTCGGGCGTCCCCGCGGAGGAGGTGCCGGCCGCCCTGACGGCAACCCCCGGTCTGCTGCGGTCCCGGATCGTCTGCCCGCGCCGGATGGACCCCGGTCGCACCTACCGGGCGGCCCTCGTGAACGCCTTCACGATCGGCGCCGACGGCGTCCGCATCGAGCCGGCGTGGGACACCGACGGCACCGACCCGGTCACGCTGACCGTGTACGACACCTGGACCTTCGAGACCGCCGCCGAGGCCGGCGACTTCGAGTCCCTGTGCGACCTGCTGCTGCCCGCCGACGAGGTGCGGCGCCTCGGCGTCCGGGACGTCGACGTGACCGACCCGGGCATCGACGTCGCCTGGACCGTGCAGACGCCCGTGGTCGTCGGGCTGATCGGTGCGCTGGCCGACCCCACCCTGATCGACCAGCGCCCACCGCGTGGGAATGCCGCGTTCGCCGCCGCGGTCGAACCGCTGCTCGAGTCGACGGTCACCCGGGCGCCGGAGCCGCCCGACCGGGCACGGTACGACCCGCTGGTGGACGACCCCGTCGTCGGGCTCCCGTTCCACGGGAGCTGGCCCGCGACCGCGGCGGGTGATCGCGCGCAGTGGGCGACCGAGGTCAACACCCGGAGCGACCGTCGTGCCGCTGCAGGTCTCGGTGCCCGGCTCGTCCGTCGCGCGCAGGAGGAGCTCGTCGCGGCGGCGTGGGACCAGGCGGGCAGCCTGCGCGAGGCGACCGACGAGCTGAACCGTGCGCGGCTCTCCGCCGAGGTGGGACGCACCTGGCTCGCCCGCGTCGCGGAGGTGCCCGGCGGAGACCGGATCGCGCTCGCCGCCCCGCTGCTCACGTACCTGCGGGTGGACGGTGAACCCGCGCGGCGTCGCCTCGCCTCGAGCGACGCGCCCGCGGCCGTCGTGGAGCGCGCGTGGCTGCGCCGGGGGCCGCGCGCCCGCGCCTCCTCCGCAGCGCAGGCCTACCTGGCCGCGACGGCGGGCGGGGCGACCGTCGCGCAGC
>NZ_JBFULY010000031.1:0-46481 GCF_054049655.1 Cellulomonas sp. P5_C5 | reverse complement strand
GCGTTCGAGGAGGGCGGCAAGCTCGTCGGGATCGCGACGACGCTCGGGTTCGCGGTCGCGTTCGCCATCCACCTGCTCGACTAGCAGCGTCAGCCGCGCAGGCCCGCCGGGGTCGGGTCCTCGCGCCAGAGGCGCGCGGTCAGCTGCTCGACGAGCTGGTCGAGCGCCGGCTCGTCGCCGCCGCTCCACTGGTCGATGATCCGGCGGAGCTCGACGCGCTCGTGCTCCCGCACCTGGTCGGCGACCGCGTGGCCGGCGTCGGTCGGCCGGACGGTGCCACCGTCGACGGTGACCAGGCCCCGGGCGCGCAGCGCCTCGGCCGCGGCGACCACGCGCTCCCGCTCCACCCCAGACCTCTCCGTCATCGCGTCGATCGTGCGGGAGCCCTCGGCCGTCACGCGTGCGAGCATCCAGCACTGGCCGGGGGTGAGCCCGATGTCGAGGTCGCGGGTGAGGATCGCGTACGCCCGGAGCGGGTCCTGGTGGCCGACCTCGCGCCAGAGCAGCAGCCGGAGCTCCTCGAAGGACGTCCGGCTGGACGGCAGCGCGAACACCTCGCCCTGCTCGGGCCGGCTCGCGGCCGTGCGCAGGGTGACCTCGGGGATCAGCCAGGCCAGCACGAACGCGAGCGCACCGACGGGCACGGCGCACAGGAAGATCGTGTGGATGGCGTCGGAGTAGCCGTCGAGGAACCAGTTCTGCACGTCGGGCGGGCACGACGCCAGCGCCGCGGACGTGGCGCTGAGCGCGGGGCCGGCGCAGGGTCCGACGGCTCCGGCCGGGGGAGCGGCGGCCAGGTTGGACGTGAKGTTCGCGTTGAAGACCGTGCCGAACACGGCGACGCCGACGCAGCTGCCGATGGTGCGGAAGAAGGTCGCGCCGCTGGTGCCGACGCCGAGGTCGCGGTACTCGACGGCGTTCTGCACCGCGAGCACCAGCACCTGCATGACCATGCCGAGCCCGGCGCCCAGCACGAACATGGAGAGCCCGGACTGGACGGACGTGGTCTCGCGGCCCATGAGGGAGAGCAGGTACAGGCCGACGGTGAAGATCGCGGAGCCGACGATGGGGAACACCTTGTACCGGCCCGTGCGGCTGATGATCTGACCGCTGGCGATGGAGGTGAGGAGCAGGCCGACCATCATCGGGATCATCTGCAGGCCGGAGCCGGTGGGGGTCGCGCCCTGCACCTGCTGCAGGTAGAGCGGCAGGTAGGTGATCGACCCGAACATCGCGAAGCCGACGACGAACCCGACGACCGCGGTGGTGGAGAACACCCTGTTGGTGAAGAGCCGCAGGGGCATGACCGGCTCCGGGACGCGCGCCTCGACGAACCCGAACGCGACGACGGCCACGACGGCGAGCACGGACAGCCCGATGACCTGGACGGAGCCCCAGTCCCAGCTGCTCCCGCCGAGGCTGGTGACGAGCACGATGCACGTGGCGACCGTCGCCAGGAGCGTGATGCCCCAGACGTCGATCTTCGGCGAGGTCCGCGCCTTGGTCGTCGGCAGGACCGCGGCGACGACGGCGAGCGCGAGCGCTCCGATCGGGAGGTTGACGTAGAAGACCCAGCGCCACGACAGGTGGTCGACGAAGAACCCGCCGAGCAATGGTCCAGCCACGCTGGACAGCCCGAAGACCGCGCCGAACGCGCCCTGGTACCGGCCGCGGTCCCGGGGAGGGACCACGTCGCCGATGATCGCCTGCGCCAGCACCATGAGCCCGCCGCCGCCCACGCCCTGCACGGCGCGCCAGGCGATGAGCTGACCCATCGTCTGCGACGTGCCGGCGAGCGCGGAGCCGACGAGGAAGATGACGATGCACGCGAGGAACAGGATCTTGCGGCCGTAGAGGTCACCGAGCTTGCCCCACAGCGGCGTCGTGACGGTCGACGCCAGCATGTACGCGGTGACCACCCACGACAGGTGCTCGGCGCCGCCGAGGTCGCGCACGATGGTCGGCAACGCGGTCGCGACGATCGTCTGGTCGAGCGCGGCCAGGAGCATCGCGAGCATCAGCCCGCCGAAGATCGCCCAGATCGCACGCTTCGACAGGTCCGGCTCGACCATCGGCGCCGCCTGCTGCTGGGACATGAGCTCCCCCTCGCTCCCTCGGCATCGTCGACCCGTTGCCTGGGGCTCGCAACACGGACGGCTGACCGGCACATGTCGAGGTGAACCGTTTCGACGATCCCTACAGCGTTGTAAACCGACAGGTGTCGGCCATACCGTCCCGGACATGCACACCCCTCGCTCCCTGGTCCGGAGGCGCGGCAACGACGCCGCGCCGGTGCCCGTCCGCTCCCGCTGGGCGGCGCTCGTCGCCGCGGCAGCCCTCGCGCTCTGCGCCGGCGTCGCCGCGGCGGCCCCGGCGACCGCCGCACCGGGCGAMCCGGTGACCGTMGCGGCCGGCACCTACGTGCTGCGCTCGGGCGCGTCGGGGAAGTGCCTCGAGGTCCCCGGCGGCGTGACCACCAACGGCACGCTGCTGACCGTGGCGACCTGCGTGGCCGGTGCCGCGCGCCAGCAGTGGACCGTCAGCCCCCAGGGCGCCGGGTTCCGGCTGACCAACGCCGCCTCCGCGCGGTGCCTCGACGTGCCCGGCGCCTCCACCGCGGCCGGTGCACGGCTCCAGCAGTGGGGCTGCGCCGACCAGACGAACCAGACCTGGACCGCGAGGTCGTCGGCAGGCTCGGGCAAGGCGCAGATCGCCTCGGCCGCGAGCGGGCTGTGCGTCTCGGTCGAGGGCGGGTCCACCGCCTCCGGGGCACCCGCGGTGCAGGACACGTGCGACGACGCGGCGAAGGTGCAGTGGTCGCTGCCGGTCGCCGGCGGCACGACTCCGTCGGGTCCGTGGGCGGAGGTTCCCGACGGCTTCGCGACGGGCACGACCGGCGGCACCGGCGGCACGACCGTGACGGTCACGACCCTCGCCGACCTGCGCACGTATGCCGCCGCGAGCGGCAGGTACGTGGTGCGCGTCGCGGCCGCGATCACCGTGACCCCATACGGCGACGAGATCCCGATCTCGTCGGACAAGACGATCATCGGTGTCGGTACCAGCGGTCAGATCGTCAACGGCGGCCTGCGCCTGAATGCCGGGACGAACAACGTCATCATCCGGAACCTGACCATCCGGGACACGAAGATGGCCGACGACGACCCCGACGACAAGGTGTACGACTACGACGGCATCCAGATGGACACGGCGTCCAACGTCTGGATCGACCACAACCGCATCCTGCGGATGAACGACGGCCTCATCGACAGTCGCAAGGACACCACCAACCTCACGGTGTCCTGGAACGAGATGGGTGGCAGCAACAAGTCGTTCGGCATCGGCTGGACGGAGAACGTCACGGCCCGGATGACGATCCACCACAACTGGATCCACGACACCAACCAGCGCAATCCCAGCACCGACAACGTGGCGTTCGCGCACCTCTACGACAACTATCTGCAGAACATCACGTCGTACGGGAACCTCTCCCGCGGGGCGACGAAGATGGTGCTGGAGAACAGCTACTTCGACAACGTCAAGAACCCGTACGCGCCCCAGGACACCGCCGAGCTGAAGCAGTCCGGGAGCATCGTCGTGAACTCCACGGGCAACCAGACCACCCGGGGCTCGGCGTTCGACCCGAAGAGCTTCTACGCGTACACGCTGGACCCGGCGTCGGCCCTCCCCGCGCTCCTCACGAGGGCGACCGGCCCGCAGGCAAGCATCGGCGGTGCGACGCCGCCGGCGGCGGCGCCCGTGGTGGCAGCCGACGGGACCGGGAKCTTCCGCACGATCCAGGCGGCGGTCGACGCCGTACCGGCGAACAACACGACCCGGCGGGTGATCACGATCAAGCCGGGCACCTACCGGGAGATCGTCACCGTGCCCGCGAACAAGCCCCTCGTCACGCTGCAGGGCCTGGGCGGCTCCGCTGCCGACACGGTGCTCGTCAACAACCGCAGCAACGCGGGCGGGTACGGGACGTCAGGCAGCGCGACGTTCTTCGCGAACGGTGCCGACCTGGTCGCCACCAACCTGACGATCGCCAACGACTACGGGGAGGGCAGCCAGGCGGTGGCCGCCAACCTCAACGCCGCCCGGTTGGTGTTCCGCAACGTGCGGTTCACCGGCAACCAGGACACCTTGCTGGTGAACGACGCCGCCCGCGCGTACGTCGTCGACAGCTACGTGGACGGCACCGTCGACTTCATCTTCGGCGGGGGGACGGCCGTGTTCGACCGGGCGTCGATCTACCAGAAGCGGTCCACCGGAGGACCGATCACGGCAGCGCRCACCGATCCCGCCAAGCAGTACGGCTTCCTGTTCTACAAGAGCACGATCACCGGGAAGACCGCGGCGACGACCCAGCTGGGTCGGCCGTGGGGCGCGGACGCTCAGGTGCTCTACCGCGAGAGCTCGCTGAGCAACACCATCTCGACCGGTCAGCCGTGGACGAACATGTCCTCGAACGTGTGGACCGCCGCGCGGTTCTCCGAGTACAGGAACACCGGCGCCGGAGCAGGGACGGGCACGAACCGCCCGCAGCTCAGCGACGCGCAGGCGCCGAGCTACACGCCGCAGAAGTACCTGGCGGGCAGCGACGGCTGGAACCCGGTGGGGTGAGCGTCGAGCGGCCCTCGCGTCCGCGTCACGAGGTTCCGCGGGGTACGCGGCCGGGCCGCCCGCGTTGCGGATCTCGGGATCGGCGAGTCAACTGGCCTGGTGAGGCGCAGCGAGGAGGCGGTCGCCGCAGGGCGTTCGCAGCACGCGTCCGGCTACGACACCGAGCTGCAGCTGCTCGACGTCGTGTTCCGGCGGGCGTGCGACGTCCAGGTGCGGGACCGGGTCCTCGACGTCGGCTGCGGCACGGGTCAGACGACTCGGGCAGCAGCGCTCGCCGCGCCCGAGGGTGGCGCGCTGGGTGTCGACAGCTCCGCCTCGGCCATCGAGCGTGCTCGCGCGCTCGCCCAGGCCGACGGGATCGCCAACGTCGCGTTCGAGCGGGGTGACGCGCAGGTCCTTCCCTTCGCGCAGGAGGGCTTCGACCTGACCGTCAGCCGATTCGGCACGATGTTCTTCCACGACGCCACCGCGGCGTTCACCAACCTGGCGCGGGCGCTGCGCCCGGCCGGCCGCCTCGTGATGATGGTCTGGCAGGACGCGGACCGCAACGAGTGGGATGTCGCCATCCGCCAGGCGCTCGGAGGGGCGGAGCAGCCGGTCGGCACCTCGCCGGCGTTCTCGCTCGCGGACCCGTCCCGGACGTCCGAGGTGCTCGACGCCGCCGGGTTCGTCGACGTCGTCGTCACGGACGTCGACGAACCGGTCTGCTACGGGCCGGACGTGGCCGCGGCCGAGGCGTGGGTGCGTGGCTTCACGAGCACGAGCGAGCTGCTGGCGCGGCTCGACACCGAGACCGAGGAGCGCGGGCTCGACCGGCTGCGGGAGGCGCTGTCGGACCATCTGCGCGACGACGGTGTCTGGTTCGGTTCGCGTGCCTGGATCGTCACCGCGCGACGTCCCTAGAGAGGCCCGGCCGCGTGCGGACCTCGAGCTCGCAGGAGCCTGCGGCTGACGGTCACCCGCTGCTCTGGCGTCGGACGATCTCCGCGATCCAGCTCGGCGCGAACGGCGAGGTGCAGCCGGGCGGGGTGGGGTAGTCCTTGAGCACCTCGAGCCGCTCCCCGATGTCGACCGCGCGCGCACGGAGCTCGGGGTGGTGAATCCCGATGGTGGCGAGGCACTGGTTCATGGCCCATTGCAGACGGTCCGGCGCGTCCTTCATCTGCGCCTCGATGACGTCGAGCAGCCCGACGAGGTCGAGCCCGGCGGGCGAGCCGGCGACGCGGTCGCTGGTCAGGGCCCAGCCGGCACTGGCGACGACGGGGTCGGGATCGGCGAACCACGCGACGCGCAGCTCCTCGACGTGCGGGCCCTTCTTGACGACGTAGCCGACCAGCCAGTCGTGCACCTTCGGGACACGTGCGTCGCGCAGCATCCCGTCCAGCTCGGCTGCCGAGTAGAGCTTGGGGCGGCTGATGAGGATCGCGACGAGCCGGGCTGCGGTGTCCCCGGTCTCCCAGAGGCGGCCGGCGAGCTCGGGGTCGGTCTTGAGGGTCTTGGCGACCGAACGGAGCCGGGTGAGGTTGACGCCGTGGTCGTCGCCGTGGCGCTCGTTGACCGCCCGGATCTTCGGGTCCTCCAACGCCGCCAGCTGAGCCAGCACGTCGTCGACCGTCGCCTGGGGGAGCACACCGGTGGCCACGCGATCTCCTTCACGTCGTCGTTCGCCGTCGTCCTGGATCGTACGTCGGCGCCCGCTCCGGTGCGGTGGACCCACTAGGGACCAAAGGCCCGTCCGGCGAGCCATGCTCCACCCCTAGCGTCTACATCTAGTCCTCCAGGGGCCGATCGACCACAGCATGTTGTGGTCGACGCCGGAGGGCCTCGGAGTAGAGACCGGAGCGGGACATGTCGGACAGCGTTGTCGTGGAGGTCGGTTCGTCGATCGACGAGTACCTGGAGCGCACCGACTGGCGGGTGAACGCGAACGCGAACCAGGGGTACTCGCTCGGCGGCCTGATCCTGCAGACGGCGGGCAAGGTCGTGGCCAACTACTGGCTCAGCCACGTCTATCCGGCGGACGTGGGTGCGGCCCATCGCGAGGGCGACCTCCACATCCACGACCTCGACATGCTGTCCGGCTACTGCGCGGGCTGGTCGTTGCGGTCGTTCCTGGCGGAGGGTCTCAACGGGGTGCCGGGCAAGGTGGACGCCCGCCCGCCGCGGCACTTCGGCTCGGCGGTCGGGCAGATCGTGAACTTCCTCGGCACGATGCAGAACGAGTGGGCGGGTGCGCAGGCGTTCAGCTCGTTCGACACCTACATGGCCCCGTTCGTGCGGCTCGACGCGCTGTCCTACGAGCAGGTCCGGCAGGGGATCCAGGAGCTCGTCTACAACCTCAACGTGCCGTCCCGCTGGGGCACGCAGACGCCGTTCACCAACCTCACGTTCGACTGGACGTGCCCGGACGACCTGCGCGCGGAGGTGCCGTTCGTCGCGGGGGAACCCTGCGACTTCACGTACGGCGACCTGCAGGTCGAGATGGACCTCATCAACCGCGCGTACATCGAGGTCATGACCGTCGGCGACGCGTCGGGCCGTGTCTTCACGTTCCCGATCCCGACGTACAACATCACGCACGACTTCGACTGGCACAGCGAGAACGCCGACCGCCTGTTCGCGATGACGGCCCGGTACGGGCTGCCGTACTTCCAGAACTTCCTCAACTCCGAGCTGAACCCCGGAGACGTGCGCTCGATGTGCTGCCGTCTGCAGCTGGACCTGCGTGAGCTGCTCAAGCGCGGCAACGGCCTGTTCGGGTCGGCCGAGCAGACCGGGTCGCTCGGTGTGGTCACGGTGAACTGCGCCCGGCTCGGGTTCCTGCACGCCGGGGACGAGGACGGCCTGCTGGTCGCGCTCGACAAGCTGCTGGACCTGGCGCGGACGTCGCTCGAGCTCAAGCGGACCGTCATCGCGCGTTACCTCGACGAGGGCCTGTTCCCGTACACGCGGCGCTACCTCGGCACCCTGGACAACCACTTCTCGACGATCGGCGTGAACGGCCTGAACGAGCTGGTGCGCAACTTCATCGGCGACGGCCAGGACCTGACCGACCCGGAGGGGCACGCACTGGTGCTCCGCCTGCTCGACCACGTGCGCGCCCGGATGGTGGAGTTCCAGCAGGAGACCGGGCACCTGTACAACCTGGAGGCCACGCCCGCCGAGGGGACGACCTACCGGTTCGCCAAGGAGGACCGGCGCCGGTTCCCGGGGATCCTGCAGGCGGGGACCGACGCCAACCCGTACTACACCAACTCCTCGCAGCTGCCCGTGGGCTTCACCGACGACCCCTTCGAGGCCCTCGAGCGCCAGGACGAGCTGCAGACCAGGTACACCGGCGGCACCGTGCTGCACCTCTACATGGCGGAGCGGCTCTCGACACCGGACGCGGCGCGCGAGCTGGTCCGGCGCGCGCTGTCGACGTTCCGGCTGCCCTACCTGACCGTCACACCGACCTTCTCCATCTGCCCGTCGCACGGCTACCTGGCGGGGGAGCACCCCACGTGCCCCCAGTGCCACGGCGAGTGCGAGGTGTGGACGCGCGTGATGGGCTACCACCGCCCGGTCAGCTCGTTCAACATCGGCAAGAAGGGTGAGCACGCGGAGCGCACCCCGTTCCGTGAGCCGGCTCTCGCGTGACCGGCGAGCTCGCCATCGCGGGCCTGACGCCTCTGTCGTCGTGCGACTGGCCCGGCCGGCTCGTCGCGACGGCCTTCCTGCAGGGCTGCCCGTGGCGGTGCACGTACTGCCACAACGCGGCGATCCTTGACCCCCGCGCACCGGGCCGGGTGCCGTGGCAGGACGTGCTCGCCCTCCTCGCGCGCCGACGCGGGCTGCTGGACGGGCTGGTGTTCTCGGGCGGGGAGCCCACCCGGCAGACGGGCCTCGTCGCGGCGGCCGCCCAGGTGCGTGCGGCGGGATTCGGGGTCGGTCTGCACACGTCCGGCGCGTACCCGAGCCGGCTGCTGACGCTACTCCCGCTCGTCGACTGGGTGGGGTTCGACGTGAAGGCCCCGGTGCGGCTCTACCGTGCCGTCACCCGCGTCGGTGGCGCGACGACGACCGCCGACGCGACGTTCGCCTCGCTGCGGCTGGTGCTCGACTCCGGCGTGGACGTCGAGGTCAGGACCACCGTCGACCCGACGGTCATGGGTCCCGACGACGTCGCGGAGCTGACCGCCGTGCTCAGCGGTCTGGGTGTGCGCCGGCACGTCCTGCAGCAGGTGCGCCCCGACGGGACGACGGACGAGTACCGGGACGCGCTCGCCAGGGTGCGACAGGATCCGGCCGGGGAGACCATGGCCGACGAACGCTGACGCACCCGAGGAGCTGCTCATGACGACGTACCCGACGATCGTGCAGGTCGTGCTCGACGCGACCGACGTCCGGGCGCTGGCGGAGTTCTACCGCGAGCTGTTCKGGCTCGAGTACCGGCCCGGCGACGAGCCCGGGAACGGCGACCAGGACTGGCTGGTGCTGCGCTCGCCCGGTGGGGTACCGCTCGCGTTCCAGCAGGTCGACGCGCTGCCGCCCGCGACGTGGCCGGAGGGACCGGTCCCGCAGCAGCTGCACCTGGACACGACCGTGCCGGACGTCGCGGAGCTCGACGCCCAGCACGACCGGGCGCTCGCGCTGGGGGCTCGGCTGCTCCACGACCGTTCCGACGACCCCGAGGAGCCGCTGCGGGTCTACGCCGACCCGGCAGGGCACCCGTTCTGCATCTTCGTCGGCTGAGGACCTGCGTCAGACGCGGGCGTCGGCGACCGCGCGCAGCGGGTCGAGCACCTCGACGGCCTCCACCGTCTCGGTCCCGCGCCGCACCAGCGCGATGCCGGCGACCACGAGCACCATGCCGACGGCCTGGACGGGCAGGGGTGCCTCGCCGACGAGCGCCCACGCGAGCAGGACGGCGACGAGCACCTCGGACAGGGCGAGGAACGACGCCAGCCGCTCGCCGAGCAGGCGCACGGACAGGGCGCTGACGCCGTACGCGAAGGCGGTCGGCACGGTGGCCACGACGAGCAGCGGCACGATCCAGTGCACCTGCGACCCGAGCAGGTCGACGCGCACGTCCGGGGCGGCGAGCGGGAGCACGCCGACGGCGGCGACGAGCGCGACCGTGAGGGCGCCGACCGCCATACCGGCTCCGGCCAGGCTGATCGGGGGCAGGGCGGAGGGGCGGCCGGTGAACGCGAAGTACCCGGCGTTGCCCACGGCGGAGACCAGCGCGAACACCAGGCCGACCGGGTCGAGCTCCAGCGAGCCGGTGAGGTCGAGGACGAACACGAGGCCGCCGGTCGCGAGCGCGGCGCCGACGAGGGTGGCGCGCGTCGGCGCCTGCCGGTCGCGCGCCCAGCGCCAGGCGACGAGCAGGAGCGGTCCGGTGTACTCGATGAGCAGGGCGACGGCGACGGGGAGCCGGTCCACCGCGAGGTAGTACATGGTGGAGGCCGTGGCGACGCCGAGCACGCCGAAGCCGAGGATGGTGCGCCACTCGTCCCGCATGACGTGCCACCGGCCCCGCACCGCCCAGGCGGCCGGTCCGGCGAGGATCAGCGCGGCGACGGAGAGCCGCACGAGGATCGCGGAGCCGGGGGACCATCCCGCGACGAGCAGCGGCTTGACCACCGGCCCGCTGGTCGCGAAGGCCACGGCGGCGACGAGACCTGCGACGATGCCGACGGAGCGGTTCGACGTGCCGGTCAGGGCCATCGCCGTGCTCCCGTCGGAAGATGTAAGGAGTGAAGTCTTATTACACTCATGACGCTACTCAGATAGTCGACAGGAGTCAAAGTGGTTTTCGCACCTGACACCGAGATGAGCATCGCCGCGGCCGTCGAGATGGTGAACACGGCTCGCCGTCGCGACGGCCACGACGCGATGGCGACCGCCGACGACGTCGCCGAGTTCTACACGCGCTGGGGGTACACGGCCCGGCACGACGGAGACGACGCCGAGCTGGCGGCGGTCCGGGACGCCCGGGACCAGATCGCGGCGCTGTGGGACGTCGACCGCGACACGGCGGCAGGGGTGCTCAACGAGATGCTGGCGCGCGGGGGAGCGGTGCCGTACCTCACGCGGCACGACGACCTGGACTGGCACCTGCACGGCACCGCGCCGGACGCCCCGCTGGCGACGGTCCTCCTGGTCGAGACGGCGATGGCCCTGTCCGACGTGGTGCGCAGCGCCGAGTGGGACCGGCTCCAGCGCTGCGAGGCGGACGACTGCGAGGCGGTCCTGGTCGACCTCTCCCGGAACCGCTCGCGCCGGTTCTGCGACGTCAACGGCTGCGCGAACCGCGCGCACGTCGCGGCCTACCGCGCGCGGCAGGCCGGCGGGCAGACGTTCCGGCACRGCGACGTCGTCTCGTGACGGGCATCGCGTTCCTCCCCCTGAGCGACGTCGACCTGGGCGCGGGGGTGTTCCGCGGTGCGCAGGACCGGGTCCACCAGACCCTGCTCGGGCTGTCCGTCGACCGGCTGCTGGCACCGTTCCGTCGCGAGGCGGGCCTGCCGCCCGTGGCCGAGCCCTACGGCGGGTGGGAGTCGACGGGGCTGGACGGTCACACGGCCGGGCACGTCCTCTCGGCCCTGTCGACGCTGGCCGAGTCGACCGGCGACGGCCAGGTCCGCGCGCGGGCCGAGCGGCTCGTCGACGGCCTGCGCGAGTGCCAGGCGGCGGGCGGGACCGGGTACGTCGGAGGGATCCCGGACGGGCCGCGCCTCTGGGCGGAGCTGCGCCGCGGGGACATCCGGGAGGCGACGTTCGACCTCAACGACCGCTGGGTCCCGCTGTACAACCTGCACAAGACGTTCGCCGGGCTCGTCGACGCGACGCACGCGCACGTCCCCGGTGCCCGCGAGGTGCTCGACGGCCTCGTCCGCTGGTGGGACGGTCTCGCGGCCGACCTGTCCGACGTCGACGTCGCGCGCATCCTGGTCACGGAGTCGGGCGGCCTCAGCGAGACGTTCGCGCTGGTCGCCGAGCTGACGGGCGACCCGCGTCACCTGGTGACGGCTCGGCGTCTGCTGCCTCGTGACCTCGTGGAGCCCCTGGCCGACGGCCGGGACGAGCTCGACGGTCTGCACGCCAACACCCGGGCACCCATCGCGGTGGGCCTCGCCGCCATCGACCGGGTGGAGCGTGCGCTGGCCGTCGGACCGGGCGACGACCGCTGCCGCACCGCCGCGCACACGTTCTGGGTCTCGGTCGCGCAGCGCCGCTCCGTCGCGATCKGGGCAGCCAGCGTGCGCGAGAACTTCCACCGCGCCGACGACTTCGACACCATGTTCACCAGCCGTGAGGGCCCGGAGAGCTGCCTGACATACAACATGGTCAAGCTCTCGGCCGAGCTGTTCCGCACCACCGGCGACGACGCCTACCTGGACCACGCCGAGCGGGCGCTGACCAACCACCTGCTCTCCACGCAGCACCCCGAGCACGGCGGGGTCGTCTACTTCACCTCGCTGCGACCCGGCCACTACCGCACCTACTCGGCCCCTGAGGAGGGGTTCTGGTGCTGCGTCGGCACCGGGCTGGAGACGCACACCCGGCACGCCGCGCTGGCGTTCTCCACGGCGGGCGACGAGCTCGGCGTGAACCTGCTGGTCGACGCCACGGCGCGGTGGCGCGACCGCGGCGTCACGGTCCGTGTCGTCTCCGGCTACCCCGCCGGCGAACGCGCCACGATCGAGGTCGAGACGACGGCGCCGGTCCGCTTCACGCTCGCGGTCCGCATCCCGACGTGGGTGGACGGCGCGGCGACCGCGACGGTGGACGGCCGGCAGCGGGCTCCGGTCCCGGCGGGGTCGCGGCTGCGCGTCGACCGGGAGTGGACGGGGGTCACGACGATCGACCTGGCCCTGCCGGCGCGGACCCGCCTCGAGCCGACTCCCGACGGCGGACCGTGGGCGCAGCTCCTCTGGGGTCCGCTCGTCCTCGCCCATCGCGTGCCGGACGACTCCCTGGACTACGTCGCCGCCCCGACGCGCATGGGCCACATCGCCAGCGGCCCCCTGCGACCGCTGCTCGACGCTCCCGTCCTGGGCCCGCACTCCGGGGACTCGATCGCCCGGTCCGGCACCGGCTTCACGGTGCGCGACGCCGACGGCACCGAGATCGCCCTCGAACCGTTCGCGACGCTGCACGACGCGCGGTACGTCGCCGCGTGGCCGTACGCGCACGACGGGGACGCCGCCGCACGCCGGGCCGTGCTGGCCGTCGCCGACCGTGCGTCGCTCAGCCTCGCGGCACGCACCCTCGACGAGGTCGCGTTCGGGGAGCAGCAGCCCGAGGTCGACCACGGCGTCGTCGGGACGGGCACCGTCACGGGACGGGCGGGCGACGCGCGGTGGCGGTCCACCACGCAGGACCTCCGGCTGACGCTCGCCAACTGGCGCAGCACCGCCTCGTCGGTCCAGGTCGAGTGGCTCGGGGACGCAGGGCCGACGGCGCTGCAGGTGCTCGTCGCAGGGCAGGTCGTCCTCGACGACGTGCTCGAGCCGGCCGACCCGACGCACCGGACCGTGCGCGAGGTCGCGCTCCCTCCGGGAGTGCGCGACGTCGAGGTCCTGGTCGAGGTCCGCGCGACCGGTGACCTCCCGACACCCCGCCTGGTCGGGATGCGGCTGCTGACCACAGCGGGGGAGTGAGCACACCTGGGCGCACGTGTGCGCCTGTCACCGGTCCGGTCTAGCCTGGCGCGTGCCCGACCGGAGGGAGACCGACGTGGTGCTCATCGGCGCCCATGTGCGTGGTGACGACCCGGTGGCAGCCGCCGCCGAGCTCGACGCAGGCTGTGTCCAGCTGTTCCTGGCGGACCCGCAAGGCTGGAAGAAGCCGGTGCCGCGTGCCGACGCAGACGCCCTGGTGTCCTCGGGCCTCGGCATCTACGCGCACGCGCCGTACCTGGTGAACGTCGCGTCGACCAACAACCGGATCCGGATCCCGAGCCGGAACATGATCGCGCAGCACGCGGCCGCGGCAGCAGGGCTGGGCGCGCGGGCGCTCATCGTGCACGGTGGGCACGTCGGCGACGGCGACGACCTMGCCGTCGGCATCGAGAACTGGCGCAAGACGTTCGAGCGCGCCACGTTCCCCGTGAGGATCCTGGTCGAGAACACGGCGGGCGGGGAGAACGCGTGCGCACGCACCCTCGACGGGCTCGCGATGCTCTGGGACGCGATCGGCGGCTACGACGTCGGGCTGTGCCTCGACACGTGCCACGCCTGGGCGGCCGGGGAGGACCTGGAGACGGTCGTCGAGCGGGTGCGGAGCATCACGGGTCAGGTCGACCTGGTGCACGCCAACAGCTCACGGGACGCGCAGGGTTCGGCACGTGACCGGCACGCGGGCTTCGCGTCGGGCACGATCCCGCCCGAGCTGATCGCGCACGTGGTCCGGGAGGCCGGCTCCGACGCGGTCGTCGAGACCCCGGCGGAGACCCAGGCCCAGGACATCGCATTCCTGCGGGCGGCCCTGGCCGGCTGAGGACCGCGCTCGTGTCGCGACCGATTCGGGGTGATTCACGCGTCGCAGTGGTTAGCCTCAGACCACGAGCCCCCCACCAGAGGCGGGGTCAGCACAAGGACGGTTCCATGAACACGCTCGGCCAGTGGATCTGGATGTTGGTCTGGTTCTTCCTGTTCTTCGTCTACCTCGTCATCCTGTTCCAGATCATCGGTGACCTCTTCCGGGACCACGCCCTCAGCGGCTGGTGGAAGGCGGTCTGGATCATCGGACTCGTCTTCATGCCGTACCTCGTCGCGCTGATCTACCTGATCGCGCGCGGCAAGGGCATGGCGGAGCGGCAGCGCGGGGCGTTCGTGGAGGCCAAGGCCGCCCAGGACACGTACATCCGCACGGTCGCGTCGGGCAAGTCACCGGCGGACCACATCGCCGACGCGAAGGCCCTGCTCGACTCCGGGGCCATCGACGCGGACGAGTTCGCGACGCTCAAGGCGAAGGCGCTCGCCTGACGCACTGACGACACCGGCCCGGCACGAGAACGTGCCGGGCCGGTGTCGTGTGCGACGGGTGTCTAGCTCGTCAGGATGCGGTTCTTCTGCACCTCGAACTCGATGTCGCTCAGCACGCCGGCGTCCCGCAGCGCGCCGAGCTGGGCGAGCTGGGCGAGCTTGGCGTCCATGTCCGCGGGTGCGGCGGCCGCCGGCGGCGGCGGCGCGTAGGCCGGCTCGGGCGCGGCGTACTGCGGGGGCGGCGGCGGTGCGGCAGCGGCCTGCTGCTGCTGCTCCTGAGACGCCCAGCGTCCGGCCTGTCGCCGGGAGACCCGGTTCGAGACACTCGTGGCGGTTCCGGCGATGACGGCGGTCCTGGCGACCCCGCGGATCAGTCCTGGCATCGGTAGCTCCTCCTCAGGGGTTTCAGGCGACGGGTTCGATGGCGTCCAGCGCAGCGATGACCGCCTGCACCGGGATACGTCCGCTGGCTACGAGCTGGCCACCGGCGCGCCGCAGCGCGACGGCGAACGGGGCAGCCCACACGTTCTCGTACACGAACACCCCGGCCGCGTCCCCCGGGGCCAGCGCGTTCGCCGCCTCCGAGATGTCGTCGTCGCCCAGCAGGCCGGACGAGGCGCCCTCGAAGATCGTGAGGTCGACGCCGCCGTCGGCCAGCTCGCTGAGCTCGAGGCCGGAGACCGTCCCGTCCTCCGCCTTCTGGATGAAGGTCAGGTCGAGGATGCGGATGATGCCGCGCTCCACCAGGTCGACCAGGAGAGGGAATGCCTCTCCGGTGAAGTGCGCGTTCGGGAAGGCGACCACGATGTAGTCGATGGGGCCTGTCTCCTCGAGCCCCTCCAGGTCCTGCGTCATTCGGGCCGTCCTCTCGCTGTTGCCGGTCGAGATCCTGTCGACGATCACTGCACGACGGGGACCCGAAAAGCTTTCCCCATCACGCAGGCGACGGCCCCGTCGCCGCCGCCTTCCGTACCCTTCGTCTGGAACGTACCACCCAGGTCAGGCGTGTCCAGGCAACACAGGACGGCGTCTCAGGAGCGCAGTGCGGCAAGCATCGCGCCGACGGTCGCGGCCGCGCCGGCGATCCAGAGGAGAGTCGGCAGGCGCTCTCGGAACGACCTCATGCGCGCAGCACCTCGCCCTCGTCGGTGACCTCGATCTTCTCCGGTTCCAGCGGCTCGGTCGCCGGGCCGTGGACCACCGCGCCTGTCGCGGCGTCGAACGTGCTGCCGTGGCACGGGCACCGGATCTCGCCGTCCTGCACGCCGGCGACGAGACACCCCTGGTGCGTGCACACCGCCGTGAAGCACCGGACCGAGTCGCCCACGCGGGTGAGCACGAGCTTGTCGTCGCTCAGCACGATGCCGCCGCCGTCGGGGATCTCGTCGAGCGTCGCCAGGAGGTGCGAGTCCTCCTCGCCGTCACCGCTGGAGTCCTTCCCGGACGAGTCCTCGAGGTCGTCGTCCCCGTCGTCGTCCGCGTCCGGCGCCGGTCCGAGCGCCACGAACCCGACGTACCCGAGCGTCCCGGCCGCGAGCGCGACCCCGGCACCCTCGAGCACCGAGCGGCGGCCGACCTGGGGGTCGCCCATGTCAGTAGCCCACCGAGCCGGACTGGCCGAAGTACCACAGCGCCGAGCTGAACCACAGGACGACGATGACGGCGGCGAGCAGGCCACCGAGGAGCGGCACGGTGGCGGACGGCAGGCCGCGCAGTCGCAGGGCGAGCATCTTGGCGGCGAACACGCCGTAGAGCACGCACCCGGCGACGGAGTGCACCAGCACCCGGGCGGGCTCGTCCTCGAAGCCGAGCGACCAGACGCAGTGGAACGCGACCGGCAGCGTGAGCAGGAAGGCGACCGTCCCTGACCAGCGGTGCAGGCCGGGCGCCCAGGCGGGCGGAGCGCTCACCCCGGGGAGCCGGCCCCACATCGCCAGCGCCGAGAGCACCTGGACGACGACGAGCGCGGCCGCCGCCGTGGTCAGCCACGCCTTCATCTCGAGCAGGCTGCTGAACCCGAGCGTCGTGAGCGCGGCGCCCTCTCCGGGGTGGATCTGCGCGTACGCCGCGAGCGCGGCCGCGACCGCCAGGCCGACCGCGCCGAGCACGGCCAGCCCCCACTGCGACGGCCCGTCGGGCGCCCGTGCGTCGGTGCTCACGAGTCGATGGTGTCGCGCCACAGGCCCGGTGCGAAAGCCTGCGGGTGAGGTGCTGCACAGATGTGCAGCAGCCCTGGACGCGTGTCCGCCACGGTCCTAGCGTCGAGGTGCCGGCCCGCCGACGGACGGCTGGCCCGCACGGGAGGCACCATGCTCGCCGACCACGCCGCCATCCCCGTCCTCGCCGTCACCGACCTGGACCGGGCGCGGGAGTTCTACGAGGGGACGCTCGGGTTCACCAGCGGCCCCGACGTCCCCGACGGTGTCATCTACGGCACGTCGAACGGCGGCTTCCTGGTGTACCCGTCCGCCTACGCGGGCACGAACAAGGCGACCGGGATCTCCTTCCAGCTGTCCGCCGCCGCCTTCGACACCGAGATCGCCGCTCTGCGGGCCGCCGGGATCCAGTTCCAGACGTTCGACCTGCCGGGCGACGCCACGTGGACCGACGGCGTCCTGTCCGACGGCACCATGAGCGCGGCCTGGTTCACCGACCCCGACGGGAACGTCCTCAACGTGGAGACGGACCCGCGCAGCGGCCTCGGCTGACCGGTCGCACGCGGACCCGGACGACGGCACACGCGGCCGTCGCCCGGGCGTGCGCGTCAGTCGTCGTCGATCTCGGAGCCGTCCGGCGCGATGACGTACCAGACGTCGTTGACGCCCTGCCCGTTGACGTCACCGGGTGCCGCGTCCTGGGCGAACGTGTAGATCGGCCGCCCGTCGATCGTGATCTGCGTCGACCCGTCGGTGCCCGTGATCGTGCCGACCTCGCCCGTCACTCCMTCGACCGTCGGGGTGTCGGACTCCGCCGTGATGGGCGGCCAGGCCGTCAGGCAGTCGCCCGCGCAGGCGCTGGTGCCGGAGTCCTTGACGTCCTTGAGGAAGTAGTAGGCGGTCATGCCGTTGCCGTCCACGACGACGGTGCCCAGCGATGTCTCGGCGGTCGCGAGGTCGGTCGTCATCTCCTCGGCGGGCGACTCCTCTGCCGGGGACTCCTCGGCGCTGGTCGTGTCGCCTGCGGACTCCGGCGTCTGGTCGTCGGAACCGCCTCCGCAGGCGGTCAGGGTGGCCGCGGCCACGAGCGCGGTGATCGAGTACAACAGTGTCCGTCGCACGATGCTCTCCTCTGCTGGGCGCCGGTCCCGCCCCCGGGACCCGTCACGTGGGACTACGAGGCCGCCGGTCCCTGGGTTCACCGCCCGATGAACCTGAGGCCGGGGTGCATCGTTGACGAGGTAGGGACGGAGATCCGACCGGGAGGAGGCGGCGTGGGCGAGGAACCGGACGCGCTCCTGCGCGCGCTCCACCAGACCTACGCGCGCCCCCTGCAGAGCTACGTCGTGCGCCTGACCGGTGACCGCGCGCTCGCCGAGGACGTCGTCCAGGAGGCGATGGTGCGGGCGTGGAAGCACCCGGAGGTGCTGGCGCGCGAGGAGGGGGCGACGCGGGCGTGGCTCTACACGGTGGTGCGCAACCTGGTGATCGACGACCGTCGCAGCGCTCGCCACGCACGTGAGCGCACGACGGACACCGCTCCCGACACGCCGCAGCCCGACGCGACCCAGGGCGTGCTGGACGCCTGGCTGGTGGCGGACGCGCTCGAGCAGCTGACGCCGGAGCACCGGGCGGTGGTGGTCGGTGCCTACTACGGGGGCAGGTCCGTCGCGGAGCTGGCCCGTGAGCACGACATCCCGGAGGGGACCGTGAAGTCCCGGATGCACTACGCGCTGCGCGCGCTGCGGCTCGCGCTCCAGGAGAGAGGGGTCTCGGCATGACCGGCCGTGACACGGACGACCGGCGGGCGACGGGCGAGGACCCGTACCGCGAGTGGGACGCGGCCTACGTCCTCGGCTCGCTGGATCCCGGGGACCGCCGCGTGTTCGAGGAGCACCTGCGCACGTGCGGCTCGTGCCGGGCGGCCGTCGCCGAGCTGGCGGGCATGCCCGGCCTGCTCCGGATGGTGCCGGCCGACGAGGCCGCCGCGCTCGGGGGGACCCCGGCCGCGGAGGTCGTCGAGCTGGCGTCCGTGGCACGGGCCGTGCACCGGGACCGCCGGCGCCGGATCGCGGTGCTGGCGAGCGCCGCAGCGGCGCTGCTGGTGCTCGGCGGCGTCGCCGGCGCGCTCCTCGGTCGACCGACCGTGGCCCCTCCGGTGGCGGCTCCGTCATCGACGTCGCAGGTGACGGCCCTGCAGCTCGAGCCGGTCGGTGCCACCGCGGTGAGTGCGGACCTCACGCTCCAGGAGAAGCGTTGGGGCACGCGGATCGACTGGGAGTGCCGCTACCCGTCCGAGAGCACGCTCTACGGCGGCACGCCCACGTACGAGCTGGTCCTCGTCGACGACGACGGCACGAGCACCGTCGTGGCCACCTGGACCGGCGGCAGCACCGGCGCACGCGGGCTCGGTGCGTCGTCGAGCATCGTCACCGACACGATCCGACGGGTCGAGATCCGGGTCCAGGGTTCGGACGCGGCCCTGGCCGCCGCGCAGACCTGACCGGCGGCTCAGGCCGGTGCGCGGCCCGACACGGCGACGGTGATCGCCGCGCTCTGGCCGAGGAGCTCGCGCGCCGCGACCGGGAGCTGGATCCGCGCGAGCCAGCTCCCCGTCGCCGTGTCGACGTCCTGGAGCTGCGCGTCCGTCGCCGCATCCGGAACCCAATCCCGGATCGCCGTCCCCAACGCCGAGCTCCACACCGCCCACGACCGCGGTGCGCTGCCGTCCTGCGGGAAGTCGATGTCGACCACCAGCACGTCGGACCAGTCGGCCGTCTGCTCCAGGTGGTCCAGGAACGACAGCAGCCCACCTTGCTTGCGCAGCGAGAGCAGCCGCAGCTGCAGGACGTGCCGCATGGTGGTGACGCGGCGGCCGTCGCCCGCGACCGTCGGCCGCGTCGCACGGGTCGACAGGAACGTGCGGACCAGCGGGATCGGGGTGGCCGCGGCGTCGGCCGTCTCGGGGCGCTCGATCTGGATGGGGCACAGGTGCGCGGTGCTCTGCTCGTGCAGCACCACGGGCAGCCCGCGGATCGACAGCGCGGCCTCGAGCTGCCAGACGGTGTCGTCCTGGGCCGTCCCGGGCAGGTGGACATCGGTCAGCTGCGCGCGCACCTCCACGTCGCCGAACAGGAACCGCTGCAGGTTCTGGTATCCCTCCTCGGAGTTCACGATGCCGAACCGTCCCGAGTGGCTGCGGTGCACGAGCGCCCGCGGGGCACCCTTCACGTAGGCGTTCTCCACCTGCACGAGCCCGTCGCTGCGGGCGCCCACGGCGCGGCTGGACAGCCCGAGCGCGGCGGCGTAGTCGCTGGAGTTGGTGCCCACCAGGCAGAAGATGCGGTCGACCGGGAAGCCGTCGGCGGGCATCGTGGTCGCGTCCCAGTCCGCCGGGACCCTGGGCTGCGTCGACGCCTCCGGTGTCAGGTACCGGTACATGCGCTCCGGGCCGAAGATGTCCGCCCCCGCGACCCCCGTCAGGTCACGCAGCTTCTCGAGCACGCCGAAGCCCAGCGAGAACTCGATCCCGCCGTGCGGGGTGGCGTAGGTGAAGATCCGGTCCACGTGGTCCCGGGCAGCGTCCTGCGCGCCCCCGGTCGCGTCGGGGATCGTCTTCTGGATCATGGCGCGCACCACGAGGCCGCCCATCGAGTGGGCGACCAGGAAGACACGTGGGGCGCCGGTCTTCCGGCGCACGAGCGTGACGAGGTCGAACAGGCTCTGTGCGGCGCGCTCGATGCTGAACGGGTCGGGGTCCTGGGTGAGGTTCGGGGCGAACTCGTCGTAGAAGCGGTGGACCCAGATCGTCGCCGGGTCGATCGTCGCGTCGTCGCGCTGGTCGAGGTACCCCCGCTGGTTGCCCTGCACCAGCAGCTGGTACCCGTGGTCGATCATCAGGCGCAGCAGCGGGCTCTCGAACTGGTGGAACGCCGGGCGGTCGGTGTCGTCCACCCGCACCTGGACCGACCCCTCGTTGAACCCGTAGAACGGGTCGTCGACGGCCGAGCTGATGCCGGAGGGACCCCCGGCGAAGCCTCGTACGTAGATCACCGGCAGCCGGTCCGCGGTCGCGTCACCCATGAGCGCTCCTCCGTCCGTGCGAGGGTCTCGACCTCGCGACGCCTGAAGGAGTCGCCGGGCCGACGGTCGATACGTCCTGGCAGGTCACACGTCCGACGTGACGAACGGGGTGCCGGCGACCTCCAGCGTCTGCGCGGCGGGCGTCCCCTCGGGCGCGATGACCTGGAGGTGGTCGATCGTCAGGAGGAGGGACTCCAGGACCCGGACACCGGCGCTGCCGAGGTGGACGACGTCGCGCAGGTCGATCGTGACAGGGACGAGCCCGTTCCGCGAGAGTCGCAGGATCTCGGCCTGCACCTGGGCTGCCGCTGCGCGGTGGTCCACCGCTCCGCCCACCCGGACGACGCGCGACCCTGCCCGGCCCGTGGTCACGGCGAGCGGCGCCCGCTGCGCCCCACCGACGCCGACCACGTCGGCCTGGTCGACGGGCGCCGGTCGACGGGCGGGGCACTCGAGGGTCACCGTGGTGCCCTCGGCGGACGTCTCCACACCGACCTGCAGTCCCGCCGACGCCATCATGCTGAACCCGCGACCCCGCTCGCCGGGGTCCAGGTCGGGTTCGCGCCAGCGCCCGTGGTCACGGACGACGACCTCGACGATGGCGTCGTCACGGATCGTCGCGTCGAGCTCGACGGTGCCGAGGTCGCCGTCGCGGTACGCGTGCTCGACGGCGTTGGCCATGACCTCGCTCGCTCCCAGCACGAGCGCGGACCGGTCACGCGTGCCGAGGCCGATGCCGCGCCCCCAGGAGTCGATCTCGGCCCGCACCTCGGCCAGTCGTCCCGGTGCGGCGGGCACCGACAGGTGCAGCGGTGCCGGGGCCGCGCGGCGGTGCGCCACGAGGACGGTCACGTCGTCGGTGAAACCCCCGTCCGTGAGGACCGCGGGCACGTGCTGGCAGATCCGGCTGGCGACCGACCGGGTCGAGCGGAACGCGTCCGACGTCCCCTGGTAGGCGTCGACCGCGGTGGCCTCGAGCACCCTCATGCCGTCCCGCAGCGGACGGTGCAGGTTCTCCACCAGCCCGTCCGTGAACAGGACGATCGCGTGGCCGTCCGGCAGCCGCGTCGTCGCGACGCGGCCCTCGGTCCGCGACCCGAGCGGTCCGTCGCCGGTGGTCGGCAGGATCCGGGCGCCCTCGGGACCGACCACGAGCGGTGCCGGGTGCCCGCGGGTGGCGTACTCGAGGTCGCCGGTGTGCGGGTCGAGCAGCGCCACGCAGAGGGTGGCCGCGAACGCGCCGGAGACGCGTCCGGCGAAGGCTTCCACGGCGTCGAGCGCGTCGAGGATGCCGGCACCCTCGAGCAGGCGGGCCGCCAGCACCGCGCGGAGCTGGCTCATGATGGCGGACGCCTCGACGCCGTGCCCGACCACGTCACCGACGGTCAGGGAGACACGCCCGTCGGGCAGGGTCGCCGAGTCGAACCAGTCCCCGCCGGCGGCCTGCTCCAACCCCGCCACGAGGTAGGACGCCGCGACGTCGACGCGGGGGAGCAGCGGGACGGTCGACGGCAGCAGGGCTCCCTGCAGCCGCAGGACGACCTCACGGGCACGGGCCAGACGCTCGTCGGCCGTGGCCGCACCCGCTCGTTCGAGGTTCGTGGCGCGCACGCGTGCGGTGACGTCGACGCCGGCGGCGATCGCACCGAGCAGCGCGCCGGACCCGTCGCGCCACGGGGTGACCTCCAGGTCGACCCACAGGCCCGACGCCGGGTCAGACCAGTCGGCCACGACCGGGATCGCCTCCTCGTGGAAGCGCACACCTGTCCGGACCACCTCGCCCAGGGCCGTCACGATCGTCTGGATGCCGGGGTCGCGCAGGTCCTGGAGCAGGACGTCGACCAGGTGGTCGCGCTGCAGGAGCTCGCGGGCACCACGGTTCGCCGCGACGATGCGGAGCTCGGGGGCGCGGACGACGATCTGGATCCCCGGGGAGCCGTCGAACGCCTGCAGGACGGCGGACTCGTCGACGGTCCCGTCGGTCGCCATCCTGGGCTCCTCCTCAGCTGGTCGGGGAGACCTGGTCCGCGGTCGCGCTGACGACGTCCAGGCCGTGCGCCCCCGCCAGTCCCATGCTGGTTCCGGGGGAGAGCACGATACGCATCCTCACACCTGCGGCCGCGCTCCGCCGGTGGGCGGCGCTCAGGGCCGAGACGCCGACGGATCCGAGATGGGTGACCTGGCGCAGGTCGACGACCATCGCGCCGACCTCGCGGGCCCTGATCATGAGCTGCGTGACCGCTGCCGTGAGCTCGTGCGCGGTCGCGAGGTCGACCGGGCCCTCGACCCGGACGACAGGCACGTCCCCGGACGTGTCGAAGGTGGTGTCGAGGCCGGGGGACGTGCGCGAGGTGGGCAGCTCCGGGACGCCGTCGGTGAGGCTCGCGAAGTAGAAGTCGTCGAGTCGCTGCCGCGTGTCCGAGCCGAGCCCGCCGCCCGCCTCGACAGCCGCCACGAGCCGTTCCGCGAGCGTCAGGAGCCGCACGTTGCGCTGCTGGGAGCCCCACCGGAGCAGCTCGAACGCGGCGTCGCTGTCGATCCCGTAGCCGAGCATCAAGGCACCCTTGGCCTGGTCGATGACCGCGTGCGAGCGCAGCGCCTGCGTGAGCTCCTCGTTGACCTGGTGCGCGACGGCGTCCCGCTGGGCGGCGGTGGTGTCGACGAGGAAGCCGGTGACGGTCCGGAGCGTGTCACCGTCGGCACCGCCGGCGCCCGTCAGGGTCACGAAGCGCTCCGCACCGGTCAGGTCCAGCAGCCGGTACTGGCAGCCGAACGGCTCACCGTCGACGCCGCACTGGCCGAGGGTGTCCAGGACGCGGCCGCGGTCCTCCGGGTGGATGTGCCGCGACACGATCGCAAGGGTCGGCACCACGTCTCCCGGGGACATGCCGTGGACCTCGAACATGCCGTCCGACCACCACCAGCGGCCGGTGGACGCCGTGTACTGGAAGCGACCGACCTGCGCGGGCCTGGGAAGGGGGGTGGGCACGACGTCCTCCGCGACGCCCCACGTGCGGGGGCGGGAGCTCTCGGTGGGCTCGTTGCTGAACCCGGTGGTGGGCGGGACGGACGCCCGCGTGATGCGACMCGCAGCGTATGTCAGGAAGTGGCCAGGGGCCTGCCGAGCCGGTCAGTGCAGACGGCGTCGCCAGTCGTCGGGGACGCGCCCGGCCGGGCCGGGCACGGTCTGCTCGAGGGGACGGTGCTCGGGGTCCGCGAGCGCGGGACCGTCCGCGTAGTCGTCGGTCGTGTAGTCCCAGAACCAGTCCTCGCCGGGCTCGAACGTGCGCATCACCGGGTGCCCGGTCTCGCGGAAGTGCGCGGTCGCGTGCTGCGACGGCGAGGTGTCGCAGCAGCCCACGTGCCCGCAGGTGGCGCAGCGGCGCAGGTGGAACCACCAGCCGTCGGTGGCGTCGCACTCGAGACAGCCGGTCCCGCTCGGCGGCACGGTCGGGTCGATGGCGGTCGAGGTCACGGGGTGGGTCCTTCCGTCGGGGTGTAGGGCAGGCGGACGAGGAAGCGCGTGTCGCCGGGCACGGAGGTGACAGTCAGGTCGCCGTGGTGCTTGCCGACGACGATCCGCCACGAGATGTCGAGCCCGAGGCCGGTCCCGGAGCCGACGGGCTTGGTGGTGAAGAACGGCTCGAAGATCCGGTCGACCACGCCGTCCGGGATGCCGGGCCCGGTGTCGGCGACCTCGACCTCCAGCCAGTCGTCGGCTCGCCGCGTCGTGAGGGTCAACGTGCCGTGGCCGTCCATCGCCTGTGCGGCGTTGTCGATGAGGTTGGTCCACACCTGGTTGAGCTCGGCGCCGAACACGTGGATGGGCGGCAGGGTGCGGTCGTAGTCCTTGACGACGGTGATGCCGTCACCGAGCTGTCGTTCGAGCATCGTGACCGTGCTGTCCAGGAGCTCGTGGATGTCGACGGTCTGGTCCGGTGCACGGCCGATCTGCGAGTACTGCTTGGCGGCGCCGACGAGGGCGGAGATCCGGCCGGTCGCGTCCTCGACCTCGTTCATGAGCGACTCGGTCTCCAGGGTGTACGCGAGCCACCGGACGGCGCCCTCCAGCACCTCCGGCCCCACGCACGACGCGACCATGTCGAGCCATCGCGTGTCGAGCCCGGCGGCGACGAAGCTCGGTGCGAGCTCCCAGCCGCCCGCGATGGCGTGGTCGTCCATCCACTCGCCCAGGGCGTCCTCGAGGTCGGAGACCTCCAGGGCGGTCGGGACCACCTCGGACGCGCGCGTGCGGGCGAGCGCGGCGACCGCCTTCTCTTGCAGGTGGATGATCTGCGCCAGCTGCTCGCGGTCGTACGGTCCGGACGCGATGATCGCGAGCTTGTGACGCATCCCCGCGACGCGCTCGCGCAGGGTCGCGGTCGCCCGGGTCGCGGCGGCCGCGGGGTTGTTCAGCTCGTGCGTCAGGCCGGCCGACAAGGACCCCAGCGCGAGCAGTCGCTCGCGCTGCCCGGTCGCCGCCTGCGAGCTCTGCTGGCCGAAGAACAGGCCCTCCAGCAGGTGGACCGCCATCGGGAACCAGTCGGTCATGAACGACGCGAAGTCGGCCGCGGCTAGCACGTAGTACCGGGACGGCTCCAGGACGCGCAGCGTCTGCGAATAGGTCTGCGGCACGCGGTCGCCCAGGTAGGCCGCCCACGCGCCGGCGTAGACACCGGTCTGGCCCGTCCGGGCGATCTCGACGTCGTCGGCGCCGACCCGGCGGTACAGCGCCAGCGAGCCGGAGAGCAGCACGTAGAAGTCCGTCGCCGGATCCCCCTCGCGGTACAGGACCCCTGCCTCGACGTGCTCGACGTGCCCGTGCGAGCACAGCCACAGCAGCTGCTCGTCGCTCAGGTGCTCGAACAGGAAGAGGCTGCGCAGCTCGTCGATGTCGCACGCGAGGTGCCGGCGGATCGTCGCCGCCAGCGGTGCTGTCGTCGGTTCGGTGGTGGTCACAGCTGCTCCAGGTAGCGGTGGACGAGCATCACGGCCATGGCGCCCTCGCCCACGGCGGACGCCACACGCTTGGCGGACTCGGCGCGCACGTCGCCGGCCGCGAACACCCCGGGGACGCTCGTCTCCAGGTGGTACGGAGGTCGGTCGAGCGGCCACGAGTCGGGCACCTTGCCCTCGACCAGCAGGTCGTGACCGGCACACACGAACCCGTGGTCGTCGCGGGTCACGGTGCCGTCCAGCCACGTGGTCAGGGGTGCGGCCCCGATGAACACGAACAACCAGCCGGTGTCCACGGATTCCTGCTCGCCCGTGACGGTGTCCCGCAGCACGATCCGTTCGAGGTGGTCGTCCCCGACGGCCTCGACCACCTCGCTGTGCGTGCGGACGCGGATGCGGTCGTTCTGCTCGACCTGCGCGATCAGGTAGCGCGACATCGACTGGTCCAGCGATCCCGCGCGCACCACCAGCGTCACGCTCTTCGCGTGCCGGGACAGGTACATCGCGGCCTGCCCCGCGGAGTTGGCGCCGCCGACGACGTAGATGTCCTGGTCCTCGCACGCCGTCGCCTCGGTGAGGGCGGAGCCGTAGTAGACCCCGCGCCCGGTGAGCTCGCCGATCCCCGGTCCGGCGAGCTCGCGGTAGGCGACGCCGCTGGCGACGATCACGGTGTGCGCGTCGACCGTGCTGCCGTCGTCGAACCGCACCGATCGCGCCGCGCCGCGCACCTCGAGCGCGACGGCGTCCCGGGTCATGACGATCTCCGCACCGAACTTCAGGGCCTGCCGACGGGCGCGCTCGGTCAGCTGGGCGCCGGAGACACCGTCGGGGAAGCCGAGGTAGTTCTCGATGCGCGAGCTCTGCCCGGCCTGCCCGCCCGTCGCGGTCCGCTCGACCAGCGCGGTGCGCAGCCCCTCCGAGGCGCCGTACAGCGCGGCGCTGAGCCCCGCCGGGCCGCCACCGATCACGACCAGGTCGTAGAAGCGTTCCGACGGGCTCACCGACAGGCCGACCTGCTCGGCCAGCTGACCGTCGGTGGGCGCGACGAGCACCTCACCCTGCGTCGTGACCACCACGGGCAGCGTCGTGTCGTCGGCGCCGGCGACGTCGAGCAGGACGCGGCCCTCGGGGCTGTCGCTGGCGTACCAGCGGTACGGCACCTGGTTGCGCGCCAGGAACTCCCGGACCTCCGACGACCGAGCGGACCACCGGTGCCCGACCACCTTCGTCTCGTGCACGGCCTTCGGCGGGTGTGCCGTCCAGGCCTCCAGCTGCGCGTCGAGCACCGGGTAGAACTTCTCCTCCGGGGGGTCCCACGGCTTGAGCAGGTAGTGGTCGAGGTCGACGACGTTCACCGCGTCGATCGCGACGTCCGTGTCGGCGTACGCGGTGAGCAGCACGCGCCTGGCCTGCGGGTAGATGTCCATCGCCTGCTCGAGGAACTCGATGCCGGTCATCTGGGGCATCCGGTGGTCGGCGAGCAGCACGGCCACCGGGTCACCGCGCAGCCGGAGCTCACGCAGCGCGTCCAGGGCGAGCGGGCCCGAGTCGGCGCGGACCACGCGGTACGCGTCGCCGTAGCGTCGGCGCAGGTCCCGGGCCACCGACCGGGACACCGCGGGGTCGTCGTCGACCGTCAGCAGCACCGGCTTGCGGGTGGACGTGTCCTCCACGTCGTCTCCTCTCTCCGTCAGTCGTCTCTGTCGGCTCAGTCGCCGACGACGAGCGCGGACCCGCCGGTGATCCGGACCAGCTCGTCGAACGTCGTCGGGAAGATCGTGTGCGGGGTCCCGCCCGCCGCCCAGACCTGCGGGTAGTCGGCGAGCGCCACGTCGACCACGGTCTCGACCCGCTGCGGGTGCCCGAGCGGTGCCACGCCGCCGATCGCCTGGCCGGTGGCGGCCCGGACCTGCTCGGGTGTCGCGCGTCCGACGTGCGTGCGCCCCAGCTGTCGCGCCAGCGCCACGGTGTCCACGCGGTGCCGCCCGCTGGTCAGCACGAGGAGCGGACGGTCGTCGGCCCAGAAGATCAGGCTGTTCGCGATCGCCCCGACCTCCGTGCCGAGCGCGGCCGCGGCCTCGGCCGCCGTCCGCGCGGAGTCGGGCAGCTCGACCACCTCGCCGAGGACCCCGGCGTCGGTGAGCGCGGCGGCGACGACCTGCGAGCGGGCCGGCAGGTGGGAGAGGTCGGTCACGAGGGCTCCTTCGGGGTGCGGGGCAGGCGGCGGCGCGGCTGGAGGCGGATGTTCGGCAGGTCGGGGGCGGGGATGCGGGACCCGTCGTGGCCGGCGACGACCCCGAAGCGGTCGGCGCGCGCGTCGGACTCCCAGTCGGCGCGCGCCCGGGCGATGTCGGCGTGCGTGCGGCCGACGAAGTTCCACCACATGACGAGGTCGTGGGCGAACGGCGCTCCGCCGAGCAGGAGGAGGCGCGCGCCGTCGAGCGACCGGACCCGCAGGTGGTCACGCCCGTCGCCGAGGTAGAGGAGCCCGCTGGTGGTGTGCGGCGTGCCGGCGACCTCCGCGCTCCCACCCAGGAGCAGCACGGCGTGCTCGAAGCCGCGCACCAGCGGGATCTCGATGTCCGCGTGCGCGTCGAGCACGACCTCGGCGCCGAGCAGCGGCGTGTGCACGTGCGCCGGTGACCAGGTCCCGTCGAGGTCGCCGATGAACACCGTCGCCCGCGCCCGCGGCGCCTCCCACACGGGCAGGTCGCTCACCTGCTCGAACCCGGCCGCGCCCTCGGCCACCCCGTCGGGCAGCGCCACCCAGAGCTGGACGGCGTGCAGCAGGGGCTCGGTGCCCAGCGAGAACTCCGAGTGGGACACCCCGTGCCCCGCGGTCATGAGGTTGAGCTGCCCGGGCCGCACGACCGCCTCGGAGCCGACGCTGTCCCGGTGCAGGATCTCGCCGGCCACGGGCCAGGTCACCGTCTGCAGGCCGGTGTGCGGGTGGGGGAGCACCCGCATGTCCACGTGCTGCGGCCCGAACTCGTCGAGGAAGCACCAGGCGCCGACCAGCGGCAGGGCACGTTGGGGGAGCGTCCGCCGCACCCGCATGGCCCGCACCCCGCCCAGCGGCACGTCCCGGGCCTCGTGCAGCTCGACCACGGGCCCGTGGGACGGGACGAGGTCGCACAGCTCCGGAACCGGCCGCACCTCGAGGTTCGTCATCGGGCCACTGTAGGAGCCGGACCTCACACCCGGCAGGCCTGGTGCGTCTGCACACTGTGATGGTGAAGGAACCCTTCGAGCGTGTCGTCGTCCAGCACGGCGCCACCGTCCTGCGCGTGTGCCGCGCGGTGGTCGGACCGGTCGACGCCGACGACGCGTGGTCGGAGACGTTCCTCGCGGCCCTGCGCGCCTACCCGGACCTGCCGTCCGACGCGAACGTCGAGGCGTGGCTCGTGACGATCGCGCACCGCAAGGCGATCGACGTCGTGCGCCGTGCCGCCCGGCACGCGGTGCCCGTCGCCGAGGTCCCGGACCGGGTGCTCCCGCCGCAGGGACGGGACCTCGACCTGTGGGCCGCGATCGCCGCACTGCCCACGAAGCAGCGGCAGGTGGTCGCGTACCACCACCTCGGCGGGCTGCCCTACGACGACGTCGCCGCCCTCGTCGGCGGCACGGCCGCCGCCGCGCGCCGCGCCGCGTCGGACGGCGTCGCCACCCTGCGACGGACCTATCCCGCGATCGACCAGGAGGAGTCATGACGTACGTCCCCGACGTCGCCGACGCCGATCTCCGGCGCCTGCACGCACACCTCGTCTCGCGCGCCGCGACGGACGGTCTCCTCGACGTCGCCTACCGGACGGTGGACAGCCCGGTGGGCTCGCTGCTCCTCGCACGCACGCCCTCCGGCCTGGTCCGGGTGGCGTTCGGCGTGCAGGACCACGACGCCGTACTCACGACGCTCGCGCAGCAGGTCAGCCCGCGGGTGCTCGAGGCGCCCGGACAGCTCGACGACGTCGCCCGCGAGCTCGACGAGTACTTCGCCGGCCGGCGGACCGCCTTCGACCTGCCGCTCGACCTGCGGCTGCTGCGCGGCTTCCGCCGTGACGTCGTCCTGCACCTGCCCGACATCGCGTACGGGCACACCGCCAGCTACGCGCAGATGGCGGGGCTCGCGGGCAGCCCGCGTGCGGTCCGGGCGGTCGGCACCGCGTGCGCTCTCAACCCCTTGCCGGTCGTGCTGCCGTGCCACCGCGTGGTGCGCTCGGACGGCACACCGGGGCAGTACGCGGGCGGTGCGGCGGCCAAGCTGACCCTCCTGGACCTCGAGACGCGTGTCGGCGTGGCGGCGTAACGTCGGGGAGCATGTGCAGGAACATCACCACGCTCCGAGGGCTCGAGCCGCCCGCCACCTCGGAGGAGATCGAGGCCGCCGCGCGGCAGTACGTCCGCAAGGTCACCGGGGTGCAGTCGCTCAGCGACGCGACGCGTGAGCCCTTCGAGGACGCCGTGCGGCAGGTCGCGGAGATCACCGCGCGCCTGCTCGACGAGCTGCCGGCGCGACGCCAGCCGCCGACCACGGTGCCGCCGCTGCGTCGCGCCGACGTCCAGGCCCGGATCGCCGCGCGCGAGGCGCACGAGCGGGCGCACGAGCTCGGGCTGCCCCACGAGCACGAGGACGACGACGACCACGTGCACGAGCCCGCCCGGGTCTAGAGCGGCCAGGCCACCAGGCGCGGGATGCCGTCGGGTGCGACGGCGGCGAGCGCGAGGAACCGCGCCTCGGCCCGGTGCAGCCGGATGTGCTCGTCGAGGGACCACGTCGGTCCGTTGGTGAGGTCCATGCCGCACGCGCACGCGATGCTGACGCGCCCGTCCGCGGTGGTCGTGACCTGGCCGACGGTCGTGTGCTCGGTGGCCGCGCGGACCTTGGCGTGGCGCATCTCGGCGCTCACGGCTTCCACGGGGTCGCTCATGCCCCCATGATCGCGCAGGTCGGTCAGCGGTCCGACCCGACCTGCTCGTCGTCCACCAGCTGCTCGAGCTCGAACGACTCGTCCCACTCGCCGCCGCCCAGGCTCGGCATCATCGCGCGCAGCTGCTGCTGCCAGCCGTCGATGCGCTCGGGGAAGCACCGCTCCAGCAGGTCGAGCATGGTCGCGACCGCCGTCGACGCACCCGGGGAGGCACCCAGCAGGCCGGCGATGGTGCCGTCCGCCGCGGTGACGAGCTCGGTGCCGAACTCCAGCACCCCGCCCTTCGCCTTGTCCTTCTTGATCACCTGGACACGCTGCCCGGCGGTCACGAGCTCCCAGTCGCGCGGGTGCGCGGTCGGCATGAACGCCCGCAGGGTGCGGAGGCGATCCGTGTCCGTCGCGGTGACCTCACCGACGAGGTACTTGACCAGGTCCAGGTTCCGCACGCCGACGGCGAGCATCGGGACGAGGTTGCCGGGCCGGATGGAGCGGATCAGGTCCGTCCACGAACCGTGCTTGAGGAACTTCATGCTCCAGCCCGCGTAGGGGCCGAACAGCAGCGCCGTCCCGCCGTCGACCACGCGGGTGTCCAGGTGCGGCACGGACATCGGGGGAGCGCCGATGTCGGCCTTCCCGTAGACCTTGGCCTGGTGCTGCGCGACGATCCGCGGGTTCGTGGTCTTGAGGAACTGGCCGCTGATCGGGAAGCCGCCGAAGCCCTTGGCCTCGGGGATGCCGGAGCTCTGCAGGAGCGGGAGGGCGCCGCCACCGGCGCCGACGAACACGAACCGCGCGTGGACCTTGCGGCTGCGCACGTGCCCGTTCCAGCGGCGGTCGGCCACCCGCAGCGACCAGGTGCCGTCCTTCTTCTGGCGGAGCCTCGTGATCTCGCTCTCGAGGTGCAGCCGCGCTCCACGCTCGACGGCGTCGCCGATCATCGCGCGCGTCAGGCGACCGAAGTCGACGTCCGTGCCTGCGGCGGCACGCGTCGCGGCGACCACCTCGTCCGGGTCGCGGTCGTCGACGAGCAGGGGAGCCCACTGCGCGATCTGCGCCGGGTCGGTGCTGAACTCCAGGTCGGAGAACAGGGGGTGCCGGCGCAGGGTCTCGTAGCGACGGCGCAGGTAGTCGGCGTTCTCGGCACCGCGCACGAAGGTCATGTGCGGGGTGGTCGAGAGGAAGCCGTCGCCGCCTGGGAGGCGGTCGTGCGTGGCCAGGTGGTGCCAGAGCTCGCGCGACAGCTCGAACTGCTCGTTGATCGTCACGGCCTTGGCGATGTCGATCGAGCCGTCGGCCCGCTCGGGCGTGTAGTTGAGCTCGCAGAGGGCCGCGTGACCGGTGCCCGCGTTGTTCCAGGCGTTCGAGCTCTCCTGCGCCAGCTCGGCGCGGCGTTCGTGGATCTCGACGGTCCACGTGGGCTCGAGGGTGGTGATGAGCGCGGCAAGCGTGGCGCTCATGATCCCGCCCCCGACGAGGACGACGTCGACAGTCTCTTCGCGTTCTGGCACGAGATCGATCGTATGTTGACGTCGAGATACCTCCAGTCCTGGGATGTGTGACGTTGCGCACGCTGACGCACCAGGGGCACGGAAAAGGCCCGACCTGCCGCGGGGTCGGTGCGGCAGGTCGGGCCGGTGCGGGGCGGGCGGCGGGTCCGTGTCACACGCCGGCCACCCCGCGGCTCATGAGGTGGAGCAGGTCCTGCCGTCGAGCATGAACACCCCCGGCTTCGGGTTCGTCCCGGTGTGGGACCCGTTGAAGCCGAGCTCCACGCTGCCACCGGGCTGGATCGTCCCGTTCCACGGGGCGTTGGTCACCACGACCGACGACCCCGTCTGGGTGTAGGCGCCCGACCAGAGGTTGGTGACCTTCTGACCGGCCGTGAATCCGAAGCTGAGCGACCAGCCGTTCCGCACCACCGAGGTCCCGTTCGTGATCTTCACCGACGCGGTGAAGCCGGTGTTCCAGTCGTTCGTCGTGTAGCGCACCGAGCAGTACCCGGGTTCTGACGTCGGCGTCGACGTGGGGGTCGGCGTCGACGTCGCGGTGGGCGTCGGCGTCGATGTGGGCGTGGGTGTGGGTGTGGGCGTCGTCGTCGCGGTGGGCGTCGGCGTCGGCGTGGGGGTCGTGGTCGGTGTCGCCGTCGGCGACGTCGTCGGGTCGGTGCCGGTGAGGTTGCCGACGATCACGCCGCGCCCGTTCGTGCCCACGTAGACCCGGCCGTAGACGTCCGGGTCGCCGATGACGACCGAACCCGTCCAGCCCCACTGGTGCTTGTCGTCGTTGAGCCGGACCCAGCTGGCCCCGGCGTCGATCGACCGGAAGATCCCCCGGACGCCGTTGATCTTCGACGAGGTGTAGATCGCCGGGTAGGACGCCCCCGGTGCCGCCTTGCCGAAGCCGATCGCGTCGCCCTCGTTCACCGCAGCGAWCTTGGTGAACGTGGCGCCCGAGTCGGTCGAGTGCCACATGCCGTAGGTCGAGCTCGTCGTCCCGCCCGTGAGCCAGATGTCACCCTCACGTCCCGGCACAGCGGCGAACCGCACGTTGCCGGTCGCCGGCAGGCCCGTCGCCGACGACGCCGTGAACGTGGCGCCACCGTCGGTCGAGGTGGAGAAGGTGCCAGCGGAGAACGCGTAGAACTTCGACGGGTTGACCCGGTCCGACTCGACGCGTGCACCGGTCGCGGCGCCCGTGGACCTGGTCCAGCTGGAGCCGAGCGTCGACGACGTGTGCACGCCGGCGCCGTCCGCGCTCCAGACGATCCGGCTGCCGTCGGCGCTCACGGCCACGTTGCCGCCGCCGGTGACGCCGGACGGCTCCTGACCGGCCCACCACGAGCTGCCGCTCGAGGTCGAGACGCTGATGTGCGAGCTGCCGGCGTCGCCGGAGCCGACGCGGACCATGGTGGCCGGCGCCTTCTCCGCGAAGTCGGTGCCGTTGACCGAGCCCATGAACGGGGCGCTCGCCGAGTACGCCGACGGCGCCTTGGTGATGTCGGTGTGCACGAAGCCGCCGATGTCACCGAGGCCGGAGACCAGCTGGACCGATCCCGGAGGGGCGGCCAGGTCGAGCACGGCCGTCTCCTCGAGCCCCTGCGCCTTGACGCCGATCGCGACCTTGCCGCCGGTGTCCCAGGCGGTGAGGTTGGAGCCGCCGTAGATCGTGGCGCCCGTGCCGTACAGGAACGAGTCGGAGTCGAACGGGTCGATCTCGAAGGACTCCGTCATCCAGCCCAGCTTCGGGCTGGGCTCCGGCGGGGCGGGCTGCTTGCCGAACGTGAGCCAGCCCGACCCGGAGATGTCCAGCGTGTACCGCAGCGTGCGGTCGGGATAGCCGTTCCAGTCCCAGATCCGGGACCAGGTGGCACCGCGGTCCCTGGACCGGAAGACCTGGATGTCGGGGAACCAGGAGATCTGGGTGACCGCCATGATCGTGTCGGGGTCCTTGCGGTCGATCGTCAGGCCGCTGTACCCGAAGTAGTTGTCGGTGCTGGACGACGGGACGGGGCTGATCTGCGTCCAGACGCCGGTCGCCGCGTCGAGCCGCCAAAGGTCGCCGTGACCGCCGTCGTAGGGGCCGCCGGTGTCGCTCGTCGAGATGTAGAGCTGCTTGCCGACGGAGTCGAACACGCCCTTGTGGGCGATGTACCCGGTGGGCTGGCCGGCGATCCGCGACCAGGTGACGCCTGCGTCGGTCGACCTGTAGACCGTGTTCTCCTTGTCGGCCACGCCGACGTAGATCGTCTTGGTGGGTGACCCCTTGGTCCCGCTGGTCGGGTCGAACGTCACCCACACCACGCCCTGGTTGGTGGTGAGGTACCCGTTGGGGTCGCTCGGGTCCTGCGCGTAGTTGCCGACGTTGGTGAAGCTGGAGACCTTGCCCCAGGTGACACCGGAGTCGGTGCTGCGCCACAGGCCGTTGCCGCCCTCGGTGCCGAAGTACAGGACGCGGTTGTCGTTGGGGTCGATCTGCAGGCGCTCACCCATCCCGCGGCCGGGCATGTTGCCGCCGACCTTGAACGGCAGGGTCGTCCTGGACCACGTGGCACCGCGGTCCGACGACCGCAGGATCGCACCGTTGTTCGGGTCCCAGCTGTTCGTGTACATCCCGACGGCGGCGTACACCTTGTCGGGGTTCACCGGGTCGGTGGCCATCGACAGGACGCCGTTGTGGCCCCAGTCGTCCCAGCCGACGTGGTCGAGCAGCGGGATCCAGCGCTTGGTGGTCTTGTCGAGCCGGTACGCGCCACCGATGTCGGTGCGTGCGTAGACCAGGCCCTTCTCGGACTGGTTGTAGATGATGCCGKGGACGAAGCCGCCGCCGACGATCTCGACGTTGCCCCAGGAGTAGGGGGCGTCGGCGGCGTGGGCGGGCTCCTGGCCGGCGATGGCGACGAGTGCGCCGGCGACCAGGGCGCCGGCGGCGGCGAGCGCCGCGATCCGGGCCGGTGCGCGGGGAACGAGCGAGAGGGCGGACATCCGCGGCACTCCTTCGTGAAGGCGGTGAGGGCTCTCGGCGGCACTGCCGGGAGTCCCAGGGGATCGACGCTGGCGACGACCGCCGCGACCGTATCGAAGCGCTTCGAACGTGCAGCAGGGCGCGAATCGTTTAGCCCGCCCAGCAACGCTGCGACGGGACTCGATCGACCAGGTGCTGGTCCGCGCGTGCACGTCCGGTCGGCGCGGGGTAGAACCGGACCATGAGCCGCGACCGCGACCTGACGTCCGACCCGTCCGCCGAGCACCTCGCCGACCGCGAGCGCGCGCAGGCCGAGCTCGATGCCGCCGACGCGCGGTCCGGGGGCAACCCCGACCACGCCCCGCGCTCCCTCCACGCGGTCGAGCTCCAAGCCGACGACGAGGCCATCGCCAGCAGCGACGACTGGGACGACCCCGAGCGTCTTTAGGCGAGGGTCTGGGGTGCGGTGCGTCTCTAGGAGAGGGTGAGGCCCTCCGCGCGGACGTCGCGCAGCAGCTCCTGGCCGTCGGCTCCCTGCAGGACGGGGATGCCGTCGGGCCGGTGCGCAGCCTGCCGCTCCGCCCGGACGGAGTCGACGGTCGGCATGGGCACCCCGTGCGCGAGCACGTGCTCACCGAAGGTCAGCTGCCGGATGAGGATCGCCCGGACGTGGTCGCCGAAGCGCTGTGCCGCGCCCGCGTAGATCTGCGGGTCGCGCTGCCCGTCGTCACCGACCAGGACCCACTGGACGTCCGGCAGCTCGTGGAAGAGCCGACGCAGCTGGGTCACCTTGTGCGCGGGCCCGCTGCGGAACCAGCCGCTGTTGGTCGGTCCCCAGTCCGTGAGCAGGAGGGGTCCCGCCGGGTACCGGTGCCGGCGCAGGAAGCGCGCCAGCGTGGGCGCCGCGTTCCAGGCGCCGGTCGACAGGTAGACCACCGGAACGTCCTGGTCACCGGCGCGCAGCTCGGCGTACAGCCGCGCCATCCCGGGTACGGCCTCGCGCGCGTTCTCGTGCCGCATGAACACGTTCCACGCGGCGACGAAGGGGCGGGGGAGACGCGTCACCATGACGGTGTCGTCGATGTCGCTGACGATGCCGTACCGGACGTCAGGACCGATCACGTGCACCGGCGCGGTCGCCGTGGCGCCGTCGCTCGTCGTGAACCGCACGTCGTGCCACCCCGGCGCCAGGTCGGACTCGAGGATCGTGTCGACGTAGCCGCCGCGGTCGGTCACGACGTGGTGCGTCCGATCGCCGACCTGCACCTCGAGCTCGGCGCCCGACACCTGGGCGGTCGCGAAGCTGCGCCAGCCGCGCAGTGCGCTGGCCGAGCGCGAGCCCGCCTGGGCACTGCCGCCGGCGCCCGGCAGCTCGTCGTCACGGACCTGCGGTGCGGCGAGCAGGGTGCGCGCCAGGACCCGCACCCAGCCCGTGGCGCCGTAGCCCGCGTACGGCTCGATCCGCACGGTCCAGCCCCGGCGGCGCAGCTGATGGGCCACCGCGCGGTCGAAGCCGTTCTCCAGGTGCGCGGCCAGGTGCGTCCTCGGCACGGACGACGCGGGGTTGGTCGACGCGGACGACGGGCCACCCGGCCGCGCGGTACGGAGCACCGGCCCGCCGCCGGACGAGCCGACGACGGGCCGGGCGCTGGGGGACCCGCGCCTGGTGCTGGAGGGCCCGCGCCTGGTGCTGGAGGGAACGGTCACGCGTTGTCCTTCGCCGACGCCTTCCGAGCCGCGGTCTTCTCGGTCTGCGCGTTGCCGGTGGTGAGCACGCCGCCCGCCGACTCCAGGTGAGCGCGGACGAACCAGTGGAACAGCTCGAGCTCGTGCAGGTGGCCGACCAGCAGGTCGTTGGTGACGTCGTCGATCTCCTCGACGTCCTTCGCCGCCTTGCGGTGGTCCTCGATGACGCCGACGTAGACGACGTCGAGCGCGCCGAGGTGCGCGATCGCGCTGTCCCGACCGATCGAGTAGTCCTCCCAGGTGCGGTTCTTGACCAGCTCGCCCGGCGTGCCGACGGKGGCGACCCCGAGCGTGGCGATGCGCTCGGCGATCGCGTCGACCATCAGCCGGACGGCGTCGACCTGCGGGTCGAGCATCTCGTGCACGGCGATGAAGTGCGGTCCGACGACGTTCCAGTGGATGTGCTTCAGTGTCAGCGCCAGGTCGTTCAGAGCGTCCAGCCGCGTCTGGAGGACGGCGGCGACGTCGGCACCCTCCTGGAGGGTGAKGGACGGGACGGTGTACTTCGGCAGCGCCATGACGGCTCCTTCGGGTGCAGTCTGTCGGGTTGTCTTCCCGGCTCGCGACCACGCTGCCAAAGGTGGACCCACCCCGCCATCCGAGCGGCGTCAGCCGAACGGATCTCCGCGCTCGGCGTAACGCGCGGCCACCTCGTCGGGACCCAGCTGGGTCAGCCCTGGCCCGATCTCGTCCCACCAGCGCGGCGCGGCGACGTGCGGCGCGTCCCGGCCGCGCAGCGAGTACGGGGTGATCGTCGTCTTGGACGGGTGGTTCTGCGACCAGTCGATGAGCACCTTCCCGCCACGCAGGTCCTTCTTCATGATGGCGACCACCTGGCCCGGGTGCGCGGCGGCGATCTCGTAGGCGATGTCCCGCGCGTACTGCCGGATCTCCATGACCGTCTGGCTGCCCGACAGCGGCGCGTACAGCTGCATGCCCTTGCTGCCGGAGGTGACGGGCACGGTGGTGTCGAGCCCGTCCTCGCGCAGCCGGTCCGCGACGAGGTGCGCCACCGCGGCACACTCCTTGAGCCCGGCCGGTGCGCCGGGGTCCAGGTCGACCACCAGGCGGTCGGGCCTGTGGATCTTGCCGCGCGGCCCGACCCGCCACTGCGGCGTGTGCAGCTCGAGCGCCCCCTGGTTCGCCGCCCACACCAGCCCCGCGAGGTCGTCGAGGAACGGCAGCTCCAGCTCGGCTCCCTCGTCCTCGGCGCCGGGGGCGGCCCGGAGCGTCTGCCGGCGGACCCAGTCCGGGGCGCCGCGGGGCGTGTTCTTCTCGAAGAACTTCTCGCCGCCCACACCGTCGGGCCACCGGATCCGGGTCACGGGCCGGTCGCGCAGCTGGTGGAGCAGCGCCGGGGCCACCTGGACGAGGTAGTTCATGACCTCGGCCTTGGTCATCCCCGTCGAGGGGTACATGACCTTCTCGAGGTGGCTGACCCGGACCTGGCGACCCTCGACGTCGACCATCTGGCGTTCTGGCGTCACGGCTGCTCCCACGGGTCGGCGTCGGTGTCGGTGCGGACGGCCCGCACGACCGGCTGGCGGAGCCGGCCGGTCGGGTTGCGGGCGAGGTACAGCGTGTCGACGACGACGGTCGGCTCGACCCAGCGGGTCCCGCGGGCGTCGACGGGCGGCACCTCGTCGTCGAACGGGGAGTCGGCACGCGGTACCAGCAGCTTCTGCAGGTCGGTGGCGCGCCGGCCGGTCAGCCCGCTGCCGGCCCGGCCGAGGTAGCGCAGGGCACCGTCGGCGTCGCGTGCGCCGAACAGCACCGCACCCATCCGGCCCGAGCCGTTCGTCTCCTCGCGCCAGCCACCGACCAGCGCGGCGCGCGTGCGGCGGTGCGGGGCCTTGACCCAGTCGGGTGAACGTCGGCCCGCGACGTACGGCGACGACCGGCGCTTGGCGACGACGCCCTCGAGGCCGAGCTGCTTGGTGACCTCCCACAGCTCCTGGCCGTCGGGGTACACGGGGGAGAGCTCCACCCGGTCGGGCAGCTCGAGCCGGGACAGCGTCTCGCGGCGCTCGTCGTAGGTGCTCCGCGTGACGTCGACGCCGTACAGCCGGAGCACGTCGAACACGAGGAACGTCACCGGGCGCTTCGCGGCGAGCGCCTCTGCTCGGCGGGGATCACGTACGTGCATGCGCTCGGCCAGGGCCGTGAACGACGGGATCCCGTCGGCCATCAGCACGATCTCCCCGTCGAGCACCGCGCCCTGGACGGTCTCCAGGCCGCGCAGCTCGGGGTACGCCGCGGTGATCTCCCGTTCGTTGCGGCTCCACAGCCGCAGGCGGCCCGAGGTGGTGTCCGCGAGCGCGCGCACGCCGTCCCACTTCACCTCGTAGGCCCACTCCGGGCCGCGCGGGAGCTCCGCCGGACCGGTCGCAGGGGTGGCGAGCATGGGCTCCACGGGTCCATCCTGCCCATAGGAAGCCGCGCAGGCGCGGCTTGGTATCGACACGCCCACAGCCATCGAGGACAGGACACGGCCATGCGAGCGATCTGGAAGGGCGCGGTCGCCTTCGGGCTGGTCAACGTCCCGGTGCGGCTCTACTCGGCGACCGGGGAGCACGAGGTCACGCTGCACCAGGTGCACAAGGAGGACGGCGGGCGCATCCGGTACCGCAAGTTCTGCAGCATCGACGGCGAGCCGGTCGAGATGTCGGACATCGCCAAGGGCTACGAGACGGACGACGGCGAGCTCGTGGTGCTCACCGACGAGGACTTCAAGTCGCTGCCGCTGTCCACCGAGCGCGAGATCGAGGTGCTCGAGTTCGTGCCGGTGGACCAGGTGGACCCGATCCTGCTGCAGAAGACCTACTACCTGGAGCCGGAGAAGACCGCCGCGAAGCCGTACGCGCTGCTCCGCGGTGCGCTGGAGCAGGCGGATCGCGTGGCCGTGGTGAAGGTCGCCCTGCGGCAGCGCGAGTCCATGGCGATCCTGCGGGTGCGGGACAACGTCATCGTCATGCAGACGCTGCTGTGGCCCGACGAGGTGCGCGCCGCCGACTTCCCGGTGCTGGACGAGGACGTCTCCGTGCGCCCGCAGGAGCTCGCGATGGCCGCGTCGCTGGTGGACTCGCTCGCGGCGGACTTCGACCCGTCGCAGTACGAGGACCGGTACGCGGCTGCGCTGGAGCAGCTCATCGAGGCCAAGGTGTCCTCGGGCAGCACCCGGGCGGTCCCGGTGCCGGTCGGCGAGGAGGGTGCGGGCGATGGCGGGGGAGACGTCGTGGACCTGCTGGCGGCCCTGCAGCGCAGCGTCGAGAAGGCGCGCGGTGCGCGGGGTGAGGAGCCCGAGCCCGAGGAGAAGCCGAAGCCGAAGGCCAAGGCGAAGAAGAAGGCCGACGAGGACGAGCCGACCCCGCGCAAGACGCGTCGCAAGGCGTCGTGAGCGGCTCGTCCGCCGACCGGCAGGCCGACGCTGTCGCGGCCCTGCGTCGCATCGCCTTCCTGCTGGAGCGCGCCCAGGCGAGCCCGTACCGCAGCGAGGCGTTCCGCGGAGCGGCGCGCAGCATCGAGCGGCAGGCGCCCGACCGGCTGGCCGCGCTGGCGGCCTCGGGGTCGCTCGCGGACCTGCCGGCGGTCGGGGCGCGCACGGCGGACGTGGTGGCCCACGTGCTGCGAGGCAAGCCGGTCGAGTACCTCGACGAGCTCGAGCGCGAGCACGCGACGTCTCTCGACCCGGCCGCGGCCGCGCTGCGGGAGCGGCTCCGCGGCGACCTGCACTCGCACACCGAGGCGTCCGACGGGAAGACACCGATCCAGGAGATGGTCCTGGCCGCCCTCGAGCTGGGGCACGAGTACCTCGCGATCACGGACCACTCGCCCCGGCTGACCGTGGCCAACGGGTTGTCCGCGTCGCGGCTGCGCGCCCAGCTGGACCAGGTCAGGGCGCTGAACGGCGCCGTCGGACCGTTCCGGGTGCTCACCGGGATCGAGGTCGACATCCTTGATGACGGCGGGCTCGACCAGGACCCGGACCTGCTGGACCAGCTCGACGTCGTGGTCGCGTCGGTGCACTCGAAGCTGCGCATGGAGTCGGGGCCGATGACCCGCCGGATGATCGCCGCGGTGAGCAACCCGCGCACCGACGTCCTCGGGCACTGCACCGGTCGGCAGATCAAGGGCAAGAGCCGACCGCAGAGCGAGTTCGACGCGCGCGCGGTGTTCGACGCCTGCGCCGAGCACGGTGTCGCGGTGGAGATCAACTGCCGCCCCGACCGTCTGGACCCCCCGCACGAGCTGCTGGCGATCGCGATCGAGGCCGGCTGCGACTTCTCCATCGACACCGACGCCCACGCGCCCGGTCAGCTGGACTGGCTCGGGGCCGGCTGCGCGCGGGCCGCGGAGCACGACCTGGACCCCGCGCGGGTCATCACGACGTGGCCGGTGGAGGACCTCCTGGCGCGAACGCACAGGTGACGCGACACGCCCGATGCACGGATTCCTGCGGTAGTCGGGTTAGTGTCAGCCGATCGTCCCCGTTGCTCGTGGCTACTGCTGCGCGCCCCGGGGAACGGCCCGGTAGTGGGCCTGCATGTCCGAGTGAACACAGAGGAGCACATCCAGTGAGCGTGAACCGCACCGAGCTCGTCCAGGCCGTCGCGGCCAAGACCGGCCTGACCAACACCGACGCGGACAAGGCCCTCAAGGCCTTCCAGGAGGTCCTCGTCGAGAACCTCGCCGCCGGCGAGGCCGTCACGATCCCGGGTTTCCTGGCCGTGGCACGCGCCGAGCGTGGTGCTCGCACCGGCATCAACCCCCAGACGGGCGAGAAGCTGGAGATCCCCGCGGGCTACCGCGTGAAGCTCACCGCCGGCAGCGCCCTCAAGCGCGCCGTCCAGGGCTGACCTCAGCACCCTCGACCGGGCCCTCGATCCTCCGGGATCGAGGGCCCGGTCGCGTTATAGTGGGAACCAGTCTCAGGAAGGATGGTCGGCGCGATGGTCGTGGTCCCCCGTCAGACACGGCAGCGTGCCGAGATCCTCGACCTGCTCGAGGACGTCGACGAGTTCCGCAGCGCCCAGCAGCTGCACGAGATGCTCCGGGCCCGCGGGTCCAGCGTCGGTCTGGCCACCGTGTACCGGGCCGTGCAGAGCCTGTCGGAGCACGGTGACGTCGACGTCCTGCGCACCGAGGACGGCGAGTCGGTCTACCGCCGCTGCGAGCAGCGCAGCCACCACCACCACCTGGTCTGCCGCAGCTGCGGCCGCACGGTCGAGATCGAGGCCGGGCAGGCCGAGGCGTGGGCCGCGCAGGTCGGCGCCGCGCACGGGTTCGACGACGTCGACCACACGATCGAGCTCGTCGGCACCTGCGCGACCTGCCGGGCGGCCGCCGCGTCCTGACGTCCGGTCAGTCCCTGGCGCGCCTCGCGATGAGCCGGGGGACCAGCCACCACGACACGAACAGCAGCACGAGCGACGCGATCCCGACGGCGCGGCCCGCGTCGCGCGACAGCACGACGTCGAAGATCAGCATCGCGCTGCCTGCCATGACGAGGGCGAGCACCAGAAGACCTGCCCGAGCGAACCGGCCTCCGGCGGTGACCAGCTCGGGCTTGAGCCGCCGGCCGAACAGGATGCGGTGCAGGCTCACGGGCGCGACGAACAGCGCGGTCGCCAGCACCGCGAGGACGACGAGCACCAGGTACAGGTCCTTCTGGTAGGCGTCGAGGTCCGTGAACCGCTGCTGGAACGGGATCGTCAGCAGGAAGCCGGTGAGGATCTGCGTGCCCGTCTGGGTCACGCGGAGCTCCTGGAGCAGCTCGTTCCAGTTCCGGTCGGCCCGCTCGTTGTGGGTCTCGTCCCGGCCGTCGTCCGGGTTGGCGTCGTGCTTGTGCACGGTGGTCCTCCTCGTGGTCTGCACGGATCATGCCGCACCCGCCCGTCGTGCGCAGGCGGACGCGTGTCGTCGTAGAGACTGGTCCCCGTGACCCGACTGCACGATGCCGACCGCCGCGACTTCGCCTCCGACAACTACGCGGGGGTGCACCCCGAGGTGCTCGCCGCGATCGCCGAGGCCAACGGCGGCCACCAGACCGCGTACGGCGAGGACGTCTACACCTCGCGGCTCCACGAGGTGGTCGCCCAGCACTTCGGCGACCAGGCCACGGTGTTCCCCGTGTTCAACGGCACGGGCGCCAACGTGCTGTCGCTGCAGTCCGTCCTGCCGCGCTGGGGGGCGGTGGTCTGCGCCGACACCGCGCACATCCACACCGACGAGAACGGGGCCCCGGAGCGGATGGGCGGCATCAAGCTGCTGACCGTGCCGACGCCCGACGGCAAGCTGACTCCCGACCTCGTCGCGACGCAGACGTGGGGGTTCGGCGACGAGCACCGGGCGCAGCCGGGCGTCGTGTCGATCACCCAGTCGACCGAGCTGGGCACGCTGTACACGCCCGACGAGGTGCGCGCGCTGGCCGACCAGGCGCACGAGCACGGGCTGCGGCTGCACCTCGACGGCGCCCGCATCTCGAACGCGGCCGCGAGCCTCGACGTGCCGCTGCGCGCGTTCACCACCGACGCYGGCGTCGACATCCTGTCGCTCGGTGGCACCAAGAACGGCCTGCTGTACGGCGAGGCGGTCGTGGTGCTCGACCCCACGGCTGACGGCGGCCTGACCTACCTGCGCAAGATGGACATGCAGCTCGCCTCGAAGATGCGCTTCGTCTCGGCGCAGCTCGTCGCGCTGTACGAGGGGGACCTGTGGCTGCGGTCCGCGCAGCACGCCAACGCGATGGCCGCGCGGCTGCGCGCGGGCATCGAGCACCTGCCGGGCGTGCAGGTGACCCGTCCGACGCAGGCCAACGGCATCTTCGTGATCTTCCCGCCCGGTGTCGCGGACGTCCTGCGCCGACGGTGGCGGTTCTACGACTGGRTCGTGGAGACCGGCGAGGTGCGGCTGATGTGCTCGTTCGACACCACGGACGCGGACATCGACGAGCTGGTCGCCGCGGTCGCCGACGCCGTGAGCTGACCCGCGGGGGCCCGCATCCGGACCCCCGCGAGCCGTGCCCTCACTTCACCGTGCAGGCCGCCCCGTTCACCGTGAACGCGGTCGGTGCCGTGTTCGTGCCGGTGTGCGTGCCGTTGAACCCGATCTCGGTGCTGGCTCCGGGAGCCAGCGTCGAGTTCCACGCCACCCCTGTCGCCGTGACCGACGAGCCCGTCTGCGACCAGGTGGCGCTCCAGCCCTGCGTCACCTTCTGGCCGTTCGCGTACGTGAACGCCAGCATCCAGCCCGCCAGCGGCGCGGTGCCGGTGTTGGTGATCTTCACGGAGCCCGTGAAGCCGGTGCTCCAGCTGTTCGCGGTGTAGGTGACCGCGCACGAGCCGGTGGCCACGTCAGGAGCCGTGTAGGCGGTCAGTGCCGTGGACGCGGCCGACCGGTTGCCCGCGACGTCCTTCGCCACGACCGTGAACACGTACGAGGTCCCGGCAGCGAGACCCGTGGCCGTGTAGCTCGGCGTCGTGCTGCTGCCGACGAGCGTGCCGGCGCGGTAGACGTCGTACCCGGCGACGCCCGAGCCGCCGGAGTTGTCGGTCGACGCGGTCCACCGCAGCGGGATGGACGTCGTGGAGCCAGTACCGGCCTCGAGCCCTGTCGGGACGCTCGGTGCGACCGTGTCGCCACCCGTGACGACGGCGGTGCGTGCGGTGACGGCAGTGGACGCCGCGGACACGTTGCCGGCCACGTCCTTGGCGCGCACCGTGAACGAGTAGGCGGTGTCGGGGGACAGGCCGCTCACGGTCAGGCTCGTCGACGTCGTGCTCCCGACGAGCGTGGTGCCCTGGTAGACCTGGTAGCCGGCGACGCCGGACCCGCTGTCGGTCGACGCCGACCAGGTGAGCGGGATGCTCGTGGTCGACGGTGTCCCTGCCGCGAGGTTCGCGGGCGTCGTCGGCGCGGTGGTGTCACCGGTCTGCCCGCCGACGTCCGAGACGGACTTGCCCGTGGTGCTGCCGACGCCACCCAGCGGGACTGCGTGGTCGAGGCCGACGAACTTGCCGCCGTCCTGCCACAGCGACGGCTTGAGCAGCGCGTACTTGGGCTCGTCCCAGGTGGTCCAGTCGTAGTTGAGCAGGCCGCCGGTGTCGCCGGAGTTCGGGTTGAGCACCCAGAACGTGTGGCTCAGGCGACGGTCGACGATGAGGTCACGGATCGCGACCATCCACTTCTCGTTGCGTCCGCCGTCCATGAAGCCGCCCCACTCGCCGATGAGCAGCGGTGCGATGTTCTCCTTGTGCAGGTACAGCCAGTTCGGGTCCCACACGTCGCGCTCGAGCGTCGAACGGTCCCAGGTGCCCTGGAACCACTTCTGCTCGAACACGAGCGGGCCGTAGTCGTGGGGGGAGTAGACGAGCTGGTCCTGGTTCGAGCCGAGGTTGATCGGGAAGTCTCGGACCCCGCGCAGGTTCCCGCCCCACCACGTGCCGTAGTAGTCCGTCAGACCGGTCGAGGTCCACGGGACGCCCGGCTTCGGGTAGACCTCGATGCCCTCGACGAAGATCAGCCAGTTCGGGTTGATGGCCAGGATCTTGCGGCCGGCCGTCTCGGCGAAGTGCTTGAAGTTGTCCTTGTCCGTCGAGCCGTCCCACTTGGCGCGCTCGGTGGAGCCCTGCGTGCCGTGCGGCTCGTTCTTGACGTCCGCGCCGACGATCGTGTCGTTGCTCTTGTAGCGCTCCGCCACCCACTCCCAGCCGGCGTAGACGTCCTCGGTGGTGATGGACCCCTTCCACCACACGGGGTAGACGTGGCCGGAGTTGTCGGCCTCCGCGCTGTGCACGTCGAGGAAGACCTTGATGCCGTACTTCTCGCAGAGGGTCAGCCAGTAGTCGAAGATCTGGAGGCTGTTCTTCCCCTCGAGCTCGGGATTGGCGTACGTGTTGACGTTCGGCTTCAGGAACGTCCCCGCCTTCCACTCCAGCAGCAGCTGCGTGGAKATCGGCACCCGGACGGTGTTGATGCCGCGGTCGGCCATGCTCTTGGTGATCGTCGTGATGTTGGCGGACCAGAGGCCGTGGAAGACGCGCTCGCTCGCGTTGAACCCGAACCAGTTGGCGCCCGTCAGCAGCACCTCCTTGCCGGACTCGTCGACGATCTTGTTCCCGGAGACGTGGAGCCAGTCGTCACCGGCAGCGGCGCTGGCGGGCACGGCTCCGATCACGAGGGGCGCGGCCAGAGCGGCTGTCGCGGCGACGCTCGTCGCGAGGATGCGTAGGCGGTGGGTGGGGGACACGGTTCTCCTCGGTGCTGAAGGGTTTCGGTAGGTCCTGTCATGCAGAGCGGGGGCCCTCCGCTGGAGGACCCCCGCTCGTCATGCCGCTAGATCACGCGGTGGTGCAGGCAGCACCGTTGAGGGTGAATGCCGTGGGCGCGTTGTTCGTGCCCGTGTGCGACCCGTTGAAGCCGATGTCGGTCGACTGGCCGGCACCGAGGGTGCCGTTCCAGGCGGCGTTCTTGGCCGTGACTGCGGTGCCGGACTGSGWCCAGTCGGCGCTCCAGCCCTGGGTGACCTTCTGGCCGTTGGCGAAGGAGAAGCC
>NZ_JBFULY010000030.1:0-47235 GCF_054049655.1 Cellulomonas sp. P5_C5 | reverse complement strand
GAGGGGCAGTGGGAGACGTGCCAGCCCTGCTCGTTCTCCGCGTTCCAGATCGGCGGCGGGAACAACGACCAGAACCCCACCAAGATCATCGAGATCCCCCACCTGCTGTCCATCCTCGCGACGGGGACCTGGAACGGCGAGGTGCAGGGCATGAACGAGCTGAACGCCCAGTACCAGGAGGAGTACGGCCCCGGCGACTACGTGCCGAACGTGTTCATCCAGTACTGGTCGATGCGCGTCATGGCCTACCTCGGCTCGCTGGCGGCGCTCGTGGCCCTGTGGGGCCTGTGGCTCGTCTGGCGACGACGACTACCCACCGCTCGGGCGTTCCTGTTCGTCGCGACGTGGGCCGTCGCCTTCCCGTTCCTGATGAACACGGCCGGCTGGATGCTCACCGAGAACGGTCGCCAGCCCTGGATCGTCCAAGGCCTGATGCTCACCAAGGACGGCGTCTCGACGTCCGTCGGGAGGACCGAGCTGATCATCAGCATCGCCGTCTTCTACGGCATCTTCCTGCTCCTCGGCGCCGTCAACGTGTTCCTGATGATGCGGTACGCGCGCCGCGGCCTCGAGCTCGAGGAACCCGAGGAGCACGTCGACGACGACCAGCCCCGCGTCCCCGCCCTGACGTTCTGAGGAGGTGTCCGATGACCCTGCCTGACCTGTGGTTCGTGATCATCGCGTTCCTCTGGACCGGCTTCTTCGTCCTGGAAGGGTTCGACTTCGGCGTCGGCATGCTCCACAAGGTGGTGGGCCGCACCGACACGGAGCAGCGCGTCGCGATCAACTCCATCGGACCTTTCTGGGACGGCAACGAGGTGTGGCTGATCGTCGGGGCGGCGGGCATCTTCGCCGCCTTCCCCGGCTGGTACGCCACGTGGTTCTCGGCGATGTACCTGCCGCTCGTCCTGCTCCTCGTGGCGCTCATCGCCCGCGGCGTCTCGTTCGAGTTCCGCGGTCGGATGGAAGCGACACGGTGGCACCAGACGTGGTCGTGGAGCCTGACGCTCGGCAGCCTGCTGTGCCCCCTGCTGCTGGGGGTGGCGCTCGGCAACCTGCTCGCGGGCCTGCCCGTCGACTCCACCGAGGAGTTCACGGGCTCGGTCACCGACACGGTCACCGGCTACGGCCTGCTCGTCGGGCTCACGCTCACCGCGCTGTGCGTCCTGCACGGGGCCACGTTCCTCGCCATGCGCACCACGGAGCATGTGCGCACCCGGGCGCAGCGCGCCGCGAACGTCGCGCTGGTGCCGGCGGTCCTGCTGCTGCTCGCGTTCGCCGTCGCGACCCCCGCCGTGTCCGGCGCCCCCGCGCTGCGCGGCACCGTGCCGCCCGTGCTCGCGGTCGTCGCGGTCCTCGCCGCCGCGCTGCTGGTGCGGGCACATCGGGACGGCTGGGCCTTCACCGCCACGGCCGTCGCGATCGCCCTGACGGTCGTGACCCTGTTCGCCAACCTCTACCCGAACGTCCTGGTCTCCAGCACGTCGGCGGCCGACAGCCTGACCGTGACGAGCACCGCGTCCGGGCCGTACGCGCTCAAGGTCATGACGGTCGTCGCGCTCGTGCTGGTGCCGCTGATCCTGCTCTACCAGGGCTGGTCGTACTTCGTCTTCCGCCGACGTGTCGTGGGCCCGCCGACGGCTGAACCACCGGACCCGGCCTCGGGTCCGTCCGCACCCCTCGACGAAGGAGCACTCACATGAGCCTGCACGGGAAAGTGGCCATCGTCACGGGCGGCAACAGCGGCATCGGCAAGGCCGTCGTCCTTGCGCTCGCGGAGGCGGGGGCGAACATCGTCATCGACTTCGTCGCCCACCCGGAGGCCACCGAGGAGCTGGAGCGGCAGGTGCACGCCCTCGGCGACCAGGCCATCGGGGTCGACGCCGACGTCAGCAAGGTCGCCGACCTGGAGAGGCTCGTCGCCCGGACGGTCGAGGCGTTCGGCCGGCTCGACATCATGGTCAACAACGCGGGCATCGAGACGCGCACGTCGGTCCTCGACACCACCGAGGAGCAGTACCAGCGCGTCATGGACATCAACCTCAAGAGCGCGTTCTTCGGCACCCAGATCGCTGCCAAGCAGATGATCAAGCAGGGCACCGGCGGCCGGATCATCAACATGACCTCGGTGCACGAGGACTGGCCGATGCCAGGGAACACCGCGTACTGCCTGTCGAAGGGCGGCATGCGGATGCTCACCCGGACGGCGGGCGTCGAGCTGGGACCGCAGGGCGTGCAGGTCGTCGGCGTCGGACCGGGCGCCGTCGCGACGCCCATCAACACCTCGACCATGAACGACCCCGAGAAGATGAAGACCCTCGACGCGGCGATCCCGCTGGGCCGGATGGCCGAGCCCGAGGAGATCGCCAGCCTGGTCGCCTTCCTCGCCGGTGACGGCGCGACCTACCTCACCGCCACGACGGTCTTCGCCGACGGCGGCATCATGCACAGCAGCCCCGGTCTGTGAGGCGGACGAGATGACCGAGCACTACGACGTCGTCATCATCGGGTCCGGCGCCGGCGGCGGGACCCTCGCGCACCGGCTCGCCCCGTCGGGGAAGAAGGTCCTCATCCTCGAGCGCGGCGACTGGCTCCCGCGCGAGCCCCAGAACTGGGACGCGACGGAGACCTTCGTCAAGAACCGGTACGTCTCCAAGGACACCTGGTACGACCACGAGGGCAAGGCGTTCCAGCCGCAGGTGCACTACAACGTGGGCGGCGCGACGAAGTTCTACGGTGCCGCGCTCTACCGGCTGCGGGAGCGGGACTTCGGGGAGCTCCAGCACCACGGCGGCATCTCGCCTGCGTGGCCGGTCGCGTACGACGAGTTCGAGCCGTACTACACGCAGGCCGAGGAGCTCTACCAGGTGCACGGCGCGCGCGGAGAGGACCCCACCGAACCGCCGTCGAGCGGCCCGTACCCGTATCCCCCCGTCTCGCACGAGCCGCGCATCCAGCGGCTGTTCGACGACATGTCGGCGATCGGGCTGCACCCGTTCCACTCCCCCTCGGGCATCATGCTCGACGAGGCGAACCCCGCCTACAGCCCGTGCATCCGGTCCGCGACGTGCGACGGGTTCGCGTGCCTCCTGCACGCCAAGTCCGACGCCGAGGTGATCGCGGTCCGCCCCGCGGTGCTGCACCCGAACGTCACGCTCGTCCGCAACGCCGAGGTCCGCCGGCTCGAGACCGACGACTCCGGTCGCACGGTCACGTCCGTCGTGGCGGACGTCGACGGCGTCGAGGAGCGGTTCTCGGGCGACGTGGTCGTCGTCTCGGCGGGTGCGGCGAACTCCGCGAAGCTGCTGCTCCAGAGCGCCAACGACCGGCACCCGAACGGCCTGGCCAACGGGTCCGACCACGTCGGTCGCCACTACATGTTCCACAACAGCCGGGCGTTCCTGGCGATCTCGATCGAGCGCAACGACACCCGGTTCCAGAAGACGCTCGGGGTCAACGACTACTACTTCGGCGACGAGCACTTCGCGTTCCCCATGGGCAACGTGCAGATGGTCGGCAAGTCGTCCGCACCGATGTACCGCGGCGAGAAGCCCATCGCGAAGCTCGCGCCGCTGTTCGCGCTCGAGGAGGTGGCGGAGCACGCGGTCGACTTCTGGCTGTCGGCCGAGGACCTCCCCGACCCCGACAACCGCGTGACCCTCGGCAACCACGGCGACATCGTGCTGACGTACACGCCGAACAACCGGCAGCCGCTCGACGAGCTGTACAGCCGCGTCAAGCACAACCTCGGGCACCTCGGCATGCACCCGCACCACCTGGTCCCCCGGGACCTGTACATGAAGAACGACATCCCCGTCGCGGGGTGCGCGCACCAGGCCGGCACGGTCCGGTTCGGCGACGACCCCACGACGTCGGTGCTCGACCGCGACTGCCGGACGCACGAGGTGGACAACCTGTACGTCGTCGACACCAGCTTCTTCCCCAGCATCGGCGCCGTGAACCCCGCGCTCACCGCTATGGCGAACGCCCTGCGCGTGGGCGACCACCTGCTCGCCCGGCTCGCCTGACCGCACCCAGGAGGATCACGTGGACTCGAACAGCCCCGCGTCGCCGTTCCCGCCGATCGCCGAGTACGCCTTTCTGTCCGACTGCCACACCGGGGCGCTCGTGGCTCCGGACGGGTCGGTCGACTGGCTGTGCGTGCCCCGGTTCGACAGCCCGAGCGTGTTCGGCAGCCTCCTGGACCGGGGTGCCGGCTACTTCCGGTTCGCGCCGTACGGGATCAACGTGCCGACGTCGCGCGCCTACGACCCGGGAACCAACGTCCTGGTCACCACCTGGCACACGCCGTCGGGGTGGGTCGAGGTCCGCGACGCACTCACGATGGCCCCGCGCACGGGCCCCGACGAGACGACTCCCCACACCAGGCCACCTGCCGACGACGACGCCGAGCACCTGCTGGTGCGCACGGCGACGTGCCTGGACGGGTCCGTGCAGATGGAGCTCCTGTGCGACCCGGCCTTCGACTACGGCCGGACGCGGCAGCCGTGGTCGCTCGAGGCCCCGGGCGCGCACACGGCCGACATCACCGGCGCGGGCGTGTCGATGCGTCTCCACACCGACCTGGCGCTCGGGGTCGACGGCGACGCGCTCCAGGGCCGGCACTCGATCTCCGCCGGCGAGACCGTGTTCTGCTCGCTGTCCTGGGCCACCTCGCTCGACGGCCCGGCCGACGCGGCGGACGCCGTGTCACGGATCGCCGCGACCCGCGACTTCTGGCGACGGTGGCTGGGACGCGCCCGCATGCCTGACCACCGGCTGCGCCCCTACGTCGAGCGGTCGGCGCTGGTCATCAAGGGCCTGACCTACATGCCCACCGGCGCGACGGTCGCGGCGCTGACGACGTCGCTGCCCGAGACCCCCGGGGGTGAGCGCAACTGGGACTACCGCTACACCTGGATGCGCGACTCCACCTTCACGCTGCAGGCCCTGCACTACCTGCTGCTGGACTGGGAGGCCGACGAGTTCATGCAGTTCGTCGCGGACATCGAGCCCAACGAGGACGGTGGGCTGCAGATCATGTACGGCATCGACGGGCGGCGTGACCTCACGGAGACGACGCGCGACGAGCTGACCGGGTACCAGGGCGCGCGACCCGTCCGCCTCGGCAACGGCGCCTTCGACCAGAAGCAGAACGACGTCTTCGGCGCGGTGCTGGACTCGATCCTGCTGCACACCCGGCGCAGCGACCGGCTGCCGGCGCGGCTGTGGCCCGTCGTGAAGGCGCAGGCGGAGTGCGCGGCCGCGATCTGGCAGGAGCCCGACCAGGGCATCTGGGAGGCCCGGGGCAAGCCGCAGCACTACGTCTCCTCGAAGATCATGTGCTGGGTCGCGATGGACCGCGCCGCCCAGCTGGCGGGCATCCGGGGCGAGCCCGACCTGGAGGCGCGCTGGGGCGCCATCGCCGAGGAGATCAAGGCCGACATCCTGGAGCACGGGGTCAGCGACCGCGGCGTGCTGCGCCAGCACTATGAGACCGATGCGCTGGACGCGTCGAACCTCCTCGCGGCGCACTTCGGCCTCCTGCCCGGGACCGACGAGCGGCTGCACGCCAGCGTCCTGGCCATCGCCGACGAGCTCTCCGAGAACGGGTTCGTGCTGCGGTACAAGACCGACGAGACCGACGACGGGATGTCCGGCAAGGAGGGCACGTTCGTCATCTGCTCGTTCTGGCTGGTCTCGGCGCTCATGGTGGTCGGCGAGAAGCAGCGCGCGCTCGACCTGATGGAGCGCCTGCTGCGGATCGCCTCACCGTTCGGGCTGTACGCCGAGGAGTACGAGGTGGACGCCGCGCGGCACCTGGGCAACGTCCCCCAGGCGTTCTCGCACCTCGCCCTCATCGAGGCCGCGGCACGGATCATCCTCGCCGAGCGCGTCGAGGAGATGTCGCTGTGACCGATGTGCTGGTTCTCGGTGGCGGCCTGGCGGGCGTCGCCGCGGCGCAGACCCTCGGCGAGGCGGGGATCCGCACGACGCTGGTGGACCGCACGGACTACCACCAGTTCCAGCCCCTGCTCTACCAGGTGGCCACGTCGCAGCTGCCTGCCGAGGACGTCGCGCGCCCGCTGCGCACGATCTTCGCGGACGTGCCGAGCGTCGACGTCGTCCTCGGGGCCGTCGCGTCGGCGTCGCTCGCCGACCGCACGCTCGTTCTCGACGACGGGACGTCGCTGACGGCCGAGCACCTCGTCCTCGCCGCGGGCGCGCAGCCGAACTTCTTCGGCATCCCGGGCGCGGCGGAGCACGCGTTCCCGCTGTACTCGGTCGCCGATGCCGAACGCCTGCGCCTGCACCACCGCGCCCTGGTCGAGGAGGCCCTCGTGGGCGACACCGGGTCCCGCGACGTGGTCGTCGTCGGCGGCGGACCCACGGGCGTCGAGGTCTCCGGCGCCCTCGCCGAGCTCGTCGCCGCGCTGCAGGCGCACGGCCGGATGCCCGCCGACGCCCGGGTGCACCTGGTCGACCGCGGGCACGCGGTGCTCGGCCAGTTCTCGACGCGCGCGCAGGAGTACGCCCACAAGCACCTCGAGAAGGCCGGTGTCGATCTTCGCCTGGGCGCCGGCGTCAAGGAGGTCTTCGTGGACGCCGTCGAGCTCGACGACGGCACCCGCCTGCCCACCCGGACCGTCATCTGGGCCGGTGGGGAGTCCGCCGCCACCATCGCGCAGGCCGCCGGCGCGGCGACGGGACGCGGGGGGCGGATCGACGTCCGCCCGGACCTCAGGGTCGAGGGGTACCCCGGGGTCTGGGCGGTCGGCGACGTGGCGAACATCCCCTCGGGCGCGAGCGCCTATCCCCAGCTCGGGTCGGTCGCGCAGCAGTCGGGACGGTGGGCGGCGCAGAACATCCTGCGGTCCACGCAGGGCGACGACCTCGCGCCGTTCCACTACAAGGACAAGGGCATCATGGCGATGATCGGCCGCAACGCCGCCGTCGCCGAGGTCGGCGCCCACCGCCACGAGGTCGACGGCCCGATCGCGTTCGCCGCCTGGCTCGGGGTGCACGCGATGCTCCTGAGCGGCGTGCACAGCCGCACCGACGCGTTCCTCAGCTGGGCCTGGGACTACTTCGACCGCGACCACGCGGCGACCGTCGAGTCGCACGACGCACCGCGCCGGATCGCGTGGGGCGACGACACCGACGACGTACCCCACATCGACCTGGGACGCTGACCCGTCCAGGCACCCTTGTGCTGCGCCCGGAGACCGGTAGCGTGCTCGACGTGGGGGAACGTCCCGTTTTGCACGGTTCATCCGCCGCTGAGCGGCAGTCGGCGATCCCGCAGGGCCCGGAGCACCCCGTGGTGCGCCGGCATCGCGCCGGGGTCGGGCTGGTCGCCCGCGGTGAGCTGGTCGACGCCCTCGTCGACTCACCCGCGCGGGTCGTCGCGATCGTCGCCGGTCCCGGCTTCGGCAAGTCGGCGGTGCTCGGCCAGTGGGCGGACCGGTTGGCCGGCGCAGCGGTGTGGCACACCTGCACCGAAGCCGACAACGACCCCGCCACCCTCCTGGCAGCGATCGGCAGCGCAGCCGGTGCGGGACCGGGCATCGTCACCGTCGCGGGCCTCGTCCGGGCCCTTGCCCCCTCCCCCGCGAGCACGCTGCTGGTCGACGGCGTCGAGGCGATGACCTCGGCGGCGAGCCTCAACGTGCTGACCGACGTCATCGACCGACTGCCGGACACGTGGCGGGTGGGCTTCACCTCCCGGGCGCGACCCCGCCTGCCGATCGCGCGCCTGCGCGCCGCAGGCGACCTGCTGGAGCTCGGCCCCGCCGAGCTGTCCTTCGACCCCGACGAGACCGCCCAGGTGCTGGCACGGTCCGGGATCACCCTCTCGCCCACCGCGACGGACGAGCTGCTCGGTCGTACCGAGGGCTGGCCGGTCGCGGTCTCGCTCGCGGGGATGGCGCTGCGCGCGGACGGCACCCGGACGTTCACGGGCGACGACGTGTTCATGCGCGAGTACCTGCGCACCGAGGTGCTCGCCGGCCTCCGGGGTCGTGACACCACGCTCCTGGTGCGCTGCGCGATCCTCGACGAGCTGTCCGGACCGCTGTGCGACGCGGTGCTGCGGGCGCGCTCCTCCGGCGCGGCGCTGGAGCACCTGGCGGCGCACGGGGTCATCCAGCAGGTGGGCCGCGACGGCGACCGCTACCGGTGCCACCCGCTCCTGCGCGACCTGCTGAGCGCCGAGCTGCACCGCAAGGAGCCCACGCTGGTGCCCGAGCTCCACCGTCGTGCCGCCCGCTGGTACGCCGACGCCGACGTCCCCGACCAGGCGATCGAGCACGCGCACCTGGCGGGCGACGTCGCCGAGCTCACGCGGCTCGTCCTCGCCTGGTCGCAGCGCACCTGGGCCAGCGGTGGCATCGACTCCGTCCACCGGTGGATGTCGTGGCTCGAGGAGGCGGACGACGTCCGCGCCTTCCCGGCGATCGCGGCGCACGCAGCGCTCATCTTCGCGCTGGTCGGCGAGCCCGGCCGTGCCGAGTGGTGGTCCGCGATCGCGAAGGGGGTGCCCGCGACCGGCACGCTCTCCGACGGCAGCACGGTCGAGGGGACGCTCGCATACCTGAAAGCGATCGAGGCGCGGCACGGCACGGCACAGATGCGCCGCGACGCACGCGTCGCGTGGGAGGGGTTGTCACCCGCGAGTCCGCTGCGCGCCACGATGCGCCACACCGAGGCGCTCGCGGATCTGCTCGACGGCGACCTCGACCACGCCGACGACCTCTTCGTCGAGGCGCAGGAGGCCGCCGAGGTGGCGGGCATCGGCCCGCTTCTTGCGATGGTCCTGTGCGAGAGGGCGTCGATCGCGGTCGAGCGGGGCGACTGGTCGTCGGCCGAGAGCGCTGTGCGCCGAGCGACGTCCATCGTCACCGACGGCGACTACGGCTCCTACTGGTCGAGTGCGCTCGTGTTCGCCTGGGCCGCCCGCGTCGCTGTGCACCTCGGCCTGCGCTCGGAGGCCGTCGAGCACACCCGGCGCGCCCTGGCCCTGAGTCCGCTGCTCACGTACGCCTTGCCGGTCGTCTCCGCGCAGGCCCTCCTGGCGACGGCCCAGGCGTCGCTCGCCCTGGGCGACCATCACAGCGCCACCGCGACCGCGCGGCAGGCAGAGGAGATCGTGCGCCGCAGGCCGGGGCTCGGCGACCTGCCGGACCGTGCCGCGACGCTCGTCGCCGTCCTGCAGGAGACGGTGAGCCGCCGCCGACCCGACACCCTCACGCCCGCCGAGGTCCGGCTGCTGCCGCTCCTGGCGACGCACCTCACGTTCCCCCTGATCGCCGAACGCCTCGGCATCTCCCGCAACACCGTCAAGACGCAGGCGATCTCGACGTACCGCAAGCTCGGCGTGTCCTCGCGCAACGAGGCCGTGGCGCGCTGGGAGGTGCTGGACGGCCCGTAGGAACTCGTCCCGCGGTCGATGTCGAGATCGTCGGGGCGGCTCCGACCACCTCACGAAGGGACGCAGGGCACCAGGCTTCGCGTCACACACTCCGGAGGCACCGCGATGAGCATCAGCCCGTTCCTGTGGTTCGACGACCAGGCCGAGCAGGCCGCCGAGCGCTACGTCGAGATCTTCCCCAACTCGCGCATCCTGTCGGTCGCCCGGTACCCCGAGGGCGCCCCGCAGGCCGGGACCGCGCTGACCGTGAGCATGGTGCTGGACGGCCAGGAGGTCCAGGCCCTCAACGGCGGGCCGGCGTTCCCGTTCACGGAGGCGTTCTCGTTCGCCGTCTCCGTCCCCGACCAGGCCGAGTGCGACCGCGTCTGGGACGCGCTGATCGCCGACGGTGGCGAGCCGGGCCGGTGCGGCTGGCTCAAGGACCGCTGGGGCCTGTCCTGGCAGGTCGTCCCCGCTGCGCTCCCGGAGCTGCTGGGCGACCCGGACCCCGGCCGCGCCAGCCGCGCGATGAACGCGATGCTCACGATGAACAAGATCGACGTGGCGGCCCTGCACGCGGCGGCGGACGCGACGGCGTAGCCAGAAGACGTCGTCCTGCCCAGCAGGACGAAGTCTTCGGGTTACCGGCCCAGCTGGGCCAGGCGCGGGACCGCGGGGGCGACCGTGTCCTTGACCCACGCCGACAGGCTCGTGTCCGCCGGGGTGAGGATCACGGACTCCACGCCGAGGGCGTCGTAGGCGCGCATCTCCTCGACGAACCCGTCGACGTCCCCGGCGAGCAGCCGCTCGCCGCGGGACAGCATGGTCACGCGGATCTCGGCCGGGTCCCGGCCGAGGTCCGCACAGTGGGCGCGCAGGACCTCGAGCTTGTGCGCGACCTCGTCGGGCGTGGAGGTGAACAGGTTGCACGCGTCCGCGTACTGGGCGACCAGGCGTAGGGTCTTGCGCTCGCCGGAGCCGCCGACGAGGATCTCGGGCCGGGTCAGCGGCTGCGGCGAGCACAGGGTCTGGGCCAGCTGGTAGTGCGTGCCGTCGTAGGGTCCGTCGTTGGTCGGGTCCCACATCTGCCGGCAGATCTGCAGGGTCTCCTCGAGGCGCTCGAACCGCTCGGACAGCGGCGGGTACGGCACCCCCATCGCGCGGTGCTCCTCCTCGTACCAGGCGGCTCCGATGCCGAGCGTGGCGCGGCCGCCGGAGAGCACGTCGAGGGTGGCGTGGATCTTCGCCAGCAGCCCTGGGTGCCGGTAGGTCACGCCCGTGACCAGCACGCCCAGCTGCACGTCCGACGTGACACCCGCGAGGTAGCCGAGCGTGGTGTACGCCTCGAGCATCGGGTCCTCGGCCGGGAAGCCGGCCGCGACCATCTGGAAGTAGTGGTCCATCACGGACACCCAGGCGACCCCGGCGTCCTCGGCGGCGCGGGCCGCGTCGGCCAGCTCCTGGCGCAGCGCGGCGGGCTCGACGGAGTCGAAACGGTAGAGGTGGACGCCAACGCGCACGAGGGGCTCCTTCGGCTGGGGGTGTCCGGCCACCCTGCCGCTTCGAGTGCGCTCGAAGTCAAGCGACCCAGTCGGACAGGACCAGCAGGACCACGTCGACCGCGGCGACCGCGATGGCGAACGCGAACGGCAGGCGGTGGCGACCACCGCCGAGCGCGAGCACCGTCCCCACGATGGTCAGGCCGACGGCGGCGACGAGCACCGCCGCGGCCGCCGCTCGTGGTGGGCCAGGAGGTGCCAGGACGACCAGGAGCGTCGCACCGACCAGCGCCAGGGCCGTCCCGATGCTCGTCGCGGTCCCGCCCACCCGGTGCGGGAGGCCGCGGACCCCGGTGGCCTGGTCGTCCTGGAGGTCCGGCACCACGTTCGCCCCGTGCGCGCCGATCCCGAGGAGGGCGCCCGCCGCCATGGCCCACCAGGCGGCGACCGGCGAGCCGGGCAGCGCCAGCGCGATCGCCAGCGGCAGGAACCCGAACGAGAACGCGTAGGGCGCCCACGACCAGACGGTGCTCTTGAGCCGGACGTTGTAGGCCCAGGCGGAGGCGACCGTCGCCAGGTGCACCACGCCCGGGCGCCAGCCGAGCGCCAGCGAGAGCACCACGCACGACGCGGCCGCGACCAGCGCCGCGGCGCGGACCGTCCCCACCGCGAGCCGCCCCGCGCCCACGGGCTTGTCGGTGCGACCGACCGCCGCGTCCCGGTCCGCGTCGATCCAGTCGTTGGACCAGCCGACGGAGAGCTGACCGGCCAGGACCGCGGCACCGACCAGGGCCGTCGTCGACGGGGGCGCGTCGGCACCCGCGGCCATCGCGATCGCGAACACGGTCACCGCGACGGCCGGGCCCGGGTGGCATGCGAGCGCGAGGTCGACGACGAGCGACTGCCGCAGTCTCGTCCCCACGTGCCACCTCCGTCTCGACGCGCCATCGTCGCAGGTGGGTGAAGGTTCGGCGCGACACCCAGGACGCGTGCCGGACGTGCGACCGCGTGGCACGATGCCCGGATGGCGCGCATCGCCGCAATTGCCCCCGTCCTTCCCCGCCACGCGCACGCCCAGAGCGAGATCACCGCCGCGATCGCCCCGCTGCTCACCTCGGACCCTCGCCGCCTGGCGACGATCGAGCGGATCCACGCGGCCACCGGCATCGAGACCCGCCACCTGGCGCTGCCCCTCGACCAGTACGCCGACCTGACCAGCTTCACGGTCGCGAACGACACGTTCATCCGCGAGGGGACGTCGCTGGCGGCGCAGGCGTGCCGGCAGGCGCTCGACGCGGCCGGGCTGGGCGCGCAGGACGTCGACTACCTGCTCGTCACGACCATCACCGGCATCGCGACCCCGTCGCTCGACGTGCTCCTGGTCGAGCGGCTCGGGCTGCGCCCGGACGTCAAGCGGGTCCCGGTGTTCGGGCTCGGGTGCGTCGCGGGGGCCGCAGGCATCGCCCGGGTGCGCGACCACCTGCAGGGCCACCCGCAGGACGTCGCGCTGCTCGTGTCGGTCGAGCTGTGCTCGCTGACGCTGCAGCACGGTGACGACTCGATGGCGAACATCGTCTCCAGCGGGCTGTTCGGCGACGGCGCCACGGCCGTCGTCATGGTGGGCAGCGACCGGGTGGACGACGTGCCCGCCGGCGTCGACGTGGTCGACTCGCGCAGCGACCTGGTCCCCGGCACCACGGACGTGCTCGGCTGGGACATCGGCGGCAGCGGCTTCCGGATCGTGCTCGCCGCGAGCCTGGCGGACATCGTCGAGCAGAACCTGGGCCCCGGGGTCGCCGACCTGCTCGCCGCGCACGGCCTCAAGGTCGCGGACGTCGGCACGTGGGTGGCGCACACCGGCGGACCGCGCATCCTGCGTGCCGCGGCGAGCGCGCTCGAGCTGCCCGACGAGGCGTTCGCGGCGAGCTGGCGGTCCCTGGCGCGCGTCGGCAACCTGTCGTCGTCGGGGGTCCTGCACGTGCTCGCCGACGAGCTGGCGACCGGGGGGCAGATCCCCGGGTCTGCCGGTGTGCTGTTCGCCGTCGGTCCCGGGGTGTGCACCGAGACCGTCCTGCTGCGCTGGCCCGAGGAGTCGTAGGTGAGCTGGTACGACTGGCTGATCGTCGTCGTCGCGTTCGAGCGCCTGGCCGAGCTGATCGTCTCCCAACGGCACGTGACCTGGGCGTTCGCGCACGGTGGCATCGAGACGGGCAAGCGGCACTACCCGCCGATGGTCGCGCTGCACACCGGGCTGCTCGTCGCGTGCGTGGTCGAGGTGCACGTGGCGGACCGGCCGTTCGTCCCCGCCCTGGGGTGGACCGCGCTGGCGTTCGTCCTCGCCGCGAACGCGCTGCGCTGGTGGTGCATCGGGACGCTCGGCAACCAGTGGAGCACCCGGGTCATCGTCGTGCCGGGTGTCGCCCTGGTCCGCCGCGGCCCGTACCGCTGGCTGAGCCACCCGAACTACGTCGCCGTCGCCGTCGAGGGTGCCGCCCTCCCCCTGGTGCACACCGCGTGGGTCACCGCGATCGCGTTCACCGTGCTCAACGCCGTGCTCCTGCTCGGCTTCCGGATCCCGACGGAGGAGCGCGCGCTCCGTTCCGTCAGCCCGGCCGCGGCATGACCCCCGACGCCGACCTGCTGGTCATCGGCGGCGGACCGATCGGCCTCGCCGCGGCCATCGAGGGTCGGCTCGCCGGGTTGTCCGTCATCGTCGTCGAGCCGCGCGCCACCCCCGTGGACAAGGCGTGCGGCGAGGGCCTGATGCCGGGCGCGGTCGCCGCCCTCGCCCGCCTCGGTGTCGATCCCGCCGGCCACACCCTCACGGGGATCCGGTACGTGCGCGGCGCGCGCACCGCGGACCACCTCTTCACGGAGTCACCCGGGCGTGGTGTCCGGCGGACCGTGCTGCACGCCGCCCTCGCCCGGCGCGCCCAGGAGCTGGGCGCCGTCGTCGTCCCCGGCCGGGCCGGCGCGGTCGACCAGGACGGGTCCTCCGTCTGGTGCGCGGGGCTCCGGGGACGCTGGCTCCTCGCCTGTGACGGCCTGCACTCGACCGTGCGTCGACAGGTCGACCTGGCGACGCACCAGCGTGCGCGGGCCCGCCGCCTCGGGGGGCGCCGACACTGCCGGGTGGCACCGTGGACCGACCTGGTCGAGGTGCACTGGGGGCGGTCCGTCGAGGCGTACGTCACCCCGGTGGCCGACGACGTCGTCGGCGTCGCGCTGCTGGGCCCCGCTCACCACGACTACGACCGGACGCTCGACTCGTTCGTCGCCCTGCGCGGCCGCCTCGGCGATGCCGACCGGCTCGGTCCCGCGCGCGGTGCCGGCCCGCTCTACCAGCGCAGCCAGCGCCGCACGGCCGGGCGCGTGCGCCTCGTCGGGGACGCGTCGGGCTACGTCGACGCCCTGACCGGCGAGGGGGTACGCGTCGGGCTCGCGCAGGCGCACGCCGCCGTCGCCACGCTCGGCGACGACGTCCGCCGCTCCAACGCGGCCTACGAGAAGGCGTGGACCGCCGCCACCCGCGACTACCGGGTGCTCACGCGCGGCCTGCTCGCCGCCGCCGGGTCGCCCCTGCGCAGCGGCATCGTGCCGCTGGCCGTCACAGCACCCGGCCTGTACGGCGCCGTGGTGGAACGCCTCGCGCGCTGAGTCAGGACACGAACTCGGCCGGCCCGGCAGGAGCCAGCGCGCTCGCGATCCGTGCGTGCATCTCGTCCGACATCGGCGGCAGCGCGTCGAGGCCGAACCAGCCCGCCTCGGTGTTCTCGCCGTCCGCCGGGAACGGCTCCCCGGACACGTAGCGGAACCGGAACGTGTGGTCGAGGTACTGCGCGCGGTCCCCGTTATCGTAGACCATCGGCGGCAGCACGTGCACCCACGTCAGCCGCTCCGCGACCGCGACGACCGACGCCTCCTCCAGCACCTCTCGAGCGCCCGCCACGGCAGGCTCCTCGCCCGGGTCGATGATCCCCGTCACGGGCGTCCAGGAGCCGTCGTCCGCGCGCTTGACCAGCAGGACCTCGTCCTCCCGGACGACGACGGCGGTCACGCCCATCAACCACAGGTCGCCGTGACCGACCGCGGCACGCAGGGTCAGGATGAACTCGGGGATCGGCACGGCCCGATCGTAGGTGACCCGCGTTCGGCGGTCGGGCGCGCACGGGAGACAATGGTCCGTCGCCGATCGAGAAGGACCTGAGCCGTGAACCAGCCCCGCATGAACGTCGAGTCGTTCAACCTCGACCACCGGACCGTCGCCGCGCCGTACGTGCGCCTGGCCGACACCAAGCAGCTGCCCGCCGGGGACGTGATCCAGAAGTACGACGTCCGGTTCACGCAGCCGAACGTGGCGCACCTCGAGATGCCGACGGTTCACTCCCTCGAGCACCTCTTCGCGGAGCACTCCCGCAACCACTCGGAGCGCGTCATCGACTTCTCCCCGATGGGCTGCCAGACGGGGTTCTACCTGATCCTGCAGGGCGAGTGGGCCTACGACGACGTGCTGGGCCTGGTCCAGGACACGCTCACGGACATCACGACCGCCACCGAGGTGCCGGCCGCCAACGAGGTCCAGTGCGGGTGGGGCGCCAACCACACGCTCGCGGGTGCCCAGGAGGCGGCGAAGACGTTCCTGGCCGCCCGCGACGAGTGGGCGACCGTCACCGCATGATCGCCGTCGACGCGGTCATCGTCACCGCGATGCCCGACGAGTCGGCCGCGTTCCTCGCGCTGGCCGACGTCGTCGGGGACCCCACCGCGATGGGTCACGCCGAGCACCGCCTCCTCACCGTCTGCGGCCGGCAGGTCCTGCTGGTCCAGTGCGGGATCGGCCTGGTGAACTCCGCCACGGCCGCCGCCGTCGCCATCCAGGGAACGCACCCGCGCGCCGTCATCAGCGCCGGCAGCGCGGGCGGCGTCGGGCTCGACGTGCGGGTGGGGGACGTCGTGGTGGGCTCGGAGTACCTGTACTCCGGTGCCGACGCGCGCGCGTTCGGCTACGAGCTGGGCCAGGTCCCGGGCATGCCCGAGGTGTACGAGGCCGAGCAGATCCTGCACGACGCCGCCGTGACCGCGTCCGTCGACCTGCGCGTCCTGACCGGCACCATCCTGTCCGGCGACGCGTTCATCGACGGCAGCCGTATCGACCGGATCCGTGCGGCGTTCCCGGCGGCGATGGCGACCGACATGGAGTCGGCGGCCCTCGCCCACACCGCGCACCTGTACGGCGTGCCGTTCCTGTCGGTCCGCGGCATCTCCGACCTGTGCGGCCCGGTGGCGGGAGCGGACTTCCTCACGCACGTGGACGACGCGGCGGAGCGATCCGCGGCCGTCGTCATCGAGGTGCTCCGACGGCTGGCCGTCGGCGACATGGCCCACGCACGCTGACCGTCCCCTCTCACCAGGAAGCGACCCGATGACCCAGAACCACGCCGTGCGCGTGCACCCGAGCGCCGACCGCCTGGCGCGCACCGACCAGCTGGCCTGGGCCATCGCGCAGGTCGCCGCCGACCCCGTCGAGGTCCCGGACGACGTGGTGGACATGATCATCAACCGCGTGATCGACAACGCGGCCGTCACGGTCGCGTCCCTGACGCGCACTCCCCCGTCGACGGCCCGCGCGCAGGCGCTCGCGCACCCGTACGCGGGCTCTCGCCACGGGGCGACGGTCTCCGGGGTCGAGCCGGGGACGCGGGTCTCGCCGGAGTGGGCGGCGTGGGCCAACGGGGTCGCGGTCCGCGAGCTCGACTACCACGACACGTTCCTCGCGGCCGACTACTCGCACCCGGGCGACAACATCCCGCCCATCGTCGCGGTCGCGCAGCACACCGGTCGCGACGGGGCCGCACTGGTCCGCGCGATCGCCACGGGCTACGAGATCCAGGTCGACCTGGTCCGTGCGATCAGCCTGCACGCGCACAAGATCGACCACGTCGCCCACCTGGGCCCGTCGGTGGCCGCCGGTCTGGGCACGCTGCTCGACCTGCCGCCCGAGGTGATCTTCCACGCGGTCGGCCAGGCGCTGCACACGACGACGGCCACGCGGCAGTCGCGCAAGGGCGAGATCTCGTCGTGGAAGGCCTACGCCCCGGCGTTCGCGGGCAAGGTCGCCATCGAGGCCGTGGACCGGGCGATGCGCGGCGAGACGTCGCCGACGCCCATCTACGAGGGCGAGGACGGCGTCATCGCGTGGCTGCTGGACGGCCCCGACGCCGCGTACGACGTGCCGCTGCCCGCCCCCGGCGAGGCCAAGCGCGCGATCCTCGACACGTACACCAAGGAGCACTCGGCGGAGTACCAGTCGCAGGCCCTCATCGACCTGGCGCGCGGCCTGCACCACGACCGTCCGGACCTGACCAACCCGCACAACGTGGCGTCGATCGTCATCCACACCTCGCACCACACGCACTACGTGATCGGCTCCGGCGCGAACGACCCGCAGAAGTACGACCCGACGGCGTCGCGCGAGACGCTCGACCACTCGATCCCGTACATCTTCACGGTCGCGCTGCAGGACGGGACCTGGGACCACGTCGCGTCCTACGCCCCCGACCGGGCCGCCCGGGCGGACACCGTCGAGCTGTGGCAGAAGGTCACCACGACCGAGGACCCCGCGTGGACCGAGCGGTACCACTCGAGCGACCCCGCGCAGAAGGCGTTCGGCGGCCGCGTCGAGATCACCACCACCGGCGGCGAGGTCGTCGTCGCGGAGCTCGCCGTGGCCGACGCCCATCCGCTGGGCGCCCGGCCGTTCGCCCGCGAGCAGTACGTGGCCAAGTTCCGGTCGCTCGCGGCCGGGGTGCTCGCGCAGGACGAGATCGAGCGGTTCCTCGACGTCGCACAGCGGCTGCCGTCGCTGACCGCCGACGAGCTCGCCGGCCTCACGGTCGTCGCCCCCGCGGGGCTGCTCGACACGGTCAGCACGCCGGAAGGACTGTTCTGATGCTCTACGCGACGACGACGCCCGCCGACAAGAGGGTCGCCCTGCGCGACGCGCTCGCGTCCGGGCGGCTGCTGCGGCTGCCCGGCGCGTTCAACCCGCTGTCCGCGCGGCTGATCGAGGCCAAGGGCTTCGACGGCGTCTACGTGTCCGGGGCCGTGCTCGCCGCCGACCTGGGCCTGCCGGACATCGGCCTGACGACCGCCACGGAGGTCACGCAGCGCGCCGGGCAGATCGCGCGGATGACCGGCCTGCCCGCGATCGTCGACGCGGACACCGGGTTCGGTGAGCCCATGAACGTGGCGCGCACCGTCCAGGGCCTCGAGGACGCCGGGCTCGCCGGCTGCCACATCGAGGACCAGGTCAACCCGAAGCGCTGCGGGCACCTCGACGGCAAGGCCGTGGTCGACGACGACACCGCGCTCAAGCGCATCCGGGCGGCCGTCGACGGTCGCCGGGACCCGAACTTCCTCATCATCGCCCGCACCGACATCCGGGCGGTCGACGGCCTCGCGGTGGCGATCGACCGGGCCAAGGCACTGGTCGACGCCGGCGCCGACGCGGTGTTCCCCGAGGCCCTCGCCAGCGCCGACGAGTTCGCGGCGATGCGCGCGGCGGTCGACGTGCCGCTGCTGGCCAACATGACCGAGTTCGGCAAGGGCGAGCTGCTGACCGCGCGCCAGCTCGAGGACATCGGCATGAACATCGTCATCTACCCGGTCACGCTGCTCCGGCTGGCCATGGGGGCCACGATGGCGGGGCTCGACACCATCCGCACCGAGGGCACCCAGGAGTCCCTGCTGGGCCGCATGCAGACGCGCGCCGAGCTCTACGACCTGCTGGACTACGAGGCCTACGGTCAGTTCGACGACAACGTGTTCAACTTCAGGCTCTGAGCTCTTCTGGCAGGCACAGCGTCCGAGGAAGTGGCCGCCCGAGCGCGCACATCCTCGGACGTCCCGATCCGTCAACGACGATGGAGGCACCCCGCATGACCGAGTCCGACGTCCAGATCCACAAGGGCCTCGCCGGCGTGGTCGTCGACACCACCGAGGTCTCCTCGGTCGACGCCGCGAGCAACTCGCTGCTGTACCGCGGCTATCCCGTCCAGCAGCTCGCGGCGAAGTGCTCGTTCGAGCAGGTCGCGTACCTGCTGTGGCACGGCGAGCTGCCCACCCCTGACGAGCTGGGGCAGCTGCAGCAGGACGAACGCTCGCAGCGCGCGCTGGACGACGACGTGGTCGCCGCGGTCCTGTCGCTGCCCACCACGTGCCATCCGATGGACGTGGTGCGCACGGCGGTGAGCGTGCTGGGCGCCCACGACCCGACGGCCGAGGACTCGTCGCGCGAGGCGAACCTGGCCAAGTCGGTGCGGCTGCTCGCGCAGCTGCCGGGCGTCGTGGCGCTCGACCAGCGCCGCCGCCGCGGGCAGGACCCGGTGGCTCCGCGCGACGACCTGGGGTTCGCGGAGAACTTCCTGCACGTCACGTTCGGCGAGGTGCCGGACCCCGTCGTCGTGAAGGCGTTCGAGGTGTCGATGGTGCTGTACGCCGAGCACTCGTTCAACGCCTCGACGTTCACGGCGCGCGTCATCGCCTCGACTCTGTCCGACCTGCACTCCGCGGTCACCGGCGCGGTCGGCGCGCTCAAGGGTCCGCTGCACGGCGGCGCCAACGAGGCGGTCATGGCCACGTTCACCGAGATCGGCACCGCGGACCGCGCGGCCGCATGGCTCGACGACGCCCTGGAGAGCAAGCGCAAGATCATGGGCTTCGGCCACCGCGTCTACAAGCACGGCGACTCCCGCGTGCCGACGATGCGCGAGTCGCTGGTGAGCCTGGTCGAGCACTACGACCGGCAGGACATGCTCGACCTGTACGACGCGCTGGAGTCCGCGATGACCGAGCGCAAGAACATCCTGCCCAACCTCGACTACCCCACCGGGCCTGCGTACCACCTCATGGGCTTCGACACCCCGACGTTCACGCCACTGTTCGTCGCCAGCCGGATCACCGGCTGGACGGCGCACGTGATGGAGCAGCTGGGTGCGAACTCGCTGATCCGTCCGCTGAGCCAGTACGTGGGCCCGGCGCGGCGAGACGTCCCATAGCCGACACGACGGAACGGTACGGACGCCGTGCGGGTCAGGTCGAGGCGATCGGTCGCCCGACGGTGAGGGCCTCCCGCATGGGCGCGTCCAGCACCCGGTAGGCAGCGTCCGGTTCCGCGCCCACCGCCTCCAGGACCGTGCTGAAGAAGCACCGCGCGGCTGCGGCGAGCACCACGTCGAGGACCTCGTCGTCCGTCCACCCGAGGGCGCGCAGCTCGTCGAGGTCGGTCGGGTGCATGTCCGCCGCACCCGCGGCGACCTTGCCGGCCAGCCGGGCGACCGCCTGGTCGACCTCGGTCAGCTCGGGCGAGTCCTCGCCGTCCGCGAGCGCGCGCACCGCGTCCGGGCTCATGTGCGCGCTCGCCAGGACCTTCCCGTGCGCCAGCGCGCAGTAGCTGGACCGCAGCCGGAGCGCCGCCGCGGTCGTGGCCACCTCGTAGCGCCGCGGGTCCATGCCCTTGATCGCCCCGTTCAGGCCCTGCCACGCCCGCAGGACGGCGGGTCGGTGCGCGAAGACCCGCGTGTAGTTGGCGACGTGGCCCAGGGACGACCTGTCCTTCTCGAACGCCTCCGTCACCTCGCCCGTGGGGTCGTCGTCCGGCGTGGCGTCCTGGATCCAGCTCATGGGCCGATCATGGCGGTGCCGGTCCGTCGGCGTCGAGCACGGCGGATCGTCGTTGCCGTCGCGAACAACGCTGTGTGGTGCAACCTCGTCTGCCGGTCCGCGGGTCTGCCCACCGTCCTGCGTCACGGCGCTCCCCCGGTCGCGTCGGGTTCGAGCCCGTCGGGCCGCTGCGGGTCTGGGTCCGCTGACGGCTCACGGCTCGATCTCGAACCCCGTCAGACCCTCCGGCGCCTCGTCGACGACGTCGATGCTCGAGACCTGGGCACCCCCTGGGCCGGACCGGCACCAGGCGACGAGTGCCGCGACCGCCTCGTCAGGGCCTTCGGCCACGGCCTCGACAGCTCCGTCGGCCCGGTTGCGCACCCAGCCGTGCACGCCGAGCCGGCGCGCCTCACGCGACAGCGACCACCGGTAGCCGACGCCCTGCACCGTCCCACGGACGACGAGGTGCCGGCGGATCACGTCGCGTCCCCGGCGTTGCTGTGCTCGGCCGGCCCGAAGACGACGAGCACGTGCAGGTCCTCGGCGACGTAGGTGCCGACGCTGAGGTCGGGGACCCGCAGGTGCTCGGTGCAGGCGGCGGAGCCCCGCCGCCCTGCGCCGGTCAGGAGGTGCATCCGCCCAGTGTGGCCGTCGGGGTTGCCTCCGGCGACCCACCCGGACGACCTGGGCGGCGGGCACGTCGCCTGGACCGGCGAGCCGACGGATCCGGGGCTGCCGGTGGTGCGGGACACGTGGGTCGGGTACCCGACCGGTCGCTGCACCAGGGAGGATGGGCGGGTGACTTCCCCGAGCGTGACCCCTGCCGACCGAGCCGACACCGTCCGGCGCTTCCGGACCGCCCTGTTCGTCGACTTCGACAACGTCTACATCGGGCTGCAGCGCCTCGACCCCGTGGCCGCGGAGGCGTTCGCCACCAACCCGGCCCACTGGCTCGGCGAGCTGGAGTCCGGGACCGACTCCGAGGGCGACTTCACGCGGCGGTTCCTCATCCGTGCGTGCTACCTGAACCCGTCGCGGTTCTCGCAGTTCCGCCCCAACTTCACGCGCGCCGGCTTCCAGGTGGTCGACTGCCCGTCGCTGACGCAGCAGGGCAAGAGCAGCGCCGACATCAACCTCGTCCTCGACGCCGTCGACGCGCTTGACGCGCCGACGCACTACGAGGAGTTCGTCATCGTGTCCGCCGACGCCGACTTCACTCCCCTGGCCCTGCGCTGCCGCGCGGCCGACCGTCGGGTCACGATCATGACCGCCAGTCCTGCTGCGAGCGCGTACCGGGCCGTCGCCGACTCCGTCATCACGGCCGACCAGCTGGCGGACCTGGTGACGCACACGGCGTCGGCGCTGCCGGTCGAGAACGTGGTCGTCGAGCCCTCCGTCGTCGTGGAGCCGCCCGCGGCCACGACGCCGCCCGCCCGCGCCAAGAAGGCGGCGCCGGAGCCCGCCGTCGCCGCACCGCCGGCCACCTCCGCGGCGCGCAAGGCCGTGCTCCAGCGCGTGCAGACGGCCGACCGCCCGGTGCCGCTGGGCACCGTCGCGCAGCTGGCGCAGAAGACCGAGCCGTCCCTGCCGGAGACGCGGTGGGCGGGCTCCGGTGGGTTCCTGCCCTGGCTGGCGAAGGTCGTCCCCGAGGTCGGCGTCTCGTCGCGTCCGCCGGGCTGGGTGTGGGACACCACGCGGTTCGGTGAGGCGGACCTGCCGGGTGCCGCCACGGACACGGCTCCCAGCGCGCTGCAGAACCAGGTGGTCGCGGTCACCGACACGCCCGGCCTCAGCCAGTCCACCTACCGCGTCCTGCTCACGGCGCTCGCGGCCGACCTCGCGGCCCAGCCGTTCGACCGTGCCGAGACCTCCCGACGCGTGCGCGACGCGTGCCAGAAGGCGGGCGCCAAGATCGGCCGCTCGACCGTCAACTTCGTCATCGGCGGCATCATCTTCGCCGGGCTGCGGCTCACGTCGTCGGTCACTGCGCGCGACCTTGCGACGGCGTGGGCCGACAACGTCGTCGGGCTGTGCCGGGGCGCGCGGATGCAGATGAGCACCGGCGACGTCGCGGCGATCCGCTCCTGGGTGGGCGGCGGCCTGCTGGAGGGCTGACTAGCGGTCGTAGTCGAAGCGCAGGCGCATGCGGTCGCCGCGGAAGACGATCGACGAGTACTCGAACGGGCGGGACAGCGCGTCGGAGATCACGTCCTGCAGCTGGAGGGCCGGTTCGCCGCGCCGCATTCCCAGGTGCTTGGCGTCCTCCGTGCTGACGGCGACGGCCTCGAGCTCTTCGTGGACGCGCTTCATGGGCAGGCCGTAGTGCTCCTCGAGGACGACGCAGAGCTGGTTGGCGACGACGTCGTGCCCGTCCAGACCGGGCGCCAGGCGGGCCGGCACGTAGGAGCGGTGCAGGCTGATCGGCTCCCCCTGGACGGAGCGGACGCGGACGATCACGTACGTCTCGTCACCCTCGCCGAGCGCGAGGCGTTCGCGGACCCCGGACGACGGCGTCTCGAGCCCGACCGAGACCAGCCGGGTGGACGTCTCGTAGCCGAGGCCCTCGAGCTGCTCGCGCACCCCCCGGTAGGCCGGCGAGACCGCGTTGATCTTGGGCGTCGCGACGTAGGTGCCCTTGCCCGGCACGCGGACCAGCAGGCCGTCGCCGACGAGCTTGGTCAGGACGCCCCGAACGGTCATCCGGCTCAGGCCGTAGATCTTGTTGAGCTCGTTCTCGGACGGGATGCGCTGGCCCGGCAGCCACTCGCCGCTGGTGATCCGGGTGTGCAGGATCTGCTCGAGCTGCGCGTAGAGCGGCACCGCCGACTCGCGCTGCAGGACGTCCGTCATGGGGCACAGGGTTTCACGGATCTCGCCTGCCTGGTCGTGCATGAGTAGACCTGTCTAGACTGCCGAAGGTCGGGACGATGCCGTTCCGACGACGCAGGGCCGCCTCCCGGGAGGGCTGGGCACATGATCTCGTCGACGCTGGCGATGACGCGGACCGCTCGCGAGCAGGGCTACGCGGTGCCGGCGGTGAACATCCTCGACGACCTGTCCCTGCGCGCCGTGGTCGCCGCAGCGGTCGCCGCGAGCTCGCCGCTGATCATCCAGATCTCCGTCAAGACGGTCCGCTCGATCGGGACCGACCTCGTCACGACGATGTTCCGGCACGCCGCAGCCGACGTGCCGGTCCCCGTCGCGCTGCACCTCGACCACTGCCCCGACCGGGCCGTCATCTCCGACGTCGTCCGCGCCGGGTGGTCGTCGGTGCTCTTCGACGCCTCGGACCGGGACCTGGCGACGGCCGAGCGGGAGACCGCCGAGGTGGTCGCGGAGGCGCACGCCGCCGGGGTCGACGTCGAGTCGGAGATCGAGAACATCATCGGCGTCGAGGACGGGGTCGGGTCCGACGTGAGCCTGCACTCCTACGACGTCGAGACCCTCGCGGCTGTCGCGGAGCGCACGGGGGTCGACCTGCTGGCACCGCAGCTCGGCACCGCGCACGGCGAGTACAAGGCACAGCCGGTCCTGCTCCCCGAACGCGTACGCGAGCTCGCCGCGCTGACCGACCGCCCGATCGTGCTGCACGGCGGTACCGGGCTGTCCGCCGAGGACTTCGCCACGTTCATCGCCGCGGGCGTCTCCAAGATCAACATCTCCACCGGCGTGAAGGTCGCCTACATGCGCTCGGCCGAGCAGCACCTCGCCCGGGCGCGGGCGACGGACAGGTGGGACCCGCCGTCGATGTTCCGGGACATCTCCGCCGCCGTGCAGGCCGCGATCGCGGTGCACCTCGAGGAGTTCGGCTCCGCAGGGAAGGCTGGTCGATGAGCCCCACGCTGATCTTCGACTGCGACGGCGTCCTCGCCGACACCGAGCGCGACGGGCACCTGCCCGCGTTCAACCAGACGTTCGCCGAGGCCGGCCTCCCGATCCACTGGAGCGAGGAGGAGTACGGGCACCTGCTGGCGATCGGTGGCGGCAAGGAGCGCCTGGCGACCGTGTTCACGCCCGTGTTCGTCGAGACCGCGCACCTGCCCGCCGATCCCGACGAGCAGCGGGACCTCGTCGCGCGCTGGCACAAGGCCAAGACGGCCCACTACACGGCGATGGTCGCGGACGGCGTCCTGCCCGCGCGGCCGGGGATCGCACGGATCGCCGCCGAGGCGTCCGCGGAGGGCTGGGGGCTCGCCGTCGCGTCGACGTCGGCCGAGGTGTCCGTCCGCGCGGTGCTCGAGCACGCCGTCGGCGCCGAGCTCGCCGCGCAGTTCACCGTGTTCGCCGGGGACGTCGTACCCGCCAAGAAGCCTGCCCCCGACATCTACCTGCTCGCCCTGAAGGAGCTCGGTGTCGGCCCGGAGGAGGTCGTCGTCGTCGAGGACAGCGCGAACGGCCTGCGCTCCGCGCTCGGCGCCGGGCTGCGCACGGTCGTCACCGTGAGCAGCTACACCGCCGACGAGGACTTCACCGGGGCGGCGCTCGTCGTCAGCTCGCTCGGCGACCTCCCCGACGACCCCGCCACCGTCCTGAGCGACCCCCACGGCATCGCCGTCGACGGTCAGGTCGAGCTGTCGCACGTCGAGCACCTCCTGCACACCCCCTGACCACCTCGCAGAAGAGAGCGACCGCCGTGTCCGATGCCCGTGTCGAGTCCGTCGTCCGCACCCTCACCGAAGGCTGCATCGAGAACGAGAAGTACTTCGGGGACCTCGACTCGGTCGTCGGCGACGGCGACTTCGGGTTCTCGCTGGCCCGCGGGTTCGAGAACGTGCTGGCCCAGTGGGACACGTTCGACCGCTCCGACACCGGCACGTTCCTGCAGAAGGTCGCCGTGGTCATGTCGGGCCGGATCGGTGGCACGTCCGGGCCGATCTGGGGCACCGCGTTCCTGCGCGCGGCGGGTCAGGTCAAGGGCAAGCAGGAGCTCACCGGCGACGACGTGGTCGCGATGCTGCGGGCCGCGATCGAGGGGATCAAGGCGCGCGGCGGCGCGGACCTCGGCGAGAAGACGCTGCTCGACGCGCTCGCGCCGATGACCGACACGATCGAGCGGGAGCTCGCGGCGGGGTCGGCACCCGCGGACGTGGCGAAGGCCGCGGCGGTCAGCGCCCGCAACGCCGCGGAGGCCACGCGGCCCATGCAGGCCCGTCGCGGACGCGCCTCGTACACCGGCGAGCGCAGCATCGGGTCGCTGGACCCCGGTGCCGTCGCCGTCGCCGTGCTGGCGGAACGCGTCGCCGACACCTGGTGACGCACACACGTCCGCGCTCCGGGGGGCGACGCGGCGGCAGGTCGACCGATCACGACGATGTGGAGGAATGACTGATGAAGAAGTTCGTCAACGACCCGTTGAACTTCGTCCCCGAGATGCTCAAGGGCATCGCCCTGGCCAACCCCGAGACCCTCCGGTACGTCCCCGAGTACAACCTGATCATGCGGGCCGACGCCCCCAACCCCGACAAGGTGTCGATCATCCAGGGCTCCGGGTCCGGCCACGAGCCGGCGCACGTCATGGTGGTCGGCAGGGGGATGCTCGACGGGGCGTGTCCCGGCGACGTGTTCGCCGCACCGCCGATGGAGTACGTGCTGGAGACCGCGAAGCTGCTGGCCTCGGACAAGGGCGTCCTGCTGCTGGTCAACAACTACACGGGCGACAAGATGGCCTTCGAGATGGCCGCCGAGCTGGCGGAGGCCGAGGGACTGAACGTGCGGACGCTGTTCATCAACGACGACGTCGCCGTCAAGGACTCGACGTGGACCGTCGGCCGGCGCGGCGTCGCGGGGAACTTCTTCGTCATGAAGGCCGTCGGCGCCGCCGCGGAGGCGGGCGCGTCGCTGGACGAGCTGGTCCGGATCGGCGAGAAGGTCAACTCCGTCACGCGGACCATGGGCATCGCCCTGACCCCGTGCACACCGCCCGCCAAGGGCTCCCCGCTGTTCGAGCTGGCCGACGACGAGATGGAGGTCGGCGTCGGCATCCACGGCGAGCCCGGCCGCCGTCGCGCGAAGCTGGTCAGCGCAGACGAGATCGTCGACGAGCTGCTCGGCGCCGTCGTCCCCGACCTGCCGTACTCCTCGGGCGACTCCGTCGCGCTCATGATCAACGGCCTCGGCGGCACCCCGATCAGCGAGCTGTACCTGCTGTACGGGCTGGCGCACGAGAAGCTCGACGCGCAGGGGATCACCGTCGGCCGCAGCTACGTGGGCGAGTACTGCACGTCGCTCGACATGGCGGGGGCGTCCCTCACGCTGGTCCAGCTCGACGACGAGATTACGGAGCTGCTGCTGGCTCCGGCCGAGATCGCCAACCGCGTGTTCTGAGCCCCCAGGGCCGGCCGTGGGCGCTCGGCGCGCTCACGGCCGGGCCGGTGGTGACCAGGTCGCGACGAGGACGCACACGTCGTCGAGGTCTGCCGGGGCGCGTTCGAGCAGGCCCGTCACCAGCGCGGCGACCGAGCTCTCGAGCAGGGCCGCGCCGGCGCTCGCCAGCGCCTCGAGGCCGTCGTGCAGCGAGCGGTCGCGGCGCTCCACCAGGCCGTCGGTGTACAGGACGAGCAGGTCACCCGGGTCGAGGGTCGCCGACGCCTCGGCGCGGGCGGCCCCGACGCCCAGCGGGGTCGAGCGGCCGTCCCAGAGGAACTCGTGCGCACCACCCGCCGTGAGGCGCAGCGGAGGCAGGTGCCCCGCGCACGCGTACCGGACGGCCCCCGTCGTGAGGTCGATCTCGGCGTAGGCGAGCGTCGCCATGAAGCCCACGTCCGTCTGCGCGACGAACCGGTCCAGCCGCGTGAGCAGCTCCGCGGGGCCCACGCCGGGTCCGGCGACCGCACGCACCGCGCTGCGCAGCTGCCCCATGGCCGTCGCGGCGTGCAGACCCCGACCGACGACGTCGCCGACCGCGACCGCGAGCAGGTCGTCGTCGACCAGGAACGCGTCGTACCAGTCGCCGCCCACCTCCAGCGCCTGGACGCCCGGGCGGTACTCGGTGGTCACCGCGAACCGGTGGTCTTCCCGCAGGTGGGTGGTGAGCAGGGCGCGCTGCAGCTCGTGCGCGACGGACGCCTTCTGGTCGAATGTCGCCGCGCGCTCCAGCGCGAGCCCGGCCTGCTGCCCGACGGCGGTGAGCACACCGACGTCGAACGGGTCGCCGCGCGGGCACAGCACGAGCGTGCCGCGCGGGGCCGTGGCGTCACCGAGCGCCACGACGACGACCCCGCCGGCGTGCTGCTGGACGGTGTCGGTGCCCTCGACCGTGAGGACGGCGCCGGTCTCGTCGGCCGGCACCTCGCCCGCGGTCGCGCGACGCACCAGCGTGCCGTCGTCGGCCGCGAGCCACACCGACGCGGCCGCCGCCCCGTGGTGGCTCACCGCCGTGTCGACGAGCGCGCGGGCGACGCCGTCGCTCCCGACGCCCCGCGACAGCGCGGCCGTCGTCGCCTGCAGCGCTCGGAGCTGGTCCGCGGACCGGTCCGCCGCCGTCCGTGCGGCGAGCAGCTCGCGCTCGTACCGCGAACGCTCCGTGGCCCGGGACAGCGCCACGTCGACGCTGCGCCGGCCGTCGTCGTCGGTGTGCACGACGGCCGACGCGAGCACGGGCAGGCGCCCGTCCGCGCCCAGCAGCTCGACCGCGACCTCGTCGAACCGGCCCTGCATGTGCAGCAGCGGCGACAGGTGCGTCTCCCAGTAGATGCGACCGCCCACGGAGAGCAGGTCCGCGAGGCGCAGACCCGTCGCCGGGCGCCCGACCCAGTCGACGAGCACCCGGTTGGCGTCGAGGATCGTGCCGTCGCCGTCCAGCCGCAGGAGCGCGACGGGAGCGAGGTCCCAGGCGTCGCTACCGGGACGGGACACGGGTCAGGTACGCCGTGATGGCCTCGACGACCTGGTCGGGGGCGCTGAGGTTCGGGCAGTGGCCGACGGCGTCCAGGAGCACCAGCTCGCTGCCCGCGAGGTGCTCGTGGACGTACCGGCCGACCTCCGGGGGCGCGATGACGTCCTGGCGGCACTGGAGCACCAGGGCGGGCGTCGTGACTCCCGCGAGGTCCGCGCGGTTGTCCGCCAGGAACGTGGTCCGGGCGAACCGGCGGGCGATCGCCGGGTCCGTCCGGCAGAACGAGTTGGTCAGCTCCTCGCCCAGCTCCGGCCGGTCCGCGTTGCCCATGATCACCGGTGCGATGAACGCGGACCAGCCCAGGTAGTTGTCGTCCATGGTCGCCAGCAGCTCGTCGATCTCCGCCGCAGAGAACCCGCCTCTGTAGCCGCCCTCATCATCGTCGACGTACCGCGGGCTGGGGCCGACCAGCACGAGCCGGTCGAACAGCTCCGGGCGACGCACCGCCGCGAGGACGCCGATCATCGCGCTCACCGAGTGGCCCACGAATACCACCGGGCCCAGGTCGAGGGCGTCCAGGAGCTGCACGACGTCGTCCGCGTACCCGGCCAGGGAGCCGTACCGCTGCGGTTCGTAGGCGCTCAGGTCGGAGCCGCCGGCGCCGACGTGGTCGAAGAGGACCACGCGGTGGGTCGCCTCGAACGCGGGCGCGACGAACCGCCACATGCTCTGGTCGCACCCGAAGCCGTGCGCGAGCACCATGGCCGGCGCACCCGGGACGCCCGAGAGCACGACGTTGTTCCGGGTGAGCACGGTCATGGGTCGAGCGTAAGCGTCAGGCGGCGGAGGTCGGTGTCCCGTTGGTCGCCGGGACCGAGTCCGCTGGCACGACCAGCGTCGACGAGTCCGTCAGCTGGTGCACGATCTGCGTCAGGTCCAGGCCGGTGGTCGACTTGATCAGCTCCTGGAGCTGCAGGAAGTTCCCCGCGACGGCCTTGGGCAGCGCCGACGCCCCGTCCGTCGAGACGACGGTGAGGCTGTCGATGTTGGCCATCGGCGCGGCGAGCTCCTTCGCGATCTCCGGGAGGGTCTCCAGGAGGCGGTCGAACACCGCGGCCTGGTTGAACTCCTTGTACGCCTCCGCCCGCTTCTGCAGCGCCTCGGCCTCGGCCTTGCCGCGCGCGAGGACCGCCGCGGCCTGCGCCGCCCCCTCGAGCTCGGTGGCGCGTGCCTGGGCCGACCGTAGCGCCAGCTCACCGGCACCACGGAGCTCGTTCTCGGCCTTCGACGCCTCGGCGCTCTTCACCGCGGTGATGCGCTGGGCCTCGGCCTGCTGCTCGAGGCGGTAGCGCTCGGCGTCGGCCGGGCGGCGCACGGTGGTGTCCAGCTGACGCTCCGTCAGGGCGGCCTGCCGCTCCGCGACGAGCTCCTCCTGCGCGAGGATCTCCTGCTGGCGAGCAGCCGCCTCGAGCGGGCCCGCCGAGGCCGACAGGGCCTTCGCGCGGTCCGTCTCGGCGAGGATCTCCGCCTGCCGCAGGTCGAGCGCCCGCTGGTAGTTGGCCACCTCCGTCTCGGCGTGGATCCGCTTCTCCTCGGACAGCCGCCGCGCCTCCGCCTCCGCGATCTCGGCCTCGCGGCGGATCGCGGCGGCCGACGCGCGGCCCATGTCGAGGATGTACGTCCCGCCGCCGTGGTCGGTGACCTCCTGGATGGTGAACGCGTCGAGGCTCAGGCCCTGCGCGGTCAGCGACCCCGTCACGGACTCGAGCACCTGCTGGGAGAACGACTCGCGGTCCCGGATGACCTGCTCCACGGTCAGGTTGCCGACGATGGCACGCAGCGCACCGGAGAGCTGGTTCGTCGTGAAGTTGTCGATCTCCTCCTGCTGGCTGCCGAACCGCTGGGCGGCCGCGCGGATGGAGACGTCCTCGTTGTGCACCTTGACGATCGCGACGCCCGACACGGTGAGCGCGATGCCCTGCGACGACGGGGCGCCGTTGACCTCGACCGTGATCCGGCGGGAGGACATGTCGAGCACCGACAGCTGCTGGACGAACGGCAGCACGAACACGCCGCCACCCGTCACCACCTTCTGCCCGGACAGGTCGTTCGAGGTCTTGCCCTTGCGGCCGGTGACGATGAACGCCTCGTTGGGCAGGGCCACGCGGTACCGCTTGGCGATCGCCATGCCGACGAGCAGGACGACCAGGACGAGACCGGCGACACCCGCGACGGGGAGCCAGGATTCGGGCACGGAGAGCTCCTAGAGAGACTGGGTGGAGGTGGTGGCGACCTTGACGACGCCGGGACCGAGGTTGGCGACGACCGTCACTCCGGCGCCGGTGGGCACCGGGGCGTCGGCGCGGGCCGCGAGCGCGGTGCTCTGACCTGCGACGACGAGCGAGATCTGACCGAGCCCGTCGGACGGGATCGAGGTGGTGACCGTGGCGGCCTGGCCGACGTAGTCGCTGCTGGTGATCTGGTGGGCCGTCGGACCGTTGGTCAGCGCCCGCGTGGCGACACCGGCCCCGGCACCGACCAGGGCACCCGCCACGACACCGGCCAGCGAGGCGAGCAGCACGCTCGCGTCCGTCGTCGCCAGCAGCAGCCCACCCACGATGCCGAACGTGGCCAGGAACGACAGCACGACCGCCGACGACAGGTACCCGCCGGTGAAGTCGATCGCGTCGACGAACCCGTCGAGGAAGTCGCCGACGGTGACGGTGAGGACCAGGAGCAGCAGAGCGACCCCGGCGATCACCCAGAAGATCAGCATGCGTCGGCGTCCTCGGGTCGGTGGAGACGTGGCGCGTTGGTTATACCCCGCGCAGTCCCGTCCGCGGGGACGTTTAGCGCCCCGAGCGTGATCTGTCCCCGAACGGACCGACGCGGGGGCACCTGTGGATGACGGCGGTCGACGCCCGGTTTGCGCTGCTACGTTCCCCGCCGACCCCTTCGAAGGAGCCTTCATGCGTCGCGCGCTGTCCGTGCTGTCCATCATCCTGGGCAGCCTCGCCCTGCTCGTCGGCGGCGCGGTCGCACTCGTCGTCGGGCCCGACGACGTCGCGACCCTGCCCCCCACGACGCTGCCAGCCGCGGCGCACGTCGTGATGACGGCCCCGGACCTGCTGGCGTTCCGCGACGCGACCGTGCGGGTGACCGCCACCTCCGACGGCGGCGCGGTCTTCGTCGGCGCCGGCAACCCTGTCGATGTCGCCAGCTATCTCGACGGGGTCCACCGACTGTCGATCACCGGCCTCGGCTCGCGGGGCGCGCTGGTGGGCCAGGACCGTCCCGGCGAGCTCGACGTCCCCGCGACGTCCCCCGAGACGACCACGTTCTGGCAGGCCGCTGCGTCCGGTCCGGGCACGCAGGCGCTCGACCTCGAGCTCGACGGCTCGCTGCGCACCGTCGCCGCGCTGCCCGTGGGGGCACCCGGCACCCTCACCCTCTCGGTGGGGCTCGCCCTGCCGCACGCCTTCGCGCTCGCGGTCGGCGTCGCCCTGGTGGGCCTGGTGCTCATCGTGCTGCCCGTCGTCCTGCGCCGTCGCCGCGCCCGGACGGAGGACACCGCCGGCGAGCGGGAGCCGGCGGACGCCTCCGGGACCGCCGCCCCGGAGCCGTCCCCTGTCCTCGTGGAGCACCGGGCCGAGGGGCACCGGGTGACGCCCAGGCCGGGCGCCGCCTGGCGCGCGCTCGGGGTCGGCGCCGGCATCGCACTCGTCGCGTCGGGCTGCGCTGTGCCGACGCGCGCCGAGGTGACCGACCTGACGCCGGTCCGCGTCGCCATCACGGCGGACGAGGTCGGCCCCGCGCTCGCCTCCTACGACGAGCGCAACAACGCCGCGGACACGCTCGCCGCCCAGACCTTCGACGCGTCCGCCTGGGAGTCCGTCGACACGGGTGCCCTCCTGCGGCTGGACCGCTACTCCACGCTCTACGACCAGGCAGCCGGGGTGGCACCGTCGGCCGGCACCCCCATGACGACGACGACCGACGTCGTCTGGGCGCCCGAGTTCACCGCCTACCCGATCTGGTTCGTCACCCGCGGTTCCGTCACCGTCGGGGACGACGAGCCGGAGTACGACCAGCTGGCGGTCTACGAGCGCGCCACCGTGCTCGACCCGTGGCGCAAGAACGCCGTCACCTACCTCGGCAAGGACGACGCGACCCCCGCTCCCCTGGACGCCGGGAAGGCGAGCGTGGCGACGGAACCGCAGCTGGCCGCTGTCGCGGCAGCCTCGGAGGCGATCCGGACCTTCGTCGTGACCGGTGATCCTGGCGGCCTGGAGGTCGTCCCCGCCCTGCAGACGGTGCGCGACCTCGTGAGCCCGCCCACCGACGGCGGCAGCGTCGAGGTGACGGTCACCCCTGCCGGTGACGGCACGGACCTCACGGGACCCGCGGGCGCCGCCCGCGCCGTCGCCGTCGAGGGCGGCGTGCTGGCCGTCATCTCCTACGACGTCTCCTACGTCCGCACGGTCGAGGAGGGCTACTACCTCACGATCAACGACGCCACCTTCGCGCAGCTCACGGGCCAGACGGGCGAGCGGAGCAGCCTCGCGATCCCCCGCGTCCTGATGGTCACGGTCGAGATCCCGGACGGCGGGACCCCGCGCGTGCTCGCGGCGTCCCACGGCATCGTGACCTCCTGACCAGGCGGGCCGGCCCGGGTCCGGGCAGGCTGGCGGCAGCTGCGCTGCGTCGACCCACCTGGGAGCGACGTCCGGTCGTCGCCGTGGCCTCTCGGCACCCATCCGGCGGATGGTCGGTGACGAACCCCCGTCACCGACCAGGAGGCAGCCCGTCATGACAGTCCCCCGCTGGGCGCTCGCGTCCGCGATCGCCGCTCCCGTCGCCATGATCGGCGGCTGGACGCTCGCCGCCGCGCGACAGCCGTCGTTCGACCCCGTGCAGGAGACGATCAGTGCGCTCGCGGCCTCGACGGCGACGGACCCGTGGATCATGACGGCGGGCCTGGCGATCACCGGGGTCGCGCACATGGTGACCGCGGCGGGGCTGCGGCCGGTCCCGCGACGGGCGCGGGTGCTGCACGCGATCGGCGGGGCCGCCACTCTCGCCGTCGCGCTCTTCCCGTCCGACGCCGCACCCCAGGCTCACGGGGTCGCCGCCGGGATCGGGTTCGGCGCGCTCGCCCTGTGGCCGGCGCTGGCGGCGCACCGAGCTGCGACCGGCATCCTGCGGCCGGCCGTCACCGTCGGCGCGTCGGTGGTGCTCACGGGACTGCTCGGGTGGTTCGTGATCGAGCTGCAGGGCGACGGCGACCTCATCGGCCTGTCCGAGCGGGCCGTGGCCGGCGCTCAGGCGGTGTGGCCGCTGGTGGTCGTCGTCGCCCTGAGGCGCGCTGCGTCGCGCTGAGCCTCGTCAGCCGAGGTGCTCGACGAGGACGTCGAAGGCCTGGTCCCAGCCGTCGTGGACGCCGTCGTCGCCGGGGTGACCGCTGTGGCCGTCCAGTCGGAACGTCATCCGCGTCTGCTCGCCGAGGTCCTCGAGCGTCACGGTGATCAGCGGTGCGTCGGCCGACGTGTCGCCCGGGTCGGCCCACGTGAAGCTGAGCCGCTCGGGCTCGACGACCTCGCGGTAGACGCCGAACGTCGGGTAGGTGCTGCCGTCGGGGGCGACCATCGTGTACTTGTAGGTGCCGCCCGGACGCACGTCGAGCTCGACCGAGTCCCGCGGCGTCACGACACCGCGCGGGTGCCACCAGGCCGCGGCCTCGTCGGGGTCGGTCCACGCGTGCCAGATGGCCGCGCGCGGTGCGTCGAAGATGCGCGTGATGGTGAAGGTCTTCTGGTCGGTCTCGGTCATGGTGCCTCTCCTTCTCGCTCGTGGAGCTGCCTCAACCGCTCGTCCAGCAGGTCGAACCGCTCGTCCCACAGGCGCCGGTGGCTGTCCACCCACGTCGCGACCTCGTCGAGCGGCTCGGTGCGCAGGACGCAGGTGCGCCACTGCGCGGACACGGTCCGCTCGATCAGTCCGGCGTCCTCGAGCACCTTCAGGTGCTGCGAGATCGCCGACCGGCTCATGGCGAACGGTGCTGCCACGTCCCCGGCGGTCGAGGGGCCCTGCTGGAGGTGCGTGAGGATCGCGCGCCTCGTGGGGTCGGCGAGCGCGGCGAAGACCACGCTCAACGCGTCCCGAGCTGGCATTTCAGCAACTCCTTAATTAAGGAACACCTTCAACGTACGCCCGAGCCGGCGACCCGTCAACCCGTGTCGGAGGCCACCTCTACCGTCGCGGCATGGGAATCGTGCGCGTGAGCATCTCTGTCTCCCTCGATGGGTACAGCTCCGGTCCGGACGTCTCGGAGCAGGACCCGATGGGGGTCGGCGGCGAACGGCTGCACCGCTGGCTCTTCCCCGCTGCCGGGACCGCCGCAGACCCGGCGGACGCCGCCGTCTCCGCGGACCTGTTCGCGCGGACCGGGGCGGTCGTGGTCGGACGCCGGACCTACGACATCGGGGTCGACCTGTGGAGCGACACCCCGTTCCCGGTGCCGACGTTCGTCGTGACGCACCGGGAGCACGAGCCGCGGCCGATGACGAGCGCCACGTTCACGTTCGTCACCGACGGCGTGGCGAGCGCGGTCGCGCAGGCCGTGACGGCCGCCGGCGACCGGGACGTGCTCGTCATGGGCGGCGCCGAGATCGTGCGGCAGGCGATCGGCGCGGGCGTCGTCGACGAGGTCACCCTCAACCTGGTGCCTGTGCTCCTGCACCGCGGCGCACGCCTGCTCGACGTCGTCGGGAACCAGCACACCGAGCTCGTCCGGACCGGGCTCGTCGCGACCGCCGAGGCCACCCACCTCACGTTCCGCGTCGTGCGGTGACGCCCCGCGTGGGAGACGCTGACTGCATGACCTCTCCCGCACGGACCATCGGCCGGATCACGCTCGGCGCGATGCTGCTGTTCGCCGGCACCAGCCACCTGACCTTCGCGCGGGAGGAGTTCGCCGCGCAGGTGCCGCCGTGGGTCCCGGTCGACACCGACACGGTCGTCGTCGGCTCCGGCATGGTCGAGCTGGCGCTCGGTGGCGCGCTCGTGGCGCTGCCGAAGCAGCGCGTGGCGGTCGGCTGGGTGGTCGCCGCGTTCTTCGTCGCGATCTTCCCGGGCAACATCTCCCAGCTGGTCACGCGCACGGACGCGTTCGGGCTCGACTCGGACCGGGCGCGCGCGATCCGGCTGGTGTTCCAGCCGCTGCTCGTCCTCTGGGCGCTGTGGTCGACGGGCGCCTGGAAGGCCTGGCGGGAGAGCCGCGTCAGCCGCGGCTGATCGCTGCCGCGATCCGCTCGGCGTCGATGCGCAGCTCGCGGAACATGCCGCTGATCGGGTTGGTGTACCCGGTGAAGTAGAGGCCCGGCGCCGACCGTGACGTCCGCGGACCGTGCACGCGCGGCAGGCCGCGGTCGTCGAGCACGTCGAGGTCGCCGACCAGCGGCTCGAGGCCCCGGCGGTACCCGGTGGCCGCGACGACCACGTCCGGGGTGATCCGCGAGCCGTCGGCCAGCAGCACGGCACCGTCGTCGTCGAACGACTCCACCGCCGCGACCGGCTCCACGAGCCCTGCCTGCACCGCGGCGATCAGCCCGACGTCCTGCAGGGGCACCGAACCCTCCTTGACGCGCGAGTAGAGGCCGGTGGTGGGGCGCGGCAGGCCGTACGACGAGAGGTCGGGCACCTCGGCACGGGCCACGACGGCGGCGATGCGGTCCACCAGCGGGACGGGCAGGTGCCGCACGAGGATCCCGGTGCCCTGCGCGGGCCAGCCCAGGTTCGACCGCCGCACGATGTGCGGCGCCGTGCGGATGGCCAGCCGCACGCGCGACGCCCCACCCTCGGTGAGGTCGACCGCGATCTCCGACCCGGTGTTGCCCGCGCCGACCACGAGTACGTCCTTGCCGCGGTACGGCTCGGCGTTCCGGTACGCCGAGGCGTGCACGAGCTCGCCGGGGAACGACTCGACGCCCGGCCACTGCGGCGGCACCGGCGTGTGGTTGTACCCCGTCGCGACGACGACGGTCGTCCCGGTGAACGACTCCCCCGCCTCGGTCTCGACCACCCAGCGGCCGTACCCCGCACGCGCCACGCGCTTCACCTGGACGCCCGTGCGCACGTCGAGCCGGTGGTGCACGGCGTACATCTCGAGGTAGTTGACGACGTCGGCGCGGGCGACCCAGCGGCCGAAGCGGTGCGGGATGGGGAAGCCCGGCAGTCCCGACCAGCGGCGGGTGGTGTGCAGGTGGAGCCGCTCGTAGTGCCGCCGCCACGACGCGCCGACGTCGTCGGCGCGCTCCAGCACGACGACGGGCACTCCCCGCTTCTTCAACGAGGCGGCGACCGCGAGGCCGGCGGGTCCGGCGCCGATGACGAGGACGGGAGAGGTGCTCATGCCTCTTCCTATCGTCTTATGGACGCCCGTCCAAGAGGGCTAGCCGCGTTCGAGAAGTGTGAGCACCTCGTAGTGGGTCGTCTGCGGGAACATGTCGAGCACCTGCGCGCGTCGCGGGCGCAGGGACGGCATGGCCGCCAGGTCGCGGGCGAGCGAGGCTGCGTTGCAGCTGGAGTAGACGACGTGCCGCACGTCGGAGGCCTCCAGCCAGCGGCTGAGCACCTCGCCGATCCCCCGCCGTGGCGGGTTCACGATCACCAGGTCGGGCGCCGGGGCGCTCAGCGCGAACTCGGTGGCATCCCCCGAGGCGAACCGCACGCCCGTCAGGCCCCGGTCGGCGGCGCTCAGGGTCGCGCTCGCGATCGCCTCGACGCTCGTCTCGATGCCGACGACGTCACGCCCGGGCGCGGCCACGTGCAGCGCGAACCCGCCCACGCCGCAGTACAGGTCCCAGACGCTCGTCGGTGCCAGCTCCTCCACCCAGGACGCCGCGTGCCGGTACAGGGCGGCGGCGACCTCGGTGTTCGTCTGGAAGAAGCTCTGCGGGCGCAGGTGCAGGTCGATCCCGTTGATGCGCATCCGCAGGGTCTCGGTCGGCGTCAGCAGGATCTCGCGGTCGCCCTCGAGCACCGCCTTGTGGTCCGGGAGCAGGTTCACGGACACCACCCGCAGCTGCGGCAGCGCGGCCAGGAGCCACGGCAGGTGCTTGCGGATCCGGGCCACCGGCTCCTGCGAGCGCAGCACGAACCGCAGCAGGAGCTCGCCGTCGGGCGACTGCGTGACCAGCAGGTTCTTCAGCTCGCCGGTCCGCGCCGGGACGTCGTACGGGGTGAGGCTCGCGCGCGTGACGAACGCCGCGAGCAGCGGGAACGTCGCCGCGAGCGAGCCGGGGTACAGCCCGCAGCCCTGCAGGTCGACACCCTGGCCACCGGCGTCGAGGATCCCGAGCGTGGGGTGCTCGACCGTCCCGCCGACCACCATCTTCGCCTTGTTGCGGTACCCCGACTCCAGGCCCGTGACCGGGGGCAGCCACACCAAGTCGTCGCGCTCACCGAGCAGGGTCGCGCAGTGCCGCTCCTTGTCGGCGACCTGCTCGCCGTGCGGGCGCCCCATCCAGGTGCAGGAGCGGCAGACCCCCGCGTCGAAGTAGGCACACTGCATGGCGGCGAGCCTACGTGGCCGCGATCATGAAAGGATTCAGGGGTTCCGACGAGGGAGACGGTGCATTGGACGAGCCCGAGATCGCGCTGCGCGAGGACTACGCGCCCTGGTCGTTCTACCGGCTGGCCTCGCCCGCGGCCCGCGCCGACCAGGCGGCGTACCAGGACGAGCTGCGAGCCCGCGGCCACGCGATCGGGCAGGACTGCGTGGTGTCCCGGCTGGCCGCGGTCCACCCGGAGACGCTCACGCTGGGCGACAGGTCGACGGTCGCCGCCCACGCGCACCTGTCGGGTGACCTCGTCATCGGTGCCGACTGCACCGTGAACGTCAGCACGGTCGTGCGCGGGACGGTCCGGCTGGGGAACGCGGTGCGGATCGGCGGCCAGACGAGCCTGCTCGGGTTCGACCACGGCATGGCGGACCCCACCGAGCCGATCTTCCGGCAGCCGATGTCCTCGCTCGGGATCACGGTGGGCGACGACGTCTGGATCGGCTCGCACGTCGTCGTGCTCGACGGCGTCACCATCGGGTCGCACGCGGTGGTCGGAGCCGGGTCCGTCGTGACCCGTGACGTCCCGGAGTGGGCCGTGGTCGTCGGCAACCCGGCACGCGTCGTCCGGGACCGTCGAACCGTCGCGCCGGAGCCCGATGCCCTGCGCGCCTTCGCCGACCTGGCGCGTGCCGACGCCCCCGACCTGCTCGCGCGGCACTGGGACGGCGCGCACTGGGCCGACTCCCCCGGCGGCCCACCGACCGTCCGCGCGCACTGCGACGCGATCGAGGTCGCCGACCTGCTGCTCGGCGCACCGCCCGCACCCTGGTCCCGCGACGAGCACCTGGCCCGGCTGCACGGCTGGCAGTCGGACGACGGCCTGGTCCACGAGCTGGGGTCGCGGGGCGCGGTCCCCGACGTCCCGCTCCCGGGCCTCGGCGACGACACCGACGTCTACCACCTGCTCTGCGTCGGCTACGCGCTCGACCTGCTGGGATCCACCTGGCCGGCTCCGCTCGCGCCCGTCGCCGCGCTCGACCCCGCCGGGGTGGTCCGCGCGCTGGCGGACCTGGACTTCCCGCACGACGCCTGGTCGGCGGGCCACCGCGCCGACGCCCTGGGCACCGCGCTGACGTGGGAGCTGCGGGCGGGCCGCCCGGTGCCCGACGGCGTCGTCGACGCCCTGCTGGGCTGGCTCCTGGTGCACCGCGACCCCGGCACCGGCCTCTGGGGCGTCCCGAGGGACGTCGACGGCCTGCGGCTCCCCGTGAACGGGTTCTACCGGACGGTCCGCGGCACGTTCGCCCAGCTCGGCGTGGATCTGCCCGGCACCGAGGCGACCATCGACGCGGTCCTGCGCCACGCCGCCGACCCCCGCACCTTCGGCCCCGGCCGTGAGACCGCGTGCGACGCCCTCGACGTCCTGCACCCGCTGTGGTGGCTGACACGGCACGACCGCCGCCACCGGTGGCCCGAGATCCAGCAGGTCGCCCGCACGCACGCCGAGCGGATCGTGCGGCGGTGGGTGCCGGGCCGCGGGTTCGCGTTCGACACCCGGCCCGGCAGCGCCCCCACCCTGCAGGGCACCGAGATGTGGCTGGCGACCCTCTGGTATGCCGCCGACCTGCTCGACGAGTCCGACGCGCTCGGCTACCGCCCGCGCGGCGTGCACCGGCCGGAGTCGGCGCTCACGCTCGGGTAGACCGCTCCAGCAGGCCCCGCACGTACGCCCCCAACCCGTCGACGGCGCGCGTCAGCACCCCGTCCACCCGCCCGAACGACTCGGTCAGCAGTCCGGCCACGTCCATGCGGCACCTTCCCCGTCAGGAGCGGCAGACCCCCGCGTCGAGATACGCACACGGCTGGTCGGGAGGCCTACGTGGACGCGGGAAACGGCCGGACGGCCGCCCCGGAGCGGCGCTAGGGTCGGCAGGACGCGGCGGGCGTAGCGCTCGCCCTCGGGTCGACAGGAGCACGCCGTGCCGCACCGGACCGCTCTGCTGTGGGCCCTCGCCGCCGGCACGCTCCTCGTCGGGTGCGCCGGGAGCACCACCGAGAAGCTCCCGCCGGCCGTCCCGCCCGTGGAGCGCCCGGCGCCCGGACCCCTCACCGCCTACCTCGAGCAGGTCGATGCGCGGTCGGTGGCGCGGATCAACGAGGACCGGATGCGGGCGTGCGTCGCCGACGCCGGCTTCCTGTACTGGCCGGACGACCCCCACAACGAGCTCTCGCAGGACACCCTCCCCTTCGCGCGCGCGTGGGGGTACGGGGGCCTGAGCATCAGCGTGCCGACGGCGGCCGAGCAGAACGCCGCGTACGCCGAGACCCTCTCCCCGCAGGACCGCGAACGGTACGAGGCGGCGCTCGACGGCTGCGCGACCGCACCCGTGGAGGAGCCTGCGCAATACGCGGGCGAGCCTGCGCAGGACTGGGCGTCCTACCCCGACTTCGCTGGCCTGCACGCGGACTACGAGGAGTGGATCTTCGCCGCGAACGACGACCCCCGGGTGCACGCGGGCGACGCGGCGTGGTCCGCCTGCATGTCCGAGGCCGGTCACGACGTCGCGTCCCCGGACGAGGCAGAGCTGCAGGCGTCCGCCGCGACCCACGGCGGCAACGTCCTCTTCACCGACGACCCCGAGGTCCAGGAGGCGGAGATCGCCCTGGCGGTCGCCGACCTCACCTGCCGCGACTCGACCGGGTACACGGAGTCGACCCGAGCAGCCTGGCACACCCTCCAGCAGGAGTTCGTCGACGCGCACCGCGACCAGCTCGAGGCGCTCGTGGCGGCGCACGGCCTCTGAGCATGAGGAGCCCGGACAGCCGCCGCCGCTCCTCGGTCCTCGCCGCGGCGCTCGTCGGCGGGTCGGCGGACATCCTCGACTTCCTGCTCCCCCTGTGGGCAGGCGACCAGCTCGGCGCCTCGCCCGCGCAGATCGGTGTCCTCGTCTCGCTGGAGCTGGTCGTCTCGTTCGCGATGCGCCCGGTCGCCGGCTGGCTGGCGGACACCCGGGAGCGCACCCGGGTCGCCGCCCTGGGGGCGTTGCTCTACGCGCTCGGCTGCCTCGGGTACGCGGCGGCGCCGGGCTTCGGGACCGTGCTGCTCACGGCTGCGGCGGCGACGGGCGCGGGCGGTGCGCTGCTGTGGGTCTCGGTCCGGGCGATCACCGCCGAGCGCCTGGCGCAGGACGACGAGGCGTTCGCCCGGCTGTTCTCTGCGGTCGCGCTCGCGTCGTGGCTGTACTGGGTTCCTGCCATGGTGCTGCTGCCGGCTCTCGGCTACCGCGGAGTCTTCGTCGGCATCGCGGTGACCTGCCTGGTCGCCGTGGTGGCCCTGCTGCGGGCGGCCGCGCGGCCGACGACCGAGGCGTCGCAGGGCTCGGCCCGGGACGACGTGCGGCGACTGGCTCCGCTGCTGGGAGTCGTGGCCCTGACGAGCGTCGCCGAGGCCGGGGTCGGGTTGCTCCTCCTGCTGCACCTGCAGCGGGAGTTCGACCTCGAGGTGGGCCAGATCGCTCTCGTCTTCCTGCCCGGAGGCATCGCGCTGACGGTCCTGCCACGGCCGCTGCACCGTCTGACGGCCCGGTGGGGCCGGCGCACCGTCTACGCCCTGGCGACGGCCGGCTCAGCGGCCTTCGCCGCGGGCCTGGCGCTCGCACCCGGACCCGTCGCGATCGCCGCCCTGTGGGTGCTCACCGGCGCGGCGTGGGCGGCAGTGGTACCGATCCACGAGGCAGCAGTGACCGAGCTGAGCGCGTCGAACCGCACCGCGCGCGGGATGAGCCTGCTGGGCAACGCCGCGCTGGCGGGCGGCGCGGTGGGCGCCGCGGCGGCCGGCGTGCTCTACGGTGCCACGTCGTGGGCCGCGGTGTGCGTCGCGCTCGCCGGTGTCCTCGCGGTCTGTGCTGTAGCTGGTCCCTGGGCACTGCGCCGGATCGGCCTGCGGGACCGCCCGACGACGCTCTCCGAGCCGGCCCGCGCGACGGAGGCGTGAAGGACCCGCCACACGCCCGTGACTGCGGCAGTCATGCTCGTCGCGACCGCTCCAGCAGGCCGCGCACGTACGACGCCTGGCCGGCGTGCTGCAAGCTGTCGCCGACGATGCTGACCAGCCGGACGCCGAGGGTCACCGGCGGGTCCCAGCGCTCGTCGACCACCCGGTCGAGGTCGGCGGCGGTCAGGCCCGCGAGGTAGTCCTGCGTGCGGTCCGCGACCGCGCGGGAGTAGGCGAGCAGCAGGTCCGACGACGCCCGCACCTGGCCGACGTCCTGCGCGCTGTGGCCGTAGCCGGTGGCGTCGTCGTCGAACGGCAGGTCGAAGCGGTCCGCCCAGCCCTGGCTGGTCCACACCTGCTCGGTGCCCGCCACGTCGGCGACCTGCGCGTCCTCGCCGCGGGCCGCGTGCCACGCGAGCCACGCGATGGAGTTGGCCTCCGGGTCGGGCCGGAACGTCAGCTCGTCGACGGGCAACCCGTCGACGGCGCGCGTCAGCAGCCCGTCCACCCGTCCGAACGACTCGATCAGCAGTCCTGCGACATCCATGCAGCCCTCCTCGGTCTTCGAGAGGCTACGTCCAGCCGCCGCGGTGCGCGCGACGGGAGATGATCGGTGCCGTGACCTACGAGTTCGAGGCCCCCCTGTGGCTGTGGGACGCCCGCAAGACCGACGCGTGGACGTTCGTCAGCCTGCCGACGCAGGTCGCCGACGAGGTGCTGGACCTCGTCGGCGACTCCGCACGCGGCTTCGGGTCCGTGCGCGTGGAGGTGACCGTCGGCGCGACCGTCTGGCGGACGTCGATCTTCCCGTCGACCGACACGTACGTGCTGCCCGTGAAGAAGGCCGTGCGCAAGGCCGAACGGCTCGACGTGGGCGACACCGTCCACGTCGAGCTCGCCCTGGTGGACGTCTAGACGAGGTCCGCGAGCATCGCCGCCGCCCGCGCCGCGCCGTCCGTGGCCACCGGGCGGTACCGCACGTCGCGGCTGGCCTCTTTGACGATGGCCTCCGCGAGCCCGTCCGGGTCGACCGCGTCCTCGTAGGCCAGGTGCCGGCCCGCCTCGTACCGGTCGAGGCGCTTGCGCACGTGCAGGTTCTGCTCGAAGTGGTGGCGCAGCGGCACGTAGACGAACGGCTTGTTTAGGGCCGTCAGCTCCATGGTCGTGGTCAGGCCGCCCTGGACGACGGCGACGTCGCACGCGGCCAGGTGACGGAACAGGTCCGGCACGTAGCCGAGCACCGTCGACCCCTCCCACGCGGGCAGGGACTCGGGGTCGATCCGCGGGCCCGTGACGAACGCGAACCGGAGCTCCGGCGCGAGCTGGCGGACCAGCGGCACGACGTCCATGACCCGGCGCAGCAGCGACGTCCCGACGCCGGACCCGCCGACCGTCACCAGGCACAGCTTCTCGCCGGGCCCGATGCCCAGCGACGCCCGCAGCCGCTCGGTGCCCTCCAGCTCGGCCGGGTCGAACCCGGTGACGTACCCGGCGAAGTCGAAGTTCTGCTCCGTCCACGTCCGGATGCTCGGCAGCCCCGGGCCGAAGTCGTCCTCGACCACGTCGTCCGGGTCCCCCACGAACACGGACCGGTCCCGCACGCGCGCGAACCGGGCGCGTTGCTCGATCATCTCCGCGTTGTAGTCCGCGGTCAGCGCCGCCTCGCGCGGGCCGCCGTCGGGCATCGGCAGCCAGCCGACGAAGTCCGTCATCCACGCGAACGAGAACCGCTTGAGCTCCGGGTTCTCGTGCAGGAAGTAGTCGACGTCCCACGCCTCGTCGCCGATCACGAGGTCGTACCCGCCGTCGGCCACCACCTCGTCGAAGACCATGAAGTTGTGCACCAGGATCTCGTCCATCCGGCGGATCGCCTGGAACGCGTGCAGGTCGTGCTCGCCGGCCTCGTGCTCGATATGGCCGGACTCGTTGCGCAGCCACGCCGACGCGGGGTGGACCTGCTCGCCGTGCTGCGCGAGCACCCGGGTGACCGGGTTCTGCGCGAGCCAGTCGATCTGCAGCTCCGGCCGGCGCGCCCGCAGCTCCGCGGCGATCGCGACGTCCCGCTGGGCGTGCCCGAGCCCGATGGGCGACGAGAGGTAGAGGGCCTTCGGTGGCCTCCTCGCCGCCCGCACCCACGTGGTCCTCGGTGTGGGCGGCACGAAGCGGTCGACGAACGCCGCGATCAGGTGGTTGACCTTCACCGGGTCCCGCGCCGACGGGCCGTGCCCCGCGTGCTCGAGCAGCACCAGCTCCCCGCCGGTGAGCTCGGCCAGCCGTTCGCCGAACGCGGCCGGGCGGATGCGGTCCTCCGTGCCGTGCACGACGACGACGGGGCACGTCACCTGCCGGGCCAGGGGCGCGACCGGCTCGCACACCGCACCGTCGCACCCGAGCCGCCCCGCGGTCGTGTCCGCGAGGACCTGCGGCGTGATCTCGTGGGCCCAGCCGACGCAGTCCTCGATCTGCTTGGTGGAGTGCGGCTCGGAGAACATCTTCCGGAAGAAGAACTCCGTGAAGTCGTCGTAGCCGCCGCCGAGCCAGTAGTGCTTGTTGTACTTCGCCCAGCCCTCGGAGGAGTCCAGGGGCTCGTCCCACGGCACGTGGTCGCGGCCCGGGGTGGCCACGTCCAGACCGCACGAGGGCGCGATCGCCATGATGCCGAGGACCCGGTCGGGGTCCCCCGCGGCGACGTGCACCGCCCACGACGCACCGCACGACTCGGTGACCAGGACGGCCTGCGCGGTCTGCGTCGCGTCCAGGACCGCCAGGATGTCGTCGGCGTACTCCCGGTCCGTGTACGCGTCGGCGCCCTCGGGCCGGCCCGACCGGCCGCTGCCCCGACCGTCGAACGTGATGACCCGGTAGTGGCGCGCCAGGAAGCCGACCTGCGCCTTCCAGAACCGCGAGGGCACGATCGACCAGGTGGGCACGAGCACGACCGTGGGGCCGTTCGAGGATCCGAACAACTCGTACGACAGCTCGACGCCGTCCCGGACCGTGACGCCGGTGGCGTCGGGGTCCGCAGACCTGCTCGGGTGTGAACCCACCCGAGCAGTGTCCGCCTGGAGAGGACTCGTCGTCACGGCCGGATCTCGAACACGTTGTTGAACGGGGTCGACGCCGCGGTCCGGAACGCCGAGAACCCCGCGGCCGTGGAGACGTCGCGGATCTTCGCCGGTCCCGCCTGCGTGCCCAGCGCGAGCCCGACGTCCTGGCTCAACGACGCCGGGGTGCACAGCAGGGTGGAGAACCCGTAGTACGCGCGGCCGACGGTGTTGAGGTTGTCCTCGACACGGTCGCCGGCCATCGGCTCGACAACCATCCACGTGCCGTCCGCCGCGATCGCGTCGCGCACGTGCCGGGCCGCGCCCACCGGGTCGCCCATGTCGTGCAGGCAGTCGAACATCGCGATCAGGTCGTAGCCGGTGCCGGTGAACCCGGTCGCGGGGGCGACCTCGAACGTGACCCGGTCGGACACGCCGGCTGCCGCTGCGCGCTCGCGGGCGATCTCGATCGAGGCCTCGTGGTAGTCCGAGCCGACGAACGTGGCGTTCGGGAAGGCCTTGGCCAGCAGGATCGTCGACGCACCGTGGCCGCAGCCGACGTCGGCGACCGTGCCGCCCGCCTCGAGCTTCGCCGCGACGCCGTCGAGAGCCGGGATCCACTCGTTCAGCAGGTGCCCGTTGTACATGGTGCGGAAGAAGCGCTCACAGCCGTGGTGGACGTCCGTGTGGTGCTCGTGCCAGCCGATGCCGTCGCCGTCGCGCGCCGCCTGGGAGATGCTCTCGGCGTCGTGGACCGCGCCCAGGGCGAGCTGGAAGAAGCCCGCCAGGTAGGCCGGGCTCGTGGGGTCCGCGAGCGCGACGGCGTGCTCGGCGGGGAGCGTGTAGCGGCGCGTCTCGGTGTCGTACTCGACGATGGCGCCCGCGGCCTGGTTGTTCAGCCACTCGCGGGCGTAGTGCTCGCTCGTCCTGGTGCGCTCGGCCAGCTCCGCCGGGGTGACGGGGCGGCCGTCGGCCATCACCGTGTAGTAGCCCAGCTTGTCGCCCATCACGACCAGCGCGGTGTTCAGGGTGGCGCCGACCTCGTCGACGGCGCGGAACACGAAGGACATGAGCTTGTCGGGGTCGATGGTGCGCTGGGCGGGCAGGGTGTCGGTCATGGTCGTGCCTCTCCTCGGGGAGGTGTCGGATATGTCGCTTCCGACCTTGGCCGCGGCGGACCTGCCATCGCATCAGGGGACCCCCCTGGTGTGCTCCCTAGACTCGGTCCGTGCTGGTCGGACGCGAGCGCGAACGGCAGGTCATCAGCAGGCTGGTGGCCGCCGCGCGCGTGGGTGAGAGCGGCACCCTGCTGCTGTCCGGCGAGGCGGGGATCGGCAAGAGCGCGCTGCTCGAGGACGCCGCGTCGGCGGTGACGGAGGCGGGCATGCGGGTGCTGCGCGCGGCCGGCGTGGACGCCGAGCGGGAGGTACCGTTCGGTGGCCTGCTCCAGCTCCTGCGCCCGGTGCTGGACCAGCTCGACGCCCTCCCCGCGCCGCAGTCGGAGGCACTCGGCTCGGCGCTCGCGCTGCTGCCCGGGTCCGGCGGCGAGCGGTTCGCCGTCGGCGCCGCGGTCCTCAGCCTGCTCAGCCGCGTCGCCGAGGACCGGCCGCTCGCGGTGATCGTGGACGACGCCCACCTGCTCGACCCACCGTCGGCGCAGGCGCTGTGCTTCGCGGCACGACGCCTCACCGCGGACCCGGTCGTCGTCCTGCTCGCAGCGCGCGACGAACCCTCCGTGGTCCGGTCGGCCGGGATGCCGGAGCTCGTGGTGGGCGGCCTGGCGGCGGCCGACGCGGAGTCGCTCGCGGCCGGGCTCGGGCACCGGCTCTCGGCCGAGGCACGGTCGCGGCTGCTGGCGTCGGCCGGCGGCAACCCGCTCGCGCTGCTCGAGATGACCGACGAGGGGGTCGATGCCCTGCCGCCCGGCGCCCCGGTGCCGGTCCCCGCGTCCCTGGCCCGGACGTTCGCCCGCCGCGCCGACGCGCTCCCGCCGGACACCCGCACCGCCCTGCTCGTCGCCGCCGCGGCCGGCGGTGACCTGGCGACGGTCGCGAGCGCGTGCGCCCTGCTGGGGGTGTCCGTCGGCGACCTCGACGAGGCCGCGCGCGGGGGGCTGCTCACCGTCGACGCCGCCCGGATCACGTTCCGCCACGACCTGGTCCGCTCCGGCATCTACGCCGAGGCCCCGCCCGCGGCCCGCCGCGCGGTGCACGCCGCCCTGGCCCGGGC
>NZ_JBFULY010000029.1:0-47382 GCF_054049655.1 Cellulomonas sp. P5_C5 | reverse complement strand
GGGTGATCCTGATGTTCCTGCTGCGCTCCGTCGTCGAACCCGAGAACGGGCGGCCCGAGGACGTCGACCCGTCCTGCGTCACCACCACCTCCAGACCCTCACCGGACACCACCGGCGACACCACCGCCGGAGGTGGGCGGGTTCCGGAAGTGTTGCTGTGCCCGATCGGGGGCTGAGTCGCCGTGGAAGACGACACCGTGGCGCCCCCGACGACGGCACCTGCCGCGAGCAGAGCGAGGCCGAATCGACTCAGCACGTTGGGGTGACGGTGCTGGTCAGGACGATCCAGGTCTGATCAGCGACCCGAGCAAGCGACAGTTCCTCGCGGGTCGTCTCGCCGTATCCGACCTCCGCCGCGGTGTACGAGCCGTTCGGGTCGGTGGCGGTCACATCCCGGTAGTCCACGCACACGACCGCCCGAGCGGTCTCGCCGTCCACGGCGACCTCCCGCACGTCCACGTGGAGCGCCCCTCCAGTCTTCAGCTGGATGGCCGCGTTGCCGTCCGCGATCTGCTGCATCAGGGACTGGATCTCGGGGGAGGCGATGGTGCTGAACTTCGGGCTGAGCGTGTTCGTGGTCATGGTCCGCCAGTACTCCGTCTCGTACACGGCGGCCCAGTGGTAGACCTCGGCCTCGTCGCCGGTCAGGTCCGTGTCGTCCTCGAACACGATTCCCAGCTCGGCGTCGGAGTAGTCGATGGTCGGAGACGGCGTCGGCGTCGGTGCCGCGGTCACCGTCGCTGAGGCGGTCAGCCCAGGCAGCGGCTCCTTCGGCGACGAGCACCCCACCAGCCCGACGACAGCCACCACCGACACCACGACACCCGCGACCGACCGCATCAACTGCCCCTTTGATCCGCACCCCAGCAGCCGCCAGGAGCGCCAAACCGTACCGAACCCGACATCGGCTCGGTGGGGCTTATCCACAATCGGCACCCTCAACCGACCGACCGGCCGAAGGAGGAGCGCGACCTTGCGATCCCTCGGGCGATGGGCAGCTCCGGATCAGCGAAGGGTGGCCGGTCTCACCGGACCACCTGGGGAAAGACAGGCCACCCGCCAGGGGCCTTCAAGGACGCAACCACGTCTCCCAGCGAATGTGGAAGCGCTCGTGCGAGCGCGGTGACGTGTCCCGTGTCGAGGTCCTCGGCGCGGCACCCCCGGCCGTCCTGCGACCAGAGCAGTGTGAAGCGGCGCGGGGAGCTCTGTCGCACCTCGTACCCGTCCGGGACCTGCGCCGGGTCACGCATTGTGTAGAGGAACGGAAGACCCGCTCGGTTCCGCCATGCGGGTCCGGACCAGAGGACGACGTACCGCGACACCGCCGCTCGCTCCTCGGTTCGTAGCAGGACCCTGCCGACGTGTCCGCGGCTGAAGTCCTCGACGACGAACGTCTCGGCGTCGCGTCGAATGATCAGCCCGTTCTCCGAGTCGTACACGAGCACACCGTCCCCGCTGGGCGCCGGCCCCACGTCCAGTCCGGCTTCCAGGAGGAAACTTGTTGCCGTAGCCGGGAGCTCGACCAGCGGGGTCACGCGTCCGCAGCCCGCTTGTCTGCCTCGGCCTGGGCCTCGGCGCGGTCGTGGGCCCGCAGGGCGTGGCTGAGCTCGTCCTGGATCGCCTGCTCGGCGCGCTGCAGGGAAGGGCTCAGGCCGGTCGACAGGGGCGCGAGCTCGTCACGGTGCAACCGGTCCGCGGCGGATCCTGTCCAGGTCCCGTGTGCGCCGACGGATCCCGTCGGCCGGGAGAGCGAGGGGACGTCGGCTCGTGCGGCTCGCACGTCGCGCAGCAGGGCGCGCAGCTCGTCGACCCGTTGCTGGGAACGCTCGACCGGGTCCACGCGATGCCTCCAGCTCGTGCCCCCACAGGGCTGTCGTCGTTGCTCCGGTGCACGCTACCGGTCGGAGCCCGGCGTGCGGGCGGCTTCTCCACAGACGACGACGGTCGCCCGCACGTGGGTGCGAGCGACCGTCGAGGTCATGGCGAGGAGGTCAGCCTCGGGTGACGATCGACTGGATCTCCGCGACGGGGAGCTGGGCGGTCGCGGTCACGGTCGGGGCATCCCCGTCGAAGGGTTGCGGGGTCGGGTCCTCGGTCGTGTTCCACGTCGCGGCCCAAGTCTGCGTTGCGGTCAGCGTCGCCGGAGGCAGCTTCGTGTCGGTTCCGTCCGCCGTCGAGCGGGTGAACGTCAGGCTGCAGGTGTCGGTCGCCCCCGCCGTCCACGGCGTTCCCGGGTTGGTGCAGGTCTCCGGTGCGGCGAACTTCCCCGCTTTCAGCGTCATGCTGGCAAAGTTCGCCGTCACCGTTGCTCCCAGGCCGCCTGGGATCTGTGCCGTCACGGTGATCGTGGGTGCTCCGCCCTCGAGCCAGACCCACGTGTCCGTGCCCACCACGGTCGCACCCGATCCGGCCAGCGACGGGTTCCACCGGAGCGTGCCCTCGGGGAGGTCCATCGCGTCCCGCGCGGCCTGGGCCAGCACCACGGGGTCGATCTCGACCTGCGCCACGGGCGCGGGCGTCCCGGCCGGCACGTAGATCGAGTCGCGCACCACGTACGGCCCGCGCGTCGCGGCGGGTGCGTCGTACTGGCACGTCGGGTCGTACCAGTACCCAGTCGTGTCGGTCGCGTACTTCTCGTACTCGGGGTTCAGCAGGCCCTGCGCGGCGTAGTCGTCCAGTGTGTCCGCCTCGCGCGCCGGGCCGCCCGGCTTCCAGTACTCGTAGTACTCGTAGCCCGTCATCCCGGCCTCGAACCAGCACATGGGCGCCACCGTCGTGGTGGTGGTTCCTGTCGTCGTTGCCGTGCTGCCGCCCCACGACGAGCTCTGCGTGATGACGACCGAGATCCCGCCGTTGCCGGCTCCGGGCGTGACCTCCGGCGTCGTCGTGCCTGGCGTGTCGCCGTCGATGGCGAACGCGGGCGCGCCCATGGTGAGCACGAGCGCGGCGGCGGTCGCCACCACGATGKGTAGGCGCTTCAGCATGTTCCCTCCACCTCGCTCTTCCCGACGATCCACCGGTCCTCCGCCTCACGGGTCAGTGTCAGAGTCTTGTGCGGAGTCCCGCCGAAGCCGGCCTCCTCAGGGGTGTACGTCCCGTTGACGTCAGCGAACGTGGCGTCACGGTAGTCGTCGCAGATCGTGCCTGTCGCGGTGTCGCCGTCGACGACGATGTTGCTGATCCGCGAGTGCAGGACCCCGCCGACGACGGCCTGGTCGGCGGCGTTGTTCTCCGCGATCTGCTGCAGGCGAGCCCGCACCTCCGCGGACGCGAGGATGGAGGCCGCCGGGCTGAGGCTGTTCGTCGTCAGGGTTCGCCAGTACTCCTTGTTGTACGTGGCGATCCAGTTGTAGACGTCGGCGGCGTCGCCCTCGAGGACGGGGACGTCCTCGAACACGATGCCGAGCTCGGGGTCGGACAGGTCTTTCACCCCGCCTGCAGTCGCGGTCGCGGTCGCGGTCGGCGTCGGGGCGGCCGTCTTGGCGGGCTTCGTCGGCGATGCGGTCAGCCCTGTGGGCTCGTTGCCTCCGGACGTGCACCCGGCCAGCAGCAGCGCGCAGAGCGCCGACACGGCGATCACGTGGACCCGACCCATCGACCCTCCTCGTCACTCTGCTCGTCACCTGCGCAGCAGGCCGGACGGCCCGGCCGACGCCCAGGGTATCTACTCCGTCCACATTGTCTCGACTTCAGAGGGGATGAACGGGACGGGGGCCGCTAGGGTCCCAGGCGTGACGAGCACCGCATCCGCCGCCGGGTCGTACCGACGTCAGCCGGGCGTACCGGCCCGGCCGCCGTTCGCGTTCACCATGACGGCACCGCCGGGCTGGGAGGCGTTCCGGGGCGACGCGCCGGGGTTGCGCGACGACCTGGTGGCGCTCGTCGCGCGGTCCGCGCTGTGGCCGACGCTGACCGAGCGGCAGCGGCTCGGCCTGGCGAACGTGCTCCGGTCCGTGGCCGGCGTGAGTGCGGCGACGGGTGCCGTCGCGACGATGCTGCGGATCGGTGGCGACGCGCCGGAGCCCGTCCGTGCGGACGCGTTGCCCGACGTCGCGTCGCTGTCGCTGACGTGGCTCCGGACGGCACCTGTCCTGGCCGACCTCGACCTCGCGGGCCTCGTCGTCCAGCAGGGTGAGCCGGTCGAGACAGGGCTCGGTCCGGGGGTCCTGGCGCGCCGCATCGAGACGACACCGACGGGTGCGGACCAGATCACGTCGCAGATCGCGGCGCCGCTGCCGKACAGCATCTGGCTCGCGGTGCTCACGGGCACGACGAGCTCGCTCGAGTACGCGCCGGGCATGGACGACGCCCTGCGCGCCGTCGCCTTGAGCCTCCAGGTGGACCGCCCCGAGCGCTGACGACCGGAGCTACGCTCGCTGAGTTCGTGGCTCTCGACGGTGAGGACGGTTCATGGCTCCCATCCGGTTCGGCGTGGTCGGCAGCGGGTGGCGGGCGGAGTTCTTCGTCCGCATGGCGCGCCTGATGCCCGAGCGGTTCCAGGTGACCGGCGTGGTGACGCGTTCCGCGGAGCGCGGCGCGCAGGTCGAGACGGCGTGGGGCGTGCCGACGGTGCGCACCATCGAGGAGCTCGTGACCGCCGTCGGGCCGACGACCGACCGGCCGGAGTTCGTGGTCGTCTCGGTGCCGTGGCCCGTGACCCCCGACGCGATCCGTGAGCTGGTCGAGCTCGGCATCCCGGTGTTGGCCGAGACGCCGCCGGCGCCCGACGCGGACGGGCTGCGGGAGCTGTGGGCGGACGTGGGCTCGTCGGGACTGGTCCAGGTGGCCGAGCACAGCCCGTCGATGCCRTCGCACGCGGCCCGGATCGCCGTCGTCGACTCCGGGCTCATCGGCGTTGCGACGAGCGTACAGATCAGCTCGACGCATCTGTACCACGCGGTCGGTCTCATCCGGCGGCTGCTCGGAGCGGGCCGCGGAGAGGTCGTCGTGCGGGCCACCACCGTCACCGCACCGCTGGTCAGCCCGCTCGCACGCGACGGCTGGACTGGCGCGACCGAGCCCGTGGACGCGTGGAACATCCTCGCCACGCTCGACTTCGGTGACGGCCGCAGCGCCCTGTACGACTTCACGGACAACCAGTGGCACAACCCGCTGCGCACCAACCGGATCGTCGTCCGCGGCTCGCACGGGGAGATCGTCGACGACACCGTCACGCGCTGGGTCGACGAGCGGACGGTGCTCAGCTCGTCGATCGTCCGGCGTGTGACCGGGCTCGAGCAGAACCTCGACGGGTTCGACCTGGAGCACCTGAGCCTGGACGGACGTGTCCTGTACCGGAACGGGTTCCAGGGTGCCCGGCTGGCCGATGACGACATCGCCGTCGCCGCGCTGCTCGGTGCGACGGGCGCGTGGGTGCGCGGTGACGGCCCGCCGCCATACCCCCTGGCCGACGGCTGCCAGGACCACCTGCTGGGGCTGGCGATCGAGGAGGCGGGTCGCACGGGTGAGCCGGTTCGCACGGCCCGGGAGGCGTGGGCCGACGCGTAGCGGATGCGGGCCGGCGGGCGCGGTGCGACCGTCGACCGGTGACACGCTTTGGCTACACGCTGATGACCGAGCAGTCCGGACCGAAGGACCTGGTCCGCTACTCCATCGCCGCTGAGCGCCTCGGATTCGACTTCGAGGTGTGCAGCGACCACTACTTCCCCTGGCTCGACGCGCAGGGTCACGCACCGCACGCCTGGACGCTGCTGGGCGCTGTCGCCCAGGCGACCGAGCGCGTGGAGCTCATGACCTACGTGACCTGCCCGACCCTCCGGTACCACCCAGCCGTCGTCGCGCAGAAGGCCGCGACGCTCGGGGTGCTCTCCGACGGTCGGTTCCAGCTCAACGTCGGCGCGGGGGAGAACCTCAACGAGCACGTGGTCGGTGAGCGCTGGCCCGCGGTGGGCGAGCGCCACGACATGCTCGAGGAGGCCGTCGAGATCATCCGGGAGCTGCTCACCGGCGACCGCGTGAACTACGCCGGTGACTTCTTCCAGGTGGACTCCGCCAAGGTCTGGGACCTTCCCGACGAGCCGATCCAGATCGGTGCGGCCGTCTCGGGGCCGGACTCGATCGCGCGGTTCGCGAACCTCGTCGACCACCTCGTCGCCGTCGAGCCGGACGCCGACGTGATCCATGCGTGGGACGACGCGCGCGGGCACTCCCTGCCGGAGTCGCGCAAGATCGGGCAGGTCCCGATCAGCTGGGACCCGGACCGGGAGAAGGCCGTCGCCCGCGCRCACGAGCAGTTCCGCTGGTTCGCCGGCGGCTGGAAGGTGAACGCCGACCTTCCGACGACGGAGGCGTTCGACGCGGCCAGCCAGTTCGTCCGACCGTCCGACGTCGCCGAGCAGATCCCGTGCGGCCCGGACCTGGATGCCGTCGTCGAGGCGGTCTCCGCGTACTGGGAGGCAGGCTTCACCGACGTCGCGATCGTGCAGGTTGGCGACGAGGCACAGGACGAGTTCCTGGCGACGGCCGCCGGGCCCCTGCTCGAGAAGCTCCGCACCGCAGCACCCACCGTGTGAGGACTGAGCCGGAGCGCAGGCTCGGGCCGACAGAGAGGACGAGGACTGAGCCGGGCGCGACGAAGGGTGGGTGCGCCGCGGCGCACCCACCCTCCTCGGTGTGCGGACGGGACCGTCAGACCACCGCGGCCGCCGTCGCGAGCCCGATCGCGAAGAGCGTCCAGTCGTTGAGGACGTGGGCACCGGTCGATGCCCAGATGTTCTTGGTCGTGAGGAACGGGATGAGCAGGACGACGCGCGCGACGCCGATCACCGCGAGGCACTGCAGGAAGTTCCCGCCGTAGGTGGGCAGGTGGATCGCGGCGAACACGAGGGTCGCGACGAGCACGGCGCCGACCACGGCGACCCGGCGCGGCAGCCGGACGACGCGCGAGAGCAGGGTCAGGGTCGCGAGGAGAACCAGGATGGTGAAGAGCTCCTCGCCGAACAGCTGCGGGACCATCGACAGGAACGTGGCCACCCGCTCCCCGCCGCTCAGGTCGGCGAGCGCCCCGACCATCGGGTTGGCCTGCATGTCCATCACCTGGGAGAGCGCGACGCCGACGACCGAGGTGATCACGACGTTGAGCGCGGCGAAGCCGAACCAGAGCTTCACGTCCCGACGGCCGACGCCGCGGAAGATCACGCGCCAGTCGGGGCGGGCGACCAGGACGAACGCCGCGAGGGGGATCGCGACGAAGAGCAGTCCGCGCACCAGCGTCGAGAACCAGGCGGGACCGCCGACGGGCAGGAACATGTCCACCGCGCCGCCGGCTGCCACGGCCGCGACGATCGTCGCCCAGCCCGCGCCGCTGATGCGTGACGGGAGGCCGTTGTAGAAGGGGAAGTCCGGGGTCCGGTTCGGTTCAGCCGACGTGCTCGGTGAGCTCGTCGCGGTGAGCACGGCGGTCATGGTGATGCTCCTGAAGAGGAAGGGCGGGCGCCGGGGGGCCTGCTGCTCGTCGTCACCCTGCTGGTTCCGACACCTCCAGGGTGCTCGTGGAGGCTGGTGGTCCACATCGTGCGGACGCAGTCATCTGCGCGTACTGCGTCYGTGGTACTCCGGTCAGTGCCGCACGACGCCGGCCTCGACCGCGACGAGCGCCGCCTGGAGGCGTGAGGTGCAGTCGAGCTTCGCCAGGACGCGCGTGACGTGGGTCTTCGTCGTGGCCTCGGTGATGTCGAGCGCCCGGCCGATCTCCGCGTTCGACATCCCCGCGCCGAGGCACGCGAGGACGTCGCGCTCGCGGGCGGTGAGGTCGTCGACTCCTCGCGCGGGTGCCGGGGGCGGCGTCTGGGCGGCGACGAGGTCGGCGAGCAGCCGCCGGGTCACCTCGGGGGCGAGCACACCGTCGCCGGCGGCGACCCGGCGGACGGCGTCGACGAGCTCGGCGGCACCGACGGTCTTGAGCAGGAAGCCGACGGCGCCGGCGGCGAGCACACCGCGGACGTAGTCGTCGAGGTCGAACGTGGTCAGGGCGAGGACGTCGGCGAGCCCCTCGGCGACGATCGCCCGGGTGGCCTCGATGCCGTCCATGCCGGGCATCCGGATGTCCATGAGGACCACGTCGGGCCGCAGGGCGCGGGCGTTCGTGACGGCGGCGGCCCCGTCGGCGGCCTCCCCGACGACGGTGATCCCGTCGGCACCGTCGAGCATGAGGCGCAGGCCGGCGCGGATGGCGCCGTGGTCGTCGGCCACGAGCACGCGGATGTCGTCGGTCATGACGCGACCCGTGGCAGCGAGGCGTGCACGACCCAGCGGCCGTCGGAGGGGCCGGCGACGAGCGTCCCGCCGAGCGCCTCGGCCCGCTCGCGCATGGTCAGCAGACCGGTGGCGGTGCTCAGCGGCGGTGCGGCGGCGTCCCCGAGCGGGTTCGACACGACGACCTCGACGTCGTCCCGGCCGCTCACGGCGACCTCGACGGCTGCTCCGGGGGCGTGCCGGGCGGCGTTGGTCAGCGACTCCTGCACGATCCGGAACGCGGCCTGGTCGGTCGCCGCGGGCAGGGGCGACGGAGCGGCGCCGACGAGGACGACGTCCTGCCCGGCGGACCGCGCGGCGGCGACGAGCGAGTCCAGCCGGGCGAKGCCCGCGGGGGCGGCGACGGGGTCGGGGCGTCCGCGCAGGACCAGGATCATCGACCGCATCTCCGCCAGGGCCTCCAGGGCCCCGGCGCGGACGGTGCGCAGGGTGTCCCGGTCCCGGGAGGTGTCCGTCGACGCCAGCGTGGCCTCGGTGTGGATGGCGACGGCGGACAGGTGGCCGGCGACGACGTCGTGGAGGTCCCGGGCCATGCGCGCACGTTCCTCGCGCACGGCCGACTCGCGGTCCAGCTCGGCGATCCGGACGGCGTCCGCGGCGACGGCATGGGCCAGGTCGGCACGTTCACGCTCCAGCTCCGCCAGCTCGGTGCGCTGCCGCACGTCGGACGCCCACCACAGGGGTGTCCCGTACAGGGCGACCGCCTGCAGGAACAGGACGACCGCGTCCCGCAGCTCGGCCCCGGCGACCAGGCTCGCGACGGGCCCGCCGACGGCGACGACGGCAACCGTCCAGGTGATCCGGCGGCGCACGACCGGGCGCGTGACCAGGGCCGCGGTATACAGGGCGTCGAACAGCACGACGAAGACCGCGATGCCGCCACCGAGGTAGCCGTCGACCACGGACAGCGCAGCGACGACGACGAGGGTCAGGACGGGGTGCCGGCGCTTGGCCAGCAGCATGGTCGCCGCGCACAGCAGGATCAGCAGGTGCCACCACACGGCGTACTGACCGACCACGGTGTCGGCGAGCGCGCGCGGGGGCCGACCGGCCAGGCCGAGCAGCGCCAGCACGACGCCGAACAGGACGAGCGACACCGCGACGACGCGGTCGTCCTGCACACCAGCGCGCAGGAGACGTCCCATCCGGTCATCCCAGCACACGGTTGCGAGAAGACCGTCGTCCGAAGGATGTACGAGGGCGTGCGCCCGATGCCTGACGCGGTGCCGTGGCCGCCGCGGAGAGAGTCGTCGCATGATCGACGCCCTCCGCGAGAACCCGGTCGCTGCCCTCGTCGTCGCGTGCGAGATCGCGTTCTGGGTCTTCCTGGCCGCGGCCGTCGTCGCCCGCTACGTCCTGCACCGGCGCCGGACGTCGACGGTCCTGCTGCTGTGCGAGCCGCTGCTGGAGGTGGTCCTGCTCGCCGCGACGGTCGGCGACCTGCTGCGCGGCGCGGAGCCCACGTGGACGCACGGGCTGGCGGCGCTGTACCTGGGCTTCACGGTCGGGTTCGGGAAGCTGACCGTGCACAAGGTGGACGCGTGGGTGGCCTTCCGGTTCGCCGGCGGACCCGCGCCCCAGCCGCGACCGCGCGAGGGCGCGCCGGCCCGCAGCTACGAGTGGCGGCTGTGGGGGCGGGTGGTCGTCGCGTGGCTGGTGTCGTGCGGCGTTCTGGGGGTGCTGATGCTCATCGCGACCGAGCCGCCGCAGCGGGAGGTGCTGGCGGGCTGGGCGGGCCGGGCGACGCTGGTGCTCGTCGGGTGGCTGGTGTTCGGACCGGTGTGGTCGGAGCTGTCGACGCGCGTCCGGCCGCAGAGGGTCAGTGCTCGGTAGAGAAGTGGCCGAGCTCGCTGACGTCGTCGTGCCGGAGCTCGAACCAGACGGCCTTGGCCGCCTCGCCTTCCTCCTCGGACGTGCCCCAGCTGCTGGCCAGCCGGTCCACGAACATCACGCCCCGACCACCCAGCGCGGTCGGCGGGGGGTCGCGCACCACCGGCACCTCGCGGACGCCGTCGGTCACCTCGACGCGGGTGCGCTCCTCGTCGACGTGCACCCGCAGGACGACCGGCGGGTCGGCGTGCGCGACGGCGTTGGTGACCAGCTCGCTGACGAGGAGGACGAGCAGGTCGAGGCGTCCGTCGTCGATCCCGCTCTCGGCGAGGCGTTCCCGTGCCCAGTGCCGGGCGGGCGCGATCGCGGAGAGCGCGGGCGTCACGGCCGTCTCGGCATACATCGGGAGCCTCCCGGAGAGTGGGACAGGAACGAAGACGGGCTTCCGTCGACCCCAGCCACGGTCATGCACATCTGATGATTCGGCAACCTGAACACCGGTCTGAAGTCAGTTTTCCCCCCAGCCTGCTGGGAACATGAGGCGTGCAGACCACACCGACCGCACGTCCGACCCCGTCCCGGAGCCAGGTCCGCCGGTGGCGGCAGTACCTCGCCGACGAGCGCGCGGAGGGGGCCGTCTACCGCGACATCGCGTCCCGGCGCACCGGTGAGGAGCGCGAGATCCTGCTGGCGCTGGCCGACGCGGAGCGCCGGCACGAGCAGCACTGGCTGGACCTGCTGGGCGACGACGTCGGCAGGCCGCGCCGCGGTGACCTGCGCACGCGCACGCTCGGGGTGCTGGCCCGTCGGTTCGGGTCGGTGTTCGTCCTCGCGCTCGCGCAGCGCGCCGAGGCGCGGTCGGGGTACGACGACGACGCCGACGCGACGCCGACGATGGCCGCAGACGAGGCGATCCACGAGGAGGTCGTGCGCGGTCTGGCCACCCGGGGCCGCAACCGGATCTCGGGAACGTTCCGCGCGGCGGTGTTCGGCGCGAACGACGGCCTGGTCAGCAACCTGGCGCTGGTGCTCGGCATCGGTGCCAGCGGCGCGGCGACGTCGACCGTCCTGCTCACGGGCCTGGCGGGCCTCCTCGCGGGGGCGCTGTCGATGGGCGCGGGGGAGTACGTGTCGGTGCGGTCCCAGCGTGAGCTGCTCGAGGCGTCCCGGCCGGGTCAGGCGGCCCGGGCGGCCCTGCCGCACCTCGACGTCGACGCGAACGAGCTGGCGCTGGTCTACCGGGCGCGCGGGATGGATCCGGGCGAGGCGCAGGCGCGGGCCGACGAGGTCCTGGGGTCGCTGGACACCATCGACGCCCTCCCGCAGGAGTCCGAGGCCGTCGACGAGCACGAGTCGGTCGGCACCGCCGTCGGCGCCGCGGCGGCGAGCTTCTGCTTCTTCGCGTCGGGTGCGGCGATCCCCGTGCTGCCGTACCTGCTGGGCGCCGAGGGTCTCACGGCGGTGGTGTGGGCGTCCGTGCTGGTGGGGCTCGCGCTGCTGGCCACGGGTGCGACCGTCGGGGTCTTGTCCGGGGCGTCGCCGGCCAAGCGCGCGCTGCGGCAGCTGGCGATCGGGTACGGCGCCGCCGGTGCGACGTACCTGCTCGGGCTGGCGTTCGGCGCGTCGGTGTGACGTTCACCATCTGAGCAAGGGTTGGCAAGCCTTACTTAGTTGAGGCTAACCTCAGCCCGTGACCTCCTCCGAGCGCGACGCCCTCCGCGGTGACGACCTCACGCTGGCCTACCACGGCACAGTCGTCGTGACGTCGGCCGACCTGCGCCTCCAGCCCGGCCAGGTCACCGCGCTCATCGGCCCCAACGGGTCCGGCAAGTCCACGCTCCTGCGTGCGCTCGCCCGCCTGCACAGCCCCGAGTCCGGCACGGTCAGCCTCCCCGACGTCCCCGACGCGCACGCCCTGTCCGCGAAGGACTTCGCCCGGCGCGTGACGTTGCTGTCCCAGTCGCGGCCGACGCCGTCGGGGGTCAGCGTCCGGGACGTCGTCGGCTACGGCCGCCACCCGTACCGCGGCCGCTGGCGCCAGAACGACGCCGACGGACCGCGCGCCATCGCCTGGGCCATGGAGGTCACGGGCGTCGGGTCGATGGCCGAGCGCGGCGTCGACGAGCTCTCGGGCGGCGAGCTGCAGCGCGTCTGGCTGGCCACCTGCCTCGCGCAGGACACCCACGTCCTGCTGCTCGACGAGCCCACCACGTACCTCGACCTGCGCTACCAGGTGGAGATCCTCGACCTGGTGCGCGACCTGGCCGACGACCACGGCGTCGCCGTCGGCGTCGTCCTGCACGACCTCGACCAGGCCGCCGCCGTCGCCGACCACGTGGTGCTGCTGCGCCGCGGCGAGGTCGTCGGCTCCGGCCGCCCGCACGAGGTGCTCACCGCCGACGCGCTCACCGAGACGTACGGCATCCGCATCGACGTCCACCGCGACGAGCACACCGGCCGCGTGCACACCCGCCCCGTCGGCAAGCACACGCACCGCTCCCACCTGACCGCCGTCTAGAGCCTGCCCGTCCAAGCCCCGCTCACCAACCTCCGAGGACACCCCTGTGCGCAAGACAGCCCTCCCCGCCCTGCTCGCCGGAGCCGCGCTCCTGCTGACCGCCTGCGGCACGACCGAGGACGCCGCCGACGCGCCGTCGTCGAGCGCCGCCGCCGGTGGCGAGACCATCACCATCGAGGACGACCGCGGCACCGTCGAGCTCGACGGCCCGGCCACCAACGTCGTCTCGCTCGAGTGGGGCCTCACCGAGAACCTGCTCACACTCGGTGTCACGCCGGTCGGTGCCGCCGACGTCAAGGGCTACAACACGTGGGACACGATCGTCCCGCTCGACGAGTCGACCCCCGACGTCGGCTTCCGCGGCGAGCCGTCGCTCGACGCGATCGCGGCCCTCGAGCCCGACCTGGTGGTCACCACGACCGACCTGCCCGCCGAGGTCATCGAGCAGATCGAGGCCGAGTACCCCGTCATCGCGCTGCGCGGCTCGGACGCGACCGACCCGATCGGCAAGATGCGTCGCACGCTCGAGATCCTCGGTGAGGCGACCGGCACGTCCGACGCCGCCGAGGCCGCGCTCGCGGACTTCGACGCCAAGGTCGCGGACGCCAAGGCCGAGCTCGACGAGGCCGGTCTGGCCGGTGCGGGCTTCACGATGGCCGACGGCTGGCTCGCCGACGGCGCCGTCTCCATCCGCATGTACACCCCCGGCTCCTACCTCGGCGCGCTCGCCGCGGAGATCGGCCTGGAGAACGCGTGGACCGGCGAGGGCGACCCGGACTACGGCCTCGCGCAGACCGACGTCGAGGGCCTCACCGAGCTGGGCGACATCCACTTCCTCTACGTCGGCAACGACACCGACGGCGGCGACGCGTTCCAGGACGGCCTGGCCGGCAACGCCATCTGGGAGCAGCTGCCCTTCGTCGTCGCGGGCGACACCACCCGCCTGCCCGACGGCATCTGGCTGTTCGGCGGCCCGGAGTCGGGCGCTGCGTTCATCGACGCGACGGTCGCAGCCCTGACCGCAGCCTGACACCGTGACCATGAGTGTCGACGCACCGACGGCGGGACCCGCAGCGCTGAGCGCGGCGGGTCCTGCCGCCGTCCGCCGCGCCCGGCCGGCGCTGATCGTCGGGGTGTTCGTCGCCGCGATCGTCACCGTGGCCGTCCTCGCGGCCGTCGACCTCACGCTCGGCACCTCGCACGTCCGGGTCGCTGACCTGCTCGGCCTGGTCACCGGGTCGGGCGACGACGAGGCGCTCGCGGTGCTCGTCGCGTCGCGGGCCCCGCGCGTGCTCGCGGCGCTGCTCGTCGGGACCGCCCTGGGCCTGTCCGGCAGCGCGCTGCAGTCCGTCGCCCGCAACCCGCTGGCCTCGCCCGACACCCTCGCGGTCAACGCCGGCGCCTACTTCACGGTGGTCCTCGCAGCGGTCACCGGGCTGACGCTCCCGTTCGCCGTCAACGGGGCGCTCGCGTTCGTCGGTGGTCTGGCGGCCGCTGCGCTGGTGCTGGCCATCGCGCGCGGTGGCGCCGAAGGGCCCACCCGGCTCGTGCTCGCGGGATCGGCGACGATGCTCGCGCTCTCGTCGCTGACCATCCTCCTCATGCTCCTGTTCGAGCAGGAGACGATGGGGATGTTCGCGTGGGGCGAGGGCTCCATCGTGCAGTCCGGCACCTCCAAGGTGGCCCAGGCGGCGCCCGTGGTGCTGCTCGCCGGGCTCGTCCTCGTGCTCTGGGCGCGCCGCCTCGACGTGCTGGCGCTCGGCGACGACACGGCGTCCGTCCTCGGCCTCGACGTCCGACGCACCCGCGTCGTCACCGTGCTGCTCGCCGTGCTCCTGGCGGCGCTCGCGGTCACCGTCGCCGGTCCCATCGGCTTCGTCGGGCTGACGGCGCCGGTCATCGCGCGCCTGGTGGCCGGACGCGTGCCCGGCATGGCGCGGCACCGGCTGCTCCTGCCGCTGGCCGCCCTGGCCGGGTGCGTCGTCGTGCTCGGTGCCGACGTGCTGCTCCGGCTGGTCGTGCCCGGGGTCGCCTCCGTCGCGATCCCGACGGGCATCGTCACCACGTTGTTCGGCGCATCGGTCATGGTCTGGCTGGCCCGCCGCCTGCGCGACTCCGGTCCGACCCGCAGCACCGCGTCGGTCGGCGCCCACCCCGCGTCCCGCGTCCGGGTGGCCGTCGTCATCACGGTCCTGGTCTCCGCCGTCGTCGCGGCGATCGTCGCCGGCTTCCTGCTCGGCGACCGCCTGCTCCTGATGGGCGACGTGGCCAACTGGTTCGCGGGCGTCAGCGGCCGGCAGGTCTCGTTCGTGCTCGACCAGCGCACCCCGCGCGTGCTCGCCGCGCTGCTGGCCGGCGCCGCGCTGGGCCTCGCCGGGACCACCGTGCAGGCGGTCGCGCGCAACCCGCTCGCCGAGCCGAGCCTGCTGGGCATCACCGGCGGTGCCGGCGTCGGCGCGGTGCTCGCGATCGTGCTCTTCCCCGGCGCCAGCTTCTGGGTGGTGTCCGCCGCCGCGGCCGTCGGGGCCCTGAGCACGTTCGCGCTGGTCTACGCGCTGGCCAACCGGCGCGGGCTCAGCTCCGACCGGCTCGTGCTCGTCGGCATCGGTGTCTCGGCGGCCGCGACGTCGCTGATCACCTTGATCGTCGTGCTGACCAGCCCGTGGAACACGACCATGGCGCTCACCTGGCTGTCGGGCTCGACCTACGGGCGGACCGCCACGCAGGTGTGGCCCGTGGCCGTCGCGCTGCTGGTGATGGTCCCGCTGATCGTCCGGTGGCGTCGGGACCTGGACGTGCTGGCGGTCGACGACGACGTGGCCCGGGTGCTCGGCGTCCAGCTGGAGCGGACCCGGCTCGGCGTGCTCGTCGTGACCGCGCTGCTCACCGCGGCGGCGGTCACCGCGATCGGCGTGGTCGGGTTCGTCGGCCTCATCGCCCCGCACCTGGCCCGCTCGCTCGTCGGGTCCTCGCACGCCCGCGTCATCCCGGTCGCCGCCCTGTTGGGCGCTCTGCTGGTCAGCGTCGCCGACACGCTCGGCCGGACCGTCATCGCCCCCGCGCAGATCCCCGCCGGTCTGCTCACGGCCATGATCGGCACCCCGTACTTCATCTACCTGCTGTGGCGGACCCGGAGGAGCGCACTGTGACCAACTCGGTAGTGAGGGAAGCCTCACCTTCCTCTACCCTGGGCGACGTGACTGTTTCGGTGGAGGCCCCGGCGCTGCCCTTCCGCATGTTCGCCGTGCAGGTGGCAGCGGTGCAGCCCATGTGCCCGAGTGTGGTCCGGGTGACGTTCACGGGCGAGGACCTGGACCGCTTCGCGGACAACGGGTTCGACCAGCGCATCAAGTTCTTCCTGCCGCTGGACACCGCGTCCTACGACGAGCTGCTCAGCCTGCAGGACAGCGCCGACTGGTACGGCCGCTGGCGCGCGATGCCCGACGAGAAGCGCCACCCGATCCGCACCTACACCGCACGTGGGGTCCGCCAGGAGCGCCGCGAGGTCGACGTCGACATCGTCCTGCACGGCGACCTCGGCCCCGCCTCCCGCTGGGCCCTCGGCGCCGCACCCGGCGACGACCTCGTGATCCTCGGCCCCAACGCCGACGCGACCGGCCCGCACGGCGGCGTCGACTTCGTGCCCCCGGCCCACACCGACCGACTGCTCATCGCCGGCGACGAGACCGCCCTGCCGGCCATCGCGGGGATCCTCGAGCGCCTGCCTCGTGATGCTCGCGGCGAAGCGCTCATCGAGATGCCGCTGTCCGGCGACCGTCTCCCGCTGGCCGCACCGTCCGGGGTCACCGTCCGCTGGTACGGCCGCGACGGGCGCGCGCACGGCGAGCTGCTCGTCCCCGCCGTGCAGGCCGCGTGCGCGCGGCTGCTGCCCGGTCAGGCGCCCGCACCCGACGTCGAGCTGGAGGACGTGGACGTCGACGAGGGCATGCTGTGGGAGGTGCCCGTCGATTCAGCTGGTGCGCCGCTGCGCGCCGACGCTGCGCTCTACGCCTGGCTCGCCGGCGAGGCCGCCGTCATCAAGACACTCCGTCGCCACCTCGTCGCCGAGTGCGGCGTGGACCGCAAGGCTGTGGCATTCATGGGGTACTGGCGCGCGGGGCGCTCCGAGGCCAACTGAGTCGTACCAAAAGTTGTACAACTTCTTGACCCAGTGGCTGCTGGAGAAGAGACTGGGTGCATGAGCGCTCTGCCTGTTCTCGACGTCAAACCCACCAGCGAGGCACGGATCGAGCTGTCCGCGACACTCGAGCGCTTCCGTCGCGAGGGAATCGCCGCTGAGCCGCTCGTCTTCGGCAGCCACCGCCGTGCCGAAGGCGTCGTCATCCCTTATGAGCTCTTCCGGGACGTGTACGACGCGATCGAGGACGCCCGTCTGGCCGCCGTCCTGCGTGACCGGATCGCCGACGGCACGCCTCGCATCAGCCTGGAGGACGTCGTCAATGAGCTCGGGGTGGACCGCGCCACCGTCGACCTCGACTGACCGGGCGTGGAACTCACCCTCCACCGGGACGTCGTCGGCGACATCCGAAGCCTGCCGGGCACCGAGGCGCAGCGGGCTGCGATCAACGCCGTCGCCGACGTGCGGACGGGTCGACGCGTGGGTGTCCCGCTCGACTTCCACGCAGCGACGGGGGACCTGCGCGACTGCCGCAAGCTGTACTTCGACGTTCCTGGCACTGGGGACAGACCGCGGTTCCGTCTCGTCTACCGAGTCATCGACGAGGGCTCCGTGGAGGTTCTCGCTGCGGAGGTCGTGGCCATCGGCGTGCGTGCCAACCTGGACGCCTATGTGGTCTCCGCGACTCGGCTCGGTCGCACGCTCCCCTAGCATCGGCGGGTGCCTCCCAGATCGCCGCTGCCGGCGCGGCACGGTCTCGACGCCGCCCGGCTGCGCACCCCGGACCGTGACCGTTCCCGTCCGGACGAGTGGGCGACGATGGGCGACTGGCTGCGGCACCGGCTGCCGGAGCACGTGGACGTGGCGGCGATGCTGGCGGGGGAGCGGTTCGTCGACGAGGACGGCCGTGCGGTGCGCGAGGACGACCCGTACGTCCCGCACCGGTTCGTGTGGTTCCACCGGGACCTGCGCGACGAGCCGGAGGTCACGGCGCCGATCCACGTGGTGCATCGCGACGAGCGCCTGGTGGTCGTCGACAAGCCGCCGTTCCTGTCCTCGATCCCGCGGGGCCGGCACGTGATGCAGAGCGTCGTCGTCCGGCTGCGCGCCGAGCTGGGGCTGCCGGACCTGTCGCCGTTGCACCGCCTGGACCGGGTCACGTCCGGTCTGCTGATGCTGGCGACGGAGCCTCGGTGGCGCGGGCCGTACCAGAGCCTGTTCGAGCACCGCGCGGTCGGGAAGACGTACTGGGCGCTGGCTCCGCTGCGCGACGACCTGACGCTGCCTGTCGTCGTCCGGAACCATCTCCGCAAGGAGCGGGGCTCGTGGCAGGCCGAGGTGGTGCCCGGCGCACCGGTCAACGCCGAGACGCTGGTGGAGCTCGAGTCCACGGTGGACGGTCGTGGCATCTACCGGCTGACGCCGCGGACGGGTCGCACGCACCAGCTGCGTGTGCACCTCGACGGGCTCGGCATCCCGATCGTCGACGACCCGCTCTACCCCGTGGTGCATGACGTGGACGTCGACGACTTCAGCCGGCCGCTGCAGCTGCTCGCCGGAGAGCTCGCGTTCACCGACCCCGTCGACGGCACGGCCCGACGGTTCCGCAGCGTCCGCCGCCTCCCGCTCACCGACTAGCGCCCCACCGCGCCGCCACGGCGGCGCAGAGGTCATGGTCGGCCGGGTGGGCCACGAGCACGAGCTGGTGGTCGTGGTCGCTGTACTGGACCCGCAGGTTGACCCCGGCGTCGGCCATGCGGCGGGCCACCTGGCCCAGCTGGCCGGGGGTGCCCTGGTCCAGCCGGAGCAGGACCACCTCGGCCACGGTGACCGGGCCGATGCCGGCGTCCTGCAGCGCGGCCTGCGCCCGGTCGGCGTCGGCCACCAGGAAGTGCGCCACGGCGACGCCGTCGCGACCGAACACCCCGCCGCCCTCGAGGCTCACACCCGCCGCACCGAGCACCTCGCCCAGGTCGGCCAGGGCGCCGGGCCGGTCGTCGAGCAGGACCTCGATGTCCCGCAGGGCGCTCATGCGTCGACGACCGTCGGGGAGACGACGACGTCGGCGGTGAGCGAGTGGGCGACGTAGCAGCGCTCGTGGGCCTGCTCGACGAGCGCCCGGACCAGGTCGTGGTCGGTGCCGGGGGAGACGCGGATGACGGGGGTCAGGGCGATCCGGGTGAGGCGGGTGGGCACCGACTCCGACGGCATGGTCCCCTCGGCGTTGTCCGCGTAGCCGACGACGTCGACCCCCGCGCGGGCCGCCTCGCCGAGGAACGACAGCAGCTGGCACGAGCTGGCCGCCATCACGAGCAGCTGCTCGGGGTTGAGCCGGTTCGGGTCGCCACGGAACTCAGGAGCGGCGCTGAGGGGGACGCTTTCGGCACGGTGGTCGCGGGAGTAGGCCCGATACCCGTCGCCCGTGGAGCCGGACCAGTCGAGGAGGGTCGTGTACGTGTGCGTGGTCATGCGCCGCACCGTAGGACCAGAACACTTCGGGAGGGGCCGAAGTGTCCCGGAGGTACCGTCGGGGCCATGGGCAGGGACTTCTCCGTGATCGGGCGTGCGCTCGCGGCGCCGGCCAGGTCGACGTTCGTCGACCTGCTGATGGACGGGTCGCGGCGGCCGGCCGGCGAGCTCGCGGCCGCAGCCGGGGTGTCGGCCGCCACCGCGAGCGAGCACCTGTCGGTCCTGGTCGACGCGGGGCTGGTCCGGTGCGACCCGCGCGGCCGGCAGAGGTTCTACTCGCTGGCCGACGACTCCGTCGCCGCTGCCCTCGAGAGGCTGGGGCACCTGTGCCCGCCGACGCCGGTGGCGTCCTACCGCCGGTCGCGCGACGCGCGTGACCTGGCCCGGGCCCGCCTCTGCTACGACCACCTGGCCGGTCGCCTCGGCGTCGAGCTGCTGGAGTCGATGCAGCGTTCCGCGTGGCTCACGCCCCAGCTCACACCGACGGGACGCGCCGCCCTGGCCGACCTGGGCATCCCCGTCGACGACCTCGAGGCGCGCACCCGACCGACCGTGCGGACGTGTCCCGACTGGACCGAGCGGCGGCCGCACCTGGCCGGGGGCCTCGGCGCCGCGGTCGCCACGCTCGTCACCGAGCGCGGCTGGGTTCGGCGCCGGCACCGGGGGCGTGGTCTGGACGTCACGCGGGAAGGGGCCGACGCTCTCCTGCGCGTCTGGGGTCTGTCGACGCCGTCCTGGACCTAGGGCGCTGCGACGCCAGGACGTCTGACGTGTCAGTGGTCGTGGCGGTGGTGAGCATCGGGGTAGTGCTCGTGGGTGTGGGTGACGGGCTCGTGGGCGTGCACGTGCCGGTGGCGGACGCCGGGCGCCACCAGCTCGGCGTGCTCGTGGTCGTGGTGGCCGTCGTCGTGGGTGTGCCAGTGGTCGTGCGTCACGGCGGTGTGCGTGTGCTCGTGGCCATGCTCCTCGCTCAGGTGCAGCCACGTCCCGACGGCCATGAGCCCACCGGCGACGAGCAGCTGCCAGGTCACCGCGTCCCCGAGGGCGACGGCCAGGACGGCGCCGAAGAACGGCGCCACCGAGAAGTACGCACCGGCGCGCGCGGTACCGACGTGCCGCAGCCCGACGATGAACAGGACGAGGCTCAGCCCGTAGGCGAGGAAGCCGAGCACCAGGGCGGCACCGGTGGCGCGCAGCGAGGGGAGCTGCGCGCCGAGCACCAGGGCGAGGACCAGGTTGGTCGGTCCGGCGACCGAGCCCTTGACCGCGACGAGCCAGGTCGCGTCCGTCAGCGAGACCTTGCGGGTCAGGTTGTTGTCGAGCGCCCAGCACGCGCACGCGCCGACGACGGCGAGCGCGGGCCACACGCTGGTGACCTGCGCCTGGGCGGTCGGGACGGCGATGACGACCGCACCGGCGACGATCGCGGCCATCCCCAGGACCACGCGCCGGCCCGCCGGCTCACGGAACACGACCCAGGCGATCACCGCCGTCAGGACGCCTTCGGCGTTGAGCAGCAGCGACGCCCCCGACGCCGGCATCGAGGCCAGCCCGAACATGAGCAGCACAGGGCCCGCGATCCCTCCGGCGGCGACCGCTCCGACGAGCCACGGGACCTCGTGGCGGGCGAGGCGGACGCGTGGCGCCCGTCGCGCCAGCCGCCAGACCCACATCCCCAGGCCCGCGCCGACGTACAGCAGCCCGGCCAGGAGCCACGGGCTGACCTCGCCGAGCAGGAGCTTCGCCAGGGGGGCGCTCGCACCGAACAGCACGGCGGCGAGCAGGGCTGCGCGGACACCGGCGTTCCGGAGGCCGCGCGAGGAGTCGCTCACGACCCCATGATCCCCCGCGCAAGGGCGAGGTCCGTGACCGAGAACACATGTAAACGCTCGTTGACATGGCCGTGCACCCCGACGTACCGTTGCGTGTAATCAATCGTTTACTTGTCGGGAGTCTGCTGTGAGTTCCACGATCGTGCAGGAGCCGGAGGCGCCCGCGCGCCCCGTCCGCTCCGGGCGGCACGCGAACACGACGGTCGTCGTGCTGTTCCTGTCCCTGGGCGGTCTCTCGTTCGCCCTGCTGCAGTCACTGGTGGCCCCGGCGCTGCCCGCGATCGCCGCGGACCTGCAGGCGTCGATGACCGACATCAGCTGGGTCATGACGGCCTACCTGCTCTCGGCGTCGGTCCTCACCCCGATCCTCGCGCGGCTCGGCGACATGGCCGGCAAGCGGAAGATCCTCCTCGTCGTGCTCGCGCTCCTCGCCGCCGGCACGGTGCTCGCAGGGCTGGCCACCACGCTGCCGATGCTCGTCGCCGGCCGGGTGCTCCAGGGCGCCGCGGGCGCGATCCTGCCCTTGTCGATCGGTATCGTCCGCGACGAGCTGCCCAAGGAGCGCGTCAGCGTCACGGTCGGCATGCTCTCGGCCATCTCCGGCATCGGGGCGGGCCTCGGGATCGTGCTCGCCGGACCGATCGTCGACAACCTGTCCTGGGAGTGGCTCTTCTGGCTCCCGCTCGTGCTGGTCGGTGCGGCGCTGCTGGGCGTCGCGTTCGGCGTGCCCGAGTCGCCCGTCCGGACGCCTGGGCGGCTGGACATCGTCGGCACGCTCATCCTGTCGGTGTCGCTGGTGTCGCTGCTGCTCGCCATCAGCAAGGGCCGCGAGTGGGGCTGGGACTCCGCCCAGACCCTGGGCATGTTCGCCCTCGGAGCCGTGGGCCTCGTCGCGTTCGTCCTCGTCGAGCTGCGTCTGAAGGAGCCGCTGATCGACATGCGGCTGCTGGCCAACCGCCGCGTCTGGCCCGCGAACGCCGTCGGTCTGACCTTCGGCTTCCTCATGTTCGGCACGTTCCTCGTGGTGCCCACCCTGCTCGAGATGCCGGAGGCGGCCGGAGGCTTCGGGCTGTCGATCACGCAGGCCGGGCTGTTCCTGCTCCCGACGACGCTCATGCTCATCGTGTTCGGCCCGGTCGCGGGCATCCTGGTCCGCCGGTACGGGGCGAAGCTGCCGCTCGTCGTCGGTGCGGTGCTCGGCACGGCGGCGTACGCGCTGCCCGCCGTGGGCCACGACCACCTGTGGCAGATCGTGGCGTCCGGGCTGCTCAGCGGCGCCGCGATCGGCATGGTCTTCGCGGCGATGTCCAACGCGATCATCGACGCCGTCCCGGCCACGCACACCGGTCAGGCGACGAGCGTCAACGCGATCGTGCGCACCATCGGCGGGAGTATCGGGACCGCCGTGGTCGCCGCCGTCATCGCCTCGGACACCTCGGCGCAGGGCATCCCGACGGACCACGCGTTCACGATGGGCTTCGCGGTCTGCGCCGCCGTCGGCGTCCTCGCGATCCTGGCCGCCCTGGCCATGCCCGGTCGACGTCGCAGAAACCCGGTGGACGCTGTCGACGCCGAGCTCGAGACCCTTGTCGCGGGGCACTGACCCGACGGGCGCGGGTGGCCGGGGAGCTCCGGTCGCCCGCGCTACGGTGACGACGGTCGAACGCGGGAGGACGACGTGACGGAGCCGGGCAGCACCGACGATGCCGAGGGCGTGCAGCCCGAGGTCACCCGTCGTCGCGACGCCACCGCGACCCGCCGCGCGCTGCTCCAGGCGGCCCGCCGCCGGTTTGCCGGCCAGGGCTACGCCAGCACGACGGTGCGCCAGGTGGCCGACGACGCCGGCGTGAACGTGTCGCTGATCAGCCGGTACTTCTCGTCGAAGGAGGGCCTCTTCGAGGCCTGCCTGCGCAGCGCCGCCGAGTCGTTCGCCGACGCGGGGTCGGACTCGGCAGGCCTCGACGACGTGGTCGCCATCATGAGCGGCCAGATCACCCGCTCCGCGTGGGGTCAGGAGCCCGGCGACGTGCTGCGGCTGCTGCTGCAGTCCTCCGGCGACCCGACGGCCGAGCGCACCAGGGTGGAGGCGCTGACCGAGATGGGCAGGCGCCTCGCCGACGTCGCCGCCCGGCGCGGCGGCGACCAGCACGCCGACCTGCTGCTGCGCTCGCAGCTCGTGCTCGCGACGGGCCTGGGCATCTCGATCCTGCGCTCGACGCCCGGCCTGCAGCCCCTGGCCGACGCGACTGCGGCCGAGCTGGAGGCACCCCTGCAGGACCTCGTCGCGGGACTCCTGGCACCGCCCGGGTCCGCCTAGCCCGTCAGCCGCGCCGGGTCCGCGTCGACCTTGCCGACGACCAGCCGGTTGATCACGTACAGCACCACGCCGATGGCGAGCAGCAGCCCGGCGCGCAGGTAGACGTCGGCGTCGCGGCCGGTGACCGGGGACGCGAGCACCAGCGACACCAGGGCGCCGACCACGGGCACCCATGTGGGGGCGCGGAACGAGGGGCCGTCGTCGCCCTCCGCCGGCTCGTCGTCGGGCACCTTGCGCAGCACCAGCACGGAGATGTTCACGACGACGAACACCAGCAGCAGAAGCAGCACCGTCGTGTCGGCGAGCCCGGCCAGGTCCCCGGTGCTCACCAGGGTCAGCGCGATCAGCAGGGTGAACGCGATGGCGACGTAGGGCGTCTGCCGGGTCTTGTGCACGCGGCCCAGCACCTTCGGCACGATGCCCTCGCTCGACATCCCGTAGACCAGCCGCGACGCCATGATCATGTTGATCAGCGCGGTGTTGGTGACCGCGAGCAGCGCGATCACGGCGAACAGCCCGGGCGGGAACGTCAGGCCGGCCACCTTGACCACCTCGAGCAGCGGACCGGTGGACTCGGCGAGCGTCTCGGTGTCCACCAGCATCGACGTCGTGAACGCGACCCCCAGGTAGATGACGCCCGCGACCGCGAGGCCGCCGAAGAGTGCCCGGGGGAAGTCGCGCCGGGGCTTCTGCGTCTCCTCCGCCAGGTTGACCGAGTCCTCGAACCCGAGCAGCGCGTAGAACGCGAGCGCGGTCGCGCCGAGGACGGCGATGAGCGGAGCCCCCTCGGTCTCCAGCTCGAGCGTGCGGGCCGGGTCGCCGTCGCCGCTGACCAGGGCCCACACCCCGATCGCGAGGATGACCAGCAGACCCGTCGCCTCCACGATGGTGAGGACCACGTTGACGCGCACGGACTCCGAGATGCCGAGGAGGTTCACCGCGGAGATGGCCAGCAGGAAGAACCAGGCAGCGGCCAGCGTCGGGACCGTGAAGAACTCCGCCAGGTAGTCGCCGCCGAACGCGCGGGCCGCCGCGGACGCGCTGGTGACGCCGGACATCATCACGGCGAACGCCACCATGAACGTGAGGAACGGCCGCTTGAACGCGCGGTTGGCGTACAGCGCGGCTCCGGCCGCCTGCGGGAACCGGCCGACGAGCTCCGCGTAGGACGCGGCCGTCAGCCCGGCCAGCACGAACGCGCAGAGGAACGGCAGCCAGATCGCACCGCCCACCTCCGCGGCGACCTTGCCGGTCAGCGCGTAGATCCCGGCGCCGAGGATGTCGCCGACGACGAACAGGATCAGCACCTTGCGGCCGATCGTGCGCTTCAACGGCGTGGTCATGATCGTCTGGTCGCTCATCGTCGCCCCCCGGCCTCGTCGATGCCAGTCTCTGGCCGGACGCCCTCCGCCGCGCGTCGAGGCGGAACCCTGCCTACGCTCGGACACTCAGCCGAGATCGGGAGGAATGCGCATGATCAAGCGAGTCGTGTTCGTGGCGGGCGTCACCGCGGGGTACCTGTTCGGCACTCCCTCCGGGCGTCGGCAGCTGGACAAGATGAAGGCCTGGGCGGTGGACGTCTGGCACGACCCGCGCGTGCAGGAGCACGTGCAGGAGTACGAGGCGCAGGCCGCCGCGTTCGCCAAGAAGCAGGGCGCTGCGGTGTGGGAGAAGGCCGTCGACTCGGCCAAGAGCGCCGTGTCGTCGTCGACGACGAAGTACCCGACGGACGACGCGTCGCCGACCGTCGTCGAGCCCCTCGTCGACGCGGACGACGCCAACCCCGGTCACCGGTGATCACCCCGCTGCCTGCAGCGCCGGGTCAGGAGTCCGTCTGGGACTACCCGCGGCCACCTCGGGTCGAGAACACGCCCGAGCTGGTCGTCGTGACGCTGGCGGACCAGCCCGTCGCGACGACCACCGACGCCGTCCGCGTGCTGGAGACCAGCCACCCTCCCGTCTACTACCTGCCGTTCGATGCGTTCGAGCCGGGGGTGCTGGAGGCCGCGGTCGGCTCGTCGGTGTGCGAGTTCAAGGGCGTGGCGACGTACGTCTCGGTGCGCGTCGGGGGCCGTCTGCTCTCGCGCGTCGGATGGACCTACCCGGCGCCCCTGCCCGGTTACGAGACCCTCGCCGACCGCGTCGCGCTCTACGCCGGTGACCTGCGCTGCACCGTGGACGGTGAGGTCGTCCAGCCGCAGGCAGGCGGGTTCTACGGGGGCTGGATCACGTCGAAGGTCGTCGGCCCGTTCAAGGGATCCCCGGGCACGCGCGGCTGGTGACCATTGACATGTGACCAATTGGTCACCTAACGTCGTCGGCATGGACGAGGACCTGGTGTTCAAGGCACTTGCGGACGCCACCCGTCGCCACCTGCTCGACCAGCTCTACACGCGTGACGGCCGCACGCTGACAGAGCTCGAGGAGGGCCTCGACATGACCCGGTTCGGGGTCATGAAGCACCTGCGGGTGCTCGAGGAGGCGGGCCTCGTCGTCACGCGACGATCCGGGCGGGAGAAGCTCCACTTCCTCAACGCCGTCCCGATCCAGCTGATCCACGAGCGGTGGATCGACAAGTACGACGTGCTCGGCGCCGARCGCCTGCACGCGCTGACCGACCTCAAATCAGCCCTGGAGAGCACCATGACCACGCAGACCGACCTGCAGACCGACACGGCCACCACGACCGTCCTCGTCAACCGCATCTGGATCAAGGCCGACACCGCCACCGTGTGGAAGGCCATCACCTCGCCCGAGTGGAACGCCCGGTACGGCTACAAGAGCCCCTCGACGTTCGACCTCACGCCCGGCGGCGCGGCCGCGACGCTCCCGTCGGCGGACATGGTCGCCTACGGCGCAGCGCCCGACCAGCCGATCCTGGACGGCGAGGTGGTCGACGTCGTCGAGGGCTCCCGACTGGTGCTCACCTGGCGCACTCTCTGGGACGACGAGGCCCGCGCCGAGGGGTTCACGCGGCTGACCTACGAGCTCGAGGAGCGCGGCGCGGGGATCACCCAGCTGACCGTGCTGCACGACGTCACCGGCGCACCGCGCACCGCGTCGCTCGTCTCCGGGGACCTGCCCGAGTTCGGCGGCGGCTGGCCGCAGATCCTGTCCGACCTCAAGACGCTCCTGGAGACGGGAGCGTCGCTGGAGGGCTGAGCGGGTCCACACGGGCCGGTCGCTGCGGCGACCGGCCCGTCGCCGTGCGCAGCAGGCGCAGGGCCTCGTCGACGATGGCGTCCGGCGGGCCTGCGACCGGGACGTCCACACCGTCCTCGTCGGGACCCAGCGGTTCCAGCGTGGCCAGCTGGCTGGCCAGGAGCGTCGCGGGCATGAAGTGGCCGGTCCGCGCCACGAGCCGGCGCTGCAGCTCCTCCGGCGGGACCACCAGGTGCACGAACCGCACGCGACCGTCCGCCGTGCGCAGGACGTCCCGGTAGGAGCGGCGCAGCGACGAGCACGTCACGACGGTCGGCCCGCCCGCCGCCGACATCGCGTCCCGGATCGCCCGCAGCCACGGACCGCGGTCGGCGTCGGTGAGCGCCCGGCCCGCGCGCATGGCCTCGACGTTCGCCGCCGGGTGCAGGTCGTCGCCCTCGATCATCGGCCGTCCGAGCCGCTGGGCCAGGAGCAGCGCGGTCGTCGACTTCCCGGTCCCAGACACCCCCATGACAACAAGGTGCTCGGGCGCGCTGCTCACATCCCCAGCCTCTCATCCCGCCGAGAACGTCAGTTCGCCGCGAGAACGTCACCTCGAACTGCCGTTCTCRCGGCGAACTGMCGTTCTCGGCGCCGGCAGGTAGGGGGCAGGGTGGGTGGGTGGGGCAACTAAACTCGTCCGATGCCCTCGTTCGTCGTCGACACCACGCCGCTGCGCGTCAGCCCGGCGTTCCGACGGCTGTGGTGGGGGCTGGCGGTCTCGAACCTCGGCGCGCAGCTGACGGTGGTCGCGGTCGGGCTGCAGGTGTACGGCATCACGCAGTCGACGGCATCGGTCGGTCTGCTCGGGCTGTGCGCACTGGTGCCGCTGGTGATCTTCGGGCTGTACGGCGGAGCGATCTCGGACCACTACGACCGGCGCGCGGTCGCGCTGGTGGCGTCGGTGGTGACCTGGGTGGTCACGCTCGGGCTCGCCGCGCAGGCATGGCTGGGCAACACGCAGGTGTGGGTGCTGTTCGCGCTGGTCGCGGTGCAGTCGGGTGCGTTCGCGGTGAGCTCGCCGGCGCGGTCGGCGATCATCCCTCGGCTGCTCGAGCCGCGGCTGATGCCGGCGGCGAACGCCCTGCAGACGCTCGGGTTCAGCGTCGCGTTCACGGTGGGCCCCCTGCTGGGCGCCGCGCTCGTCGCCGCGTTCGACTACGCGGTGGCGTACACGGTCGACGCCGTGCTGTTCACCGCTGCTCTGTTCGCGGTCTTCCGGCTCCCCGCACAACCGCCGCTGCCGTCCGAGACGCGGCGGGACCGGGCCGGGTTCGCGTCCGTCGTCGACGGGTTCCGCTACCTGGGCACGCAGCGCAACGTGCGGATGACGTTCGCGGTGGACCTGGTCGCCATGATCACCTCGTCGCCACGGGTGCTGTTCCCGGCCGTCGGCCTGGTGTACCTGGGCGGGGGCGCGACGACCACCGGCGTGATGGCCGCGTCGGCGGCGGTCGGTGTCGGCCTGGCAGGGCTGTTCTCCGGCGGTCTGGCCCGCATCCGCTGGCAGGGCCGGATCATCGCGGTCGCCATCACCGTCTGGGGGCTGGCCATCGCGGGGTTCGGGCTGACACTGGTGCTGGCCGGGCGGTCGCACCCCGACCAGGTGCTCTGGCTGGCGCTCGCGATCGCGGTGCTCATGCTGGTGGTCGCCGGGGCCAGCGACGCGATCAGCTCGGTGTTCCGGCAGACCATCCTGCAGACGGCGACGCCCGACGACATGCGCGGCCGGCTGCAGGGCGTGTTCATCGTCGTGGTCGCCGGCGGACCCCGCCTGGGCGAGGCGCTGCTCGGCGGGGCGGCGTCGAAGGTCGGCGAGGGCTGGGCCGCGGTGATCGGCGGCTGCCTGTGCGTGATCCTGCTGTGGGTCCTGGTCCGCTCCCAGCGCTCGTTCTGGCAGTACGACGCCCGCCACCCGGTGCCCTGACGCTGCGTGGCACCATGCCTCCGTGGCGATCAGCGTCGTGGTGCGGGAGCACACGGGTGAGGTGGTGGCGCGCGGGGTGTTCGCGCCGGGGCTCCGAGGAGACGTCGTCCTCGAGCTCGCCGAGGCCGCTCTCGACGACTACGCCCGGTTCCCGCTGCTCGCGGGCGTCGCGCCGTACCTCGACACGTCCTTCAACGAGTGGCAGTGCCTGCGGCTGATCGACGAGCTGACCGACCTGCGGCACGACCTCGACGACGCCGCCGCCGTCGACGAGCTCGTGCGCCTGGCGCGGCTGGTCGTCGTCGACGGGCCGGGGCAGGTCCACCACCGCCGGCTCGTCTTCGTCGGCGACTGAGGCGTCACGCCCCCTCAGTCGGTGGCGACCGTCGGATCGAGGCTGGTGACGAACTGCGTCGCGGTGCCGAGCGCCGTCGCGGCCGCCTGGCCAGGGGCGTCGCCGACGATCTGCACGCGGATGACGACGCCGTCGCGCACGGCCCAGAGGAACGCCGTGGCGTAGGGGTCCGCGGCGACGCTGCCGTCGTCCTGGAACGACGCCTCGTCGCGCGTGAGCATCCACGCCGTCCAGCCGGGCAGGTCCACCTCGTCCACGCCCGCCCCGGAGATGACGGCCCGCGGGATGTAGGAGCCGTCCGCGTTGTCCACCCGGGGCGTCTCCCCGTCGACGGCCCAGCCCTCGAGGTCGGCGGCCTCCGTCGCGACGGCGGTCTGCGCCGCCTCCGCGTCGGGCATCTCGTAGACCTCGATCACCCGGCTCGCGCCGCCGGCGACGGGCAGCTCGATCGGGTCACCCATGGCGAAGGCGTGGCCGGACAGGGACGCGGCCCGCAGGTCGCCGAGCCCGGGGTTGCCGCACTGGGGCAGGGTCGGGCTGGGCAGGGCGGCCCTCTCGTCCTCGGTCGCGGCGAGCTCCGCGGCGACCCGGTCKAGGTACTGCTGCGCCTCGGGAGAGCCCGGCTCGTACTCGTCGCAGCGCTCGACGGTCGCGCCGGGCACCAGCGTGCTGGTCAGCGCGGCGGTCGCCTGCTCGAACGTCAGCGGTGCGCGCGTCGGGGTCGGGGACGCCGACGGGGACGCCGACGGCTCGGCGCCGGTGTCCGGGGAGCAGGCGGCGAGGGCGGCGAGCACGACGACGGCGGTGACGCTGCGGGCGAGGCGGAGCGGAAGCATCCGCCCATCCTCACGCACGCGCAGATCCCCGCGGGTCTCCGTCCGCGGGTGGTCTTCACGACGAGCGCAGGGCCGCCAGCGCCGCGTGCAGGTTCGCCGTGACCGCCGTGCGGTGCGGCTCCACCCAGTCGCCCTCGAACCTCCGGGGTGTGATCTCGATCAGCATCACCAGGCACAGCCGCATCCGGTACAGGTCCAGCCGGACGCGCGCGGACGGGCTGTCGACGTCCAGCGGTCCGTACGCGGCCAGCAGCGCGGGGGTCCCGGGCTCGCGGCCCATGGGGTCGATGCCGACGAGGTCCGCCAGCGGGTCGCCCCAGAACGCTCGCTCGGGGTCGATGACGCCGACGACCGTGCCGGTGGACTCCTCGACGAACAGGTTGCCGGCCCAGAGGTCGGTGTGGACGAGGGCGGGGCGGGTGACGTCGTCGAGCACGTGCGCGTGCCGGGACATGACCACGCGGACCTCGTCGGCAGGGACCGCCACCGACCAGCGCACGGCGTCGTCGAGGAGCTCGTCGACCATGCCGGTGAACGCCTCGGTCCAGGTGGCCGCCTGTCGCCCGCACGGGTACCCGTAGGCCGGACCGGTGAGCCGGTGCAGCGCCGCGAGCACCGCACCGGTGCCGCGCTCGGCGACGGCCGTCCGCGGATCCGTCGGCCCGAACCCCGCGTCCACCAGCGGCACCCCGGGCAGGTGGCTGACCACGAGGGCGTCGCTGGGCAGCACCGTGCGCGTGAAGTCGGTGAGCAGCACCTGCGGCATCAGCAGGTCGGGCACCGACGCCGCGAGCCCGTACACCAGGGCCTCGGCGCGCAGCAGGTCGTGCTCGTAGCCGAGCAGCTGGTCGGTCCGCGTCGGGGCGGTCTTCACGACGACGCGCCTGCCGTCCGTCAGGGTCACCCGGTACGTCGTCGCGAACTGCCCGCCGGTGAGGAGCTCGGCGTCCTCGAGCACGCCGAGCGGCGCGACGAGCGCGGTGAGTGCGTCGATCACGACCGCTTCGGCTCCACGGCCTCGGCGACCTCGCACGCCGCCACCGCGGCACCGCCGGTCGCGGAGGGCGACTCGGCCTCCACGGAGTTGTGCACGTGCTCCGCGCCGTCCCCGCGCAGCGTCCGCAGCGCCAGGAGCGTGGCCAGGACGGCCGCCCCGGCGGAGATCACGACGACGAGGAACCCGGCGTGCGACCCGTTGATGTCGATCTGCGCCCCGGCCACCGACGACCCGACGGACACCCCGACGCCCAGCGACGTCCCCACCCACGTCAGTCCCTCGGTCAGGCRCTCCCGCGGGACGAGGTCCTGCACGAGGCCGTTGCCGTTGATGAGGGTGGGCGCGATGGCGAACCCGGCGACGAACATGACGGCGGCGAGCGCCACGAGCGACTGCACGAGGAAGAAGAAGCAGACGCCGACCGCGAGCGCGACCATCCCGGTGGCGAACCGCACGTACAGGGGCCGCTTCCAGGTGCGCGTGCCGTAGAGCAGCCCGGAGATGAGCGACCCGAGCGCGAAGATCGCCAGGATGACCCCGGCCGCGCCCTTGGACCCGGACTCCTCGGCGAACGCGACGGTCGCGACGTCGGTGGCACCGAAGATCGAGCCCATCGCGACGAACACGATGGCGAGGACCACCATGCCGGGCTTGCGCAGCACCGACCCCTTCGGGCGCGGGCTGCCGACGGGTGCGGGTGGCGGCTCGGTGCGGCGCAGGGACAGGAACCAGTACCCGCCGACGAGCATGGCGACCAGGGGCACGATCAGCCCGGCGGTCGGCGCGACGCCGGTGGCCAGGACGGTGGCGAGGACGGGTCCGACGATGAACACCAGCTCGTCGAGCGCCGACTCCAGGGAGTACGCGGTGTGCATGCGGTGCGGGTCGGCGCCGAGCACGCGAGCCCAGCGCGCCCGGACCAGGGACCCGAACGACCCGATGCCGGCACCGGTCACGACAGCGGCGACGTAGAGCCAGACCTCGTGCGCCTCCGTGGTCGCGGCGACGACGAGGCCGACGAGCCCGACCGCGGCGATCGCGACGGCGGGCCGCATGATCCGCGACTGCCCGTGCCGGTCGACCAGCCGTGCGAGCTGCGGGGAGCACAGCGCCTGCGCGATGACGTAGACCGCGGACACCCGTCCGGCCAGCCCGTAGGACCCGTACAGCGTGGAGACCATGAGCACGATGCCGATGCCGACCATCGACATGGGCAGCCGCGCGAGCACACCGGCACCCGAGAACGCGAGGGCTCCGGGGCGCGTGAGCACGTCGCGGTACGGCTGGAGCATGCAGCCAGTGTGTCATCCGCTCTTCCGCGCGGCCCTTCGGTGCTTCACCATTCAGGCATGACGGACGTGCAGGTCAGCGACGCTCCCGACGAGCACCGGTTCGAGGCGCGGAACCTCGACGGTGAGCTGCTGGGCTTCGCGGTGTACGACACGATCGGCACCACGGTCGTCTTCACGCACACCGAGGTGGATCCCCGGTTCGAGGGTCAGGGCATCGCGTCGACCCTGGTGCAGGGTGCGCTGGACGCGGTCCGGGCGAGCGGCCGGGACGTCGTCGCGTTCTGTCCCTACGTCAAGGCGTGGCTCGGCCGCCACCCCGACTACCAGGACCTGGTGCGCGCACCCCAGAAGTGAGAGAAGCCCCCAGGGGAGTCGTCACCCCGGGGGCCCCTGCTGGTGGCTGGGCCTAGGCACTGGCCCTTCTGCGCTAGGCGCCCAGTGCTGCCGAGACCACGTCCTTCGCCTCCGCCTGCACCTGGGCGAGGTGCTCCGCGGACACGAACGACTCGGCGTAGATCTTGTACACGTCCTCGGTGCCGGACGGCCGGGCGGCGAACCACGCGTTGTGCGTGGTGACCTTGAGCCCGCCGATCGACGCGTTGTTCCCGGGCGCGTTGGTCAGCTTCGCGGTGATCGTCTCGCCGGCCAGCGACGTCGCGGTCACCTGGTCCGGCGTCAGCTTGGACAGCGTCGCCTTCTCCTCGCGGGACGCGGCCGCGTCGACCCGGGCGTACCAGGACTGCCCGAACTCCCCGACGAGGTCCCGGTGGTGCTCCGACGGGGACTTGCCGGTGGTCGCCAGGATCTCCGAGGCCAGCAGCGCGGGCAGGATGCCGTCCTTGTCGGTGGTCCACACAGTCCCGTCCTTGCGCAGGAACGACGCCCCCGCGGACTCCTCGCCGCCGAACCCGACGGACCCGTCGACGAGCCCGGGCACGAACCACTTGAACCCGACGGGGACCTCGAGCAGGCGCCGGCCGAGCCTGTCGGCCACCCGGTCGATCAGGCTGGACGACACCAGCGTCTTGCCGATCGCCGTCCCCGCCGGCCAGCCCGGACGCGCCCCGCCGTACAGGTACGCGATGGCGACCGCGAGGTAGTGGTTCGGGTTCATCAGCCCGTCGGCGGTGACGATCCCGTGCCGGTCGGAGTCGGCGTCGTTCCCCGTCGCGATGTCGAAGGGCGCCGGGTCGCCCGCCATGCGGCTGACCAGCGACGCCATCGCGTACGGCGACGAGCAGTCCATCCGGATCTTGCCGTCCCAGTCGAGCGTCATGAACGCCCACCGCGGGTCCACCGTCGGGTTCACGACGGTCAGGTCGAGCCCGTAGTAGTCGCCGATCTCGCCCCAGTACTCCACGGACGCGCCACCCAGCGGGTCCGCGCCGATGCGGACGCCCGACGTCCGGATGGCCTCGACGTCGATGACGTTGGCCAGGTCGGCGACGTACGACGACAGGTAGTCGTGCTTGAGCGTGGTGTCCGCGGCGAGCGCCGTCTCGATGCTCACGCGGGGGACGGACCTCCAGCCGGACGCGAGGATCTCGTTGGCGCGGTCGGCGATCCACCCGGTGGCGTCCGAGCCCGCGGGGCCGCCGTCCGGCGGGTTGTACTTGAAGCCGCCGTCGCGCGGAGGGTTGTGCGACGGGGTCACGACGATGCCGTCGGCCAGGCCGGGCCCGTGCGTCCGGACGCCCTCGGAGCTGCCCGCGCCGTTGTGCCGCAGGATCGCGTGCGAGACGCCGGGCGTCGGCGTCCACGAGTCGCGGGCGTCGACGTGCACCTCGACGCCGGCCGCGGCCAGCACCTCGAGCGCGGACCGCCACGCCGGGTCGGACAGCGCGTGCGTGTCCCGGCCGATGAACAGGGGACCGTCGGTGCCCTGGTCGCGCCGGTACTCCACGATCGCGGACGTGATGGCCACGATGTGCGCCTCGTTGAACGCCGTGTCCAGCGCCGAGCCGCGGTGGCCGCTGGTGCCGAACGCCACGCGCTGCGCCGGGTCGTCGAGGTCGGGTTCGCGGTCGTAGTACGCGCCGGTCAGGGCGTCGAGATCGACGAGGTCGGACGGCTGGGCAGGTGTTCCGGCACGCGGGTCCATGTCGCGATCCTCCCTCACGCCCGGTGCGGGCGCACCCCCCGTTCCACCAGCGCCTGCCGCTCATCCAGCAGACGCCCCCACGCTGTCGTCCCGACCGCCGCGGATGGCTCGGGCGCACCGGACCGGTAGCCTTTCCCGCATGGCCAAGAACTCGTCCGACTTCGTGCTGCGCCCGTTCGAGGGGCTCCCCGGTGAGCCCGACTGGGTGGCGCTCAAGGAGCTCGTCCCCGCCGCGACCGCCACGGCCMGCACCACGAAGAAGTACGGCGCACGCGACGTCCTRGTGACGACGGTCCTGCCGACGTCCTGGCCGGCGCTGCACCGCGCCGACGGCCTGGTCCTGCTGGCCCTGCAGACGACGAGCAGCTCGAACGACGTCAGCCGCGACCTCGCGCACGCCCTGCTCGAGGCCATCGAGGTCGAGGCCGGCACGGCCGTCGAGACCATCGGCCTGCCCGAGCCCGGCCCGCGCCTGCAGGACGTGCTGGACCTGAGCGTGCCGTTCGAGGTCACCGTGCAGGAGTCGTTCGCCTACTGGCTGGCCCCGGACACCGAGCGCACGCCGGACCTGCAGGCCGCGATCGAGGAGGCCGACGCCGGCATCATCGACACCGTCAAGCTCGAGTCCGCCGACGCCGCGTACTGGTGCCGGATGGGCGCCCGCGAGTTCCTGCGCTGGGCGCAGCCGCACGAGGAGCAGGTCGTGCTCGACGCCCTGTCCCGCCTGCACGCCAAGCGCGAGTCCGGCTTCGAGGGCGCCAAGTTCGTCGGCTACTTCCGCTCGGCCGGCCTGGTCGTGCCGGTGTGGGAGCTGGCGAAGGGGTCGGAGGCCGAGGACATCGAGAAGCCCGTCGCCGACTTCCTGCCCCGGTTCGAGGCGGCGCTCGCGGACACGACGCCGCTGGACGCCAACGAGCGGCGTGCGCGGGCCGGTCTCGTGGCCCGGCAGGTCACCCTGCGCTGACCAGCAGGACCTGCGCGGAAAGATAGGGTGGCCGACGTGACGCGCAAGGGCGGCAAGGCCGCCGACGACCAGGCGGAGACAGCCGCTCCGACTCCTCCCGTCGAGTCGGTCGACACGGTCCCGACCCCGTCGGTGGCGGCGCGCAAGGCGGCCGTCGACGCGCGCAAGGCGGCAGCCCACAAGGCCCGCCAGCGGGTCGCCGTGATCATCCCCGCCAAGGACGAGTCGCGGCGCATCGCGGCGACCGTCCGCTCGGCCCGGGCGATCCCGCACGTCGACCTGGTGCTCGTGGTCGACGACGGCTCCGAGGACAACACGCAGCACGTCGCGCGCGAGGCCGGTGCGGTCGTCGTCCGCCACTCGCACAACCGGGGCAAGGCCGCCGCGATGGAGACCGGTGCGGCGGTGGTCGCCATGCGCGACGCCCCCGACCGTCAGCCGCGGATCCTGCTGTTCATCGACGGCGACCTGGGCGAGACCGCGGTCAACACCGCGCCGCTGGTGCCGCCGGTGTTCGAGGGGCACGCCGACCTCGCCATCGCACTGATCCCGCCGCAGCCGGGTGCCGGTGGCCGCGGGATCGTCGTGGGCGCCGCCCGCCGGGCCATCACGTCGATGACCGGCTGGACCCCGACGCAGCCCCTGTCGGGGATGCGCTGCCTGACCCGGGAGGCCTTCGAGGCCGCGACGCCGCTGGCGCACGGCTGGGGCGTCGAGACGGGCATGACGATCGACCTGCTGCGCCGCGGCTTCCGGGTGGTCGAGGTGCCGTGCGACCTGAAGCACCGGCCGTCGGGTTCCGACCTCAAGGGCCAGCTCCACCGGGCCGCGCAGTACCGGGACGTGCAGCTGGCGGTCAACGCCCGTCGCGTCCGCAGTGCGGCGGGCGCCGTGAAGCGCACCGTCACCCCCGCGCAGAAGCCTCCGCAGACGCACCGCTGACCGGCTCTTCCGGGGCGGGCCCGTCGAGCCCGCCGTCCGGCGCACCGAGCCGCCACTGCGCGGCCGCGGCGACGAGGCACGGGACCGCGAGCGCGATGCCCGTGGCCGGCACGACGATGCCGGAGTCGTTCATGAGGAACCCGACGGTCAGCGCCGCCGCGATCGAGGCGACCGCGGGCCGCAGCAGCGGGACCGCGCGGGTCAGCCCGGCCAGCGGCCCCTGACCCATGAGCTCGCCGCGCCGCGGGCGCCCGCCGACGACGACCAGCCACGTCAGCGCGATGCCACCGATCGCGGTGACCAGGTACCGCCACGACGTCAGCACGCGCAGGTTGACGGCGATCTTGCGGCCGACGACGTCCCACAGGCCGCCGTCGAGCACGGTGGCGAAGAACCGGCCGAGGTGGGTGCGGTCGGCCGGTGGGCGCATCCAGTCGAGGACCGCGAACCCGCCGACCACGACGACACCGACCAGCCCGATGAGCGCGACCGACTTCCAGCTGACCTTCCGGCCGCTGACGACGATGGTGAGCATCGCGAACGCGAGGATCAGCGCGGGCGGCCCGCCGAAGTCGCTGCCGAGCCCGGGGGCGCCGTCGACGACCACGATCAGCAGCCCGAGCCCGGCCACGACGGCGGTCGCGATCCCTCGTTTCCCGCGCCGCAGCAGGGGGTCGGCGATCGCGACGGCGAGCAGCAGGCCGGCGGCCGTCAGGAGCGCGAACGCCTGGTTGCTCATCCCGTAGAAGCGCGCGGCGAGCACGCGGTGGGCGCCCATGGGGGAGTCGATGACCAGCGTGGACCCGGTGCACGCGTCGACCACGAGCACGGCCACCGTCACCCCGGCGACCACCCCCGCGGGACCGAGCAGGTTCCGCCGCCAGGGACCGACCAGCGCCACGGTCGTGATGACGGCGACCCACCCGAGCAGCACCCACCAGAACGCGGCGACCGGCATGCCGGAGCGCCACCACGGGATCGTGTTGGTGAGGAAGGACGCCACCGGCGCGGCAGCGAGCGCGAGCGCGGAGACCTGCAGCACGCGCAGGGCGGGTCGCAGAGGCCCACGGTCGGAGCGACCCCGCCGGGTCAGGATGATTGCGGCGGCGATGAACAGCACCGCCTGGACCAGCACCAGCCGGGCCGAGTAGGCGCCGCTGACCCGGGTGACCATCGTGGCGTGCCGCTGGATGTCGAGCAGCTGCGCGACGCGGGCGCTCGCGGTGGCGAGCGGTGGGCCGGGGAGGATCACCGCGCCGCTCAGGGTGGCCGCGCTGTTGTCGAGCCCGATCCCGTCCAGCAGGGTCGGGGTCACGTCGACGGTCTGGATGAGCCCGGCCTGCCGGGTGGACCCCGAGGTCAGCAGGCTGTCGACGTAGTCCTCACCGTTCGGGGCGGTGCCGGACGCGGCGGCCAGCTGGAGCGCGGTGCGGCCGGAGTCGGCGAGCGAGACGACGAGGACGGTCGCCCCGGAGCGCTGGGCGCCGGCGATCGCGGCACCGATGCGGGCGTCGATGACCTGCGCCTGGATCGCGCGGGACGGCTCGATGATCGCGTCCGGGGTGGACACCTCGGGCGGCGACGGCTCGTCCAGCACGTCCCCCGGCGCGGTCGCGGTGGGCTGCGGGGTGCTCGGCCGCGGGGTCGTCGCGTAGCCGGGGTCGCGCAGGGAGCCCGCGTCGACGACCACGAGCCGCGACGCGTCGAGGGCCTCCCGCACCGCCCGGGTGAGGCCGGTGCTGGTGGCCGGGAGGATCTCGTGGGTGCCGACGGGGATGCCCGAGGCGTCGGCGAGCGCGATCGCGGCACCCGGACCGATGCCCGTCGCGGGTGTGCCGGAGTCGGCGAGCATGTCGCCGAGGAACCCCGGCTGCGCACCGTACGACTCGGCGTCGGCCGCGGCGACGTAGTCCTCCCAGCCCGGCACCTCACCGCTCTCGCCCGGGTCGCGCAGGGTGCGGCACGTGCCATCGTCGGCCCGCACGTCCGCCGCGCGCGTGCCGGTGGACACCGCGAGCCAGCCGTCGGCGGGGCACGACCGGGAGGCGACGCTCCGGGCGGCGACCAGGCCCACGGAGCCCTCGCGGGACAGGCTCCACAGCGCGGGGGTGGTCAGGGTGGTGACGTCGTCCCAGCGGACTCCGGTCATGCCCACGAGGAGGACCGGCGGTTCGTCGGCTGCCTGCGCGGGGGTCGCGAACAGGATCCCCGCGAGGCTCAGCACCAGGGCGAGCACCGCGCCGCGGAGCACGGACGCGCGCGGGCGGGCAGGGGTCAGCACCGTTCCAGCCTACGGGCGCACTACCCTCGACCCGGCGGCGCTGCGGGGTATCCGTGCAGCGTGCACATCATCTGCACGGGAGGGACGCCAATGTCCGAGGGGCTACCGCGGTACGCGTACCTGGGTCCGGCCGGCACGTTCACCGAGGCCGCGCTGCGTCAGGTCGCGGCCGTCGGCGACTGCGTCGACCTGCCGGTGGCGGACGTGTCGTCGGCGATCGAGGCCGTCCGGACGGGCGACGCGGACTTCGCCGTGGTGGCCATCGAGAGCACCGTCGAGGGTGGCGTCACCGCGACGCTCGACAGCCTCGCGGGCGGCGACCCCCTCGTGATCGTGCGCGAGATGCTGGTGCCCGTGCAGTTCACGCTCGCCGCGGCACCCGGGGTGCGGCTCGAGGACGTCCGTCGCATCTCCGCCCACCCGCACGCGTGGGTGCAGTGCCGGCGCTGGCTGGCGCACCACCTGCCGTCCGTCGTGCACGTGCCGGCGACGTCCAACACCGCCCCCGCGGCGCTCATCGCGGCCGGTGGCGCCGAGCTGGGGTTCGACGCCGCGCTCGTGCCGCCGGCTGCCGTCGAGTCGTACGGCCTGGTCCCGCTCGCCACGGACGTCGCGGACAACGTCTCCGCGCAGACGCGGTTCGTCGTCGTCGGCCACCCGGGTTCCGTGCCGCCGCCCACCGGTGCGGACAAGACGACCCTCGTCGTCCACCTGCCCGACAACGAGGCCGGTGCGCTGCTCGCGATGCTCGAGCAGTTCGCGGTCCGTGGCGTGAACCTGTCCCGGATCGAGTCGCGGCCCATCGGCGACGCCCTCGGCCGCTACTCGTTCTCGCTCGACGCGGAGGGGCACATCACCGACGAGCGCGTCGGCGAGGCCGTCATGGGCCTGCACCGCCGCTGCCCGTACGTCCGGTTCCTCGGCTCCTACCCGCGCGCCGACGCCGTCGCACCGACCGTGCACGTCGGCACCGCGGACACCGACTTCGTCGGCGCGCGCGCGTGGCTGCAGGCGCTCCGGGGCGGGTCGGCGACCTAGGACTGCGCGCCCTCGGGCTCGTATGCGAGCAGCCGCTCGAGGAGCCGCAGTGAGCTCTCCTTGTCGAGGGTCTCGCCCGTCCACGTCTCCTTGAGGGACACCGTGCGGCCGTCGTGCAGGGTCAGCTCGGCCTGCAGGGGTGTCCGCTTGGTGATGTGCGCGACGGCGATCTGCTCGTACGCGAGGAACCGGTGGTACGAGGCGAGCTGCACGACGGACCCCGACTGCAGCAGCGTGATCATGCGGTTCTTGCCGTACTCGTCCTTCTTCGGCGTCGGGACCAGGATCATGCCGATGTCGAGGACGAGCACGTCGTGCTTCGTGCCGTCGACCTTCACGCTCGCCAGCCCGCCGAGCACCTCGCCGCCGTGGGCCGTGGCGGCCTCCGCGACCTGACCGGTGGACGTGACGTCGACGCCGAGCTCGGCCAGTCGCGCGCGGGCGGAGCCCACCGTCTCCGGCTGCAGCGCGGCGGCCGCGACCGGGGCGAGGTCGAGGACCTGGTCGTCACGGCCCACCAGCTGTGCCGGGCCGCTCCACGAGTGCCGCCAGCGGGCGATCCCGGCCTGGACGGCGGCCTGCGAGACGAGCAGCTCCAGGAGATCGGCGAGGTCGTCGCCCTGGGTGCCGAGGTCCTTCTCCAGCGCGGCGCGGCTGCCACCCGCGACCGCGTCGAGCACCGTGCTCAGGTTGGCGCGCGGCTGCCCGGCCACCCGGGCCGCGGCGCGGTACACGATGTCGGCGGTCCGCTGGCGGGACAGCACCAGAGAGGTCGCGGTCAGCTCCTCCCAGTCGAGCTGCGTGCGGCCCTCGACCTGGACGACGCGGGCGGCGAGCGCGGTGGCGTGCGCCTCGAAGCCGGGGATCAGCGACCACGCCGGACGCGTGTCCCGGGCCACCGCCACGTCGGGCATACGGTCCATCGCGGCGACGCGGACGGCGATCGAGGGGTGGCTGTCCCAGCGCGACTGCTCGGCCGGGGGAGCGTCGTCGCGCATCTCGGCCAGCTCGGCGGTCCGGGCGGTGACCAGCTTGCCGAAGCCGCCGAAGAACCCGTTCGCGGTGGGCGCGTAGCCCGACTCCCACGCGTCGTCGAGGTAGTTGTGCAGGTAGAACGACCAGGCGGCGTCCGCGACGGGCAGCTCGCGCAGCGCGCTCTGGGCGGTCGCGCGCCCCGCGATCCGGACGGAGAGCTCGTCGGCCTCCAGCTCCTGGCGGCGGTTCACGGCGGCGGACACGACGAAGAACAACCGCGCGTACAGGTGCAGGAACCAGCCGACGACGTTGCCGGACAGCTGCTCGAGCGTCGCGACGATCGCCTGCTTGCCGCGGTACGTCAGCGGACCGAGGCGGGTGTGACTGTTGGAGTAGTGACCGAGCTCGTGCGCGAGCACCGACCGGAGCTGTCCCACGTCGAGCGTCTGCAGCAGCGGGACGCCGAGGTACAGGTGCCGGGTGCCGCCGACGAGCCCGAGCAGGCGCGTGTCCTCGGAGACGGCCGCGTTGACGTCCGGGAGCAGGCGGATGTCGTCGGGGGCGCGGGTGCCGGCCTCCGCGGCGAGCTCCCGGACGGCCTGCCACAGCGCAGGGGCGTCGGCGGGCGTCAGCGTCGGGCCTTCGTCGGGTTCCGGGCGCGCTCGTGCGACCTTCCAGAGTGCAACGACCACACCGACGGCGATGGCGGCGGTGAAGAAGCCGAGCTTCGCGGCGGCGACCTCGCTGTCGGACTGGAACGCCCACCAGCTCAGCGCCCCCATGCCGACGATGATCGCCAGCGCGACGACGTAGAAGCCGGCCAGCAGGACCGCCGACAGGGCAGCGCGCAGGGTGGTGGTCACAGGGGTCCTTCCGGTGCGGGCCGCGACGTCGCGGTCCTTGTTCGCGGGGGATCGTAGCGGCCCTTCCGCGCGCCCCGCGGGCCGTTGACCCGGATGCCGCGAAGGTCCGGGTCAGGCCACCGCGACGCGCACCACGAGCGCCGCGTGGTCCACCCGTGCGGACAGCTCCGTGACGCGTCCGACGATGTCGCCGTCCACCTGCACGTGCTCGCCGCCCTGCACCACCACGCGGACCTCCTGCGCCCGGGTGTGGTCGATGCGGCCGATCTTGGCGGGCAGGTCGTTGCGCATGCCCGCGCCCTGCAGCATCACCTCGCCGAACAGCTGTGCCCAGCCGGCGATCCCGCCGCGCGTGTCGATCGCGGCGATGTCCAGCCACCCGTCGTCGAGCACCGCGTCGGGCAGGAGCGTGATGCCGCCGGGCAGCTTCCCGCAGTTGCCGATGAGCAGGCTGCGCAGCCGGGTCGACGTCATGGGCTGGTCGTCGAGCCGGACGTGCACGCGGGTGCGGCGGCCGTGCAGGTGCCGCATGCCAGAGACGAAGTACGCGATCCAGCCGACTCGCGCCTTGAGCTGCTCGTCGGTGTCGGCCACCATCGCGGCGTCGAACCCGAGACCGGCGATGACGAGGAAGATGTGGTCCCTGGGGCGTTCTGGCTCGTCCAGGGCGTCCACCGCGTCCGTCACCGGGTCGTCGACGTCCGTCTGCCACCGGTGCACCCGCAGCCAGCCCACGTCGATCGTCCGGTCCCGCCCCTCCAGAGCGGTGCGCAGGGACGCCATCGGGTCGCTCAGCGGCAGGTCGAGGTTGCGGGCGAGCAGGTTCCCCGTGCCCAGCGGGATGAGCCCCATCGGGATCCCGGTCCCGACCAGCCCTTCGGCCACGGCCCGCACGGTCCCGTCCCCACCGATCGCGACGACGACGTCCGCCCCCTGCGCCACCGCGTCCCGGGTCTGCCCGACCCCGGGGTCCGCGATGGTCGTCTCGAACCAGAGCGGCTCGGGCAGCCCCTGCTCCGCGCAGGCCGCGTGCACTGCCGTCCGGAGCGCGGGGACGTCCTGCTTGGAGGGGTTGGCGACGAACGCGACGAGCTGCCCGGTCGCCTCCACGTCCCGCGCGAGGCGCAGCGCCCGCGCGTCGGCTCCGCTGCGCGGCGACTCGATCCGCCGCCGGAGCTCACGCTGCCGCAGCCACAGGATCGCGACGAGGAGGAGGGAGGCGACCGCCACGACGGCCGCGCACACGGCCACCCACGCCTCCMAGGTCATGGGGCGAATCTACGGCCCGCGCGACGGGACCCGGCGGAGCCGCCCCGGCCGTCCGGCCCGGACCGGTGGGGTCGGTAGGGTTCTCGGGTGATCGATCTGCGGCTCCTGCGGGAGGATCCCGACCTAGTCCGCGCCAGCCAGAAGGCTCGCGGGGACGACCCCCACCTGGTCGACCAGGTGCTCGACGCCGACGCGCGTCGACGCTCTGCGCTGACCGAGTTCGAGACGCTGCGGGCGGAGCAGAAGTCCCTGGGCAAGCAGGTCGCGCAGGCCAAGGGCGACGAGAAGCAGGCGCTGCTGACCCGCGGCAAGCACCTGGCCGAGCAGGTCAAGGCGCTGCAGGCCGACGCGGACGCTGCCGAGACGGTCGCCACGGAGCTGAGCCGGAAGATCTCGAACGTCGTCGAGGACGGCGTCCCCGCGGGCGGCGAGGACGACTACGTCGTGCTCAAGCACGTGGGGGAGCGCCCCGCGTTCGACTTCCCGGTGCGCGACCACCTCGAGCTGGGCGAGGGCCTCGCGGCCATCGACACCGAGCGCGGCGCCAAGGTGTCCGGTGCGCGGTTCTACTACCTGACGGGGATCGGCGCTCGCCTGGAGCTCGCGCTGCTGAACGCGGCCGTCGACAAGGCCATGAGCGCCGGCTTCACGCCCGTCATCACGCCGACGCTGGTCAAGCCCGAGATCATGGCCGGCACCGGCTTCCTCGGCGCGCACGCGGACGAGATCTACCACCTGCCCGCCGACGACCTGTATCTGGTCGGCACCAGCGAGGTCGCGCTCGCGGGGTACCACTCGGGGGAGATCCTCGACCTGTCGGCCGGCCCCAAGCGGTACGCGGGCTGGTCGGCGTGCTACCGGCGCGAGGCCGGCTCGTACGGCAAGGACACCCGCGGGATCATCCGCGTCCACCAGTTCCACAAGGTCGAGGCGTTCAGCTGGACGACCATCGAGGACGCCGCCGACGAGCACCGCCGCATCCTCGGCTGGGAGGAGGAGATGCTGGCGCTCGCCGAGCTGCCGTACCGCGTCATCGACACCGCCGCCGGGGACCTGGGCTCCAGCGCGGCCCGCAAGTTCGACTGCGAGGCGTGGCTGCCCAGCCAGGAGCGCTACCTCGAGCTGACGTCGACGTCGAACTGCACCACGTTCCAGGCCCGCCGCCTGGGCGTCCGCGAGCGCACGGCGGACGGCTCCACGCGTGCGGTGGCCACCCTGAACGGCACCCTGGCCACGACGCGGTGGATCGTCGCGCTCCTGGAGAACCACCAGCAGGCCGACGGGTCGGTCCGGGTCCCTGTGGGGCTGCGGCCGTACCTCGGCGGCCTCGAGGTGCTGGAGCCCGTGCGATGACCCGCTGCCGCCTCGTCGCCCTCGACGTCGACGGGACCCTCATGTCCTACGACGGCGTCATCTCCGACGAGGTGCGTGCGGCGGTCCTCGCCGTGCGGGACGCCGGTCTGCACGTGGTGCTGGCGACGGGCCGCGGCGTGCACTCGGCCGTGCCGGTGGCGAGGGAGCTCGGGCTGACGGAGGGCTGGGTCGTCTGCTCGAACGGCGCCGTGACCGCGCGTCTGGACCCGGCGGCGGAGAACGGCTACGAGATCGTCCGGGTGGTCACGTTCGACCCCGGTCCGGCGCTGCGCACGATCGCGCTGGAGCTGCCCGACGCCCTGTACGCGGTGGAGGACCTCGGTCTGGGCTTCCGGGTGTCCGCCGACTTCCCCGACGGCGAGCTGTCGGGTGACCTGGAGGTCGTGTCCTGGGAGGAGCTGACGTCGACGCCGGCCACCCGCGTCGTCATCCGCAGCCCCGACAGCACCCCGGAGCTCTTCCACGAGCTGGTCGAGCGCGTCGGGCTGCACGAGGTCGAGTACGCCGTCGGCTGGTCCGCGTGGCTCGACCTGACGCCAGGGGGCGTGTCGAAGGCCAGCGCGCTGGAGGAGGTCCGCCAGCACCTCGGCGTGCAGCCGCACGCGACGGTCGCGATCGGTGACGGCGGCAACGACGTGCAGATGCTGCGCTGGGCGGCCCGCGGGGTCGCGATGGGCCACGCGTCCGAGGCGGTCCGCGCGGCGGCCGACGAGGTGACCGGCACGATCGGCGACGACGGCGCTCTCGTGGTCCTGCGCAGCCTCCTGGTCTGAGCCGCGGCGGGGTGTTCCGCCACGGACGATCTTGACCGTTCCAGAAGCACTTCCGCACGAAATCCGTGGTCCGGCCTCGCTGTGGCTCGCCTGTGACTCAATCGTGACCGGATTGCCCGGTCTCTACGGTTGCGTCCGTGTTGCGTAACGGCTTGCATCGCTTGCAAGGGTGCTGGGAAAGCCGCCAGCACCATCCGGAGCATGACGACGTGGAGGTCTCATGAACGGCACACGCAGGCGCCGCAGCCACCTGGCAGCGGCAGCGGCGGTCGGAAGCCTGGCCCTGGTGCTCACCGCCTGTTCGGGCGGGGACGACGAAGGAGGCGGCGGCGACGCCACCTCGGACGTCGACTGCACCGCGTTCGAGCAGTACGGCGACCTCGACGGGAAGACGATCAGCGTCTACACCTCGATCGTGGAGCCCGAGTCGGTCCAGCAGACCGACTCCTACATCCCGTTCGAGGAGTGCACCGGCGCGGAGATCGAGTACGAGGGCTCGCGGGAGTTCGAGGCACAGCTGCCCGTCCGCCTGCAGGCCGGCAACCCGCCCGACATCGCATACATCCCGCAGCCCGGCTTCCTCGCCTCGATCGTCGCGGACTACCCCGACACCGTCGTCGCGGCCCCGCAGGCGGTCATCGACAACGCGAACGAGTACTACACCGAGGGCTGGGTCAACTACGGCACGGTCGACGGCACCCTCTACGCGACGCCGCTCGGCGCCAACGTGAAGTCGTTCGTCTGGTACTCCCCGCAGGCGTTCGAGGAGAACGGCTACGAGATCCCTACCACGTGGGACGACCTCATCGCCCTCACCGACCAGATCAAGTCGGACTACCCCGACGCCAAGCCGTGGTGCGCGGGCATCGAGTCCGGTGACGCCACCGGCTGGCCGGCCACCGACTGGCTGGAGGACGTGATGCTGCGGACCGCCGGTCCGGACGTCTACGACCAGTGGGTCAACCACGAGATCCCGTTCAACGACCCGCAGGTCCTCGAGGCACTCGAGACCGTCGGCGGCATCCTCAAGAACCCCGACTACGTCAACGGTGGCCTGGGCGACGTCCAGTCCATCGCGACCGTCGCCTGGAACGAGGCCGGCAACCCGATCCCMGACCAGATGTGCTTCCTGCACCGTGCGGCCAACTTCTACCAKGCCAACTGGGACCCGAGCCTGACGGTCGCGGAGGACGGCGACGTCTACGCGTTCTACCTGCCGGGCAAGACGGCCGACGACAAGCCGCTGCTCGGCGGTGGCGAGTTCGTGACCGCCTTCGCGGACCGTCCCGAGGTCCAGGCCTTCCAGGCGTACCTGTCCAGCCCGGAGTGGGCCAACGCCAAGGCCGCGGCCACCGGTCAGGGCTGGCTGAGCGCCAACAGCGGTCTCGACCCCGAGCTGCTGCAGTCGCCCATCGACAAGCTCTCGTTCGACCTGCTCACGGACGACAGCTACACCTTCCGGTTCGACGGCTCCGACCAGATGCCCGGTGCCGTGGGTGCCGACGCGTTCTGGAAGCAGATGACCGCGTGGATCGGTGAGGACCAGTCCGACCAGGAGACCCTCGACAACGTCGAGGCCGCCTGGCCCTCATCCTGACGCTCTGAGGTACCCCTGGGGTGGGAGTCGTCGCGATGACGGCTCCCACCCCAGGCGTGCCGGGGCGCTCGACGCACGAAGACAACCTCGACGACGAGGAGGGTGAGGAATGGACTGGTTCATCCACGCCGAGACCACGGGACACAAGTTCGCGCTGATGTTCGTCGCGATCCTGCTGTTCGTGGGCGTGATGGGAGGGATCCTCTTCGGGATCGACAAGCTCAAGAAGGTGCCGACCTGGGCGGTGGTCGCGGCGTTCCTCGGCCCGACGCTGATCTTCGTCGTCTTCGGCCTGGTCTACCCAGGGCTGAACACCATCAAGGCGTCGCTCTACGACGCCAAGGGCAACGAGTTCGTCGGGCTCGACAACTACGTCACCGCCTTCACGCAGGACCAGTTCCAGACGGTGCTGCGCAACACGCTGCTCTGGGTGGTGCTCGTCCCGCTGATCGCCACCCTGATCGGCCTGGTCTACGCGGTGCTCGTCGACCGGACCCGGTTCGAGTCCTTGGCCAAGACGCTGATCTTCCTGCCCATGGCGATCTCGCTGGTCGGCGCCAGCATCATCTGGAAGTTCGTCTACGAGTTCCGTCCCGACCAGGGCAACATCCAGCAGATCGGCCTCGCCAACCAGATCCTCGTGTGGCTGGGCCTGGAGCCGTACCAGTTCCTGCTCAACCAACCGTGGAACACGTTCTTCCTCATCGCCGTCATGATCTGGATCCAGGCGGGCTTCGCGATGACCGTCCTGTCGGCCGCCATCAAGGCCATCCCCGACGACATCGTCGAGGCCGCCCGGCTCGACGGCCTGCACGGGCTCGGCATGTTCCGGTTCATCACCGTGCCGAGCATCCGGCCCGCCCTCGTCGTCGTCCTCACGACGATCGCGATGGGCACGCTCAAGGTCTTCGACATCGTCCGCACCATGACCGGCGGCAACTTCAACACGTCCGTCGTGGCCTACGAGTTCTACACGCAGAGCTTCCGCGCCCAGAACGCCGGGCTCGGTGCCGCGCTCGCGGTCATCCTGTTCGTCCTGGTGATCCCGATCATCGTGTACAACGTCCGACAGCTGCGCCTCTCGGAGGAGATCCGATGACGAACGCCTCGGCCCCCCTCCCTCCGCAGACCCTCGTCGACCCGCTCGAGGTCGACACGACACGCAAGCCGTCCCGGTTCGCCCGGACGGACGCCCGCGCAGGTCGCGCCGTGAAGAAGC
>NZ_JBFULY010000028.1:0-50962 GCF_054049655.1 Cellulomonas sp. P5_C5 | reverse complement strand
GACTTCTTCGAGGGCTACAAGCCCGAGGAGGCCTCCACGAACGGCTCGACCCCGGCGACGGCGTCAGCGCCGGCACCGGCCGCACCACCCTCGAACGGCATCCCCAGCCCTGTCGCCGCGCCCCGCGGCGCACACGCGGCTCCGGCTGCGCCGCCCACGGCTCCTGCAGCGGTCGCGCCCGCCAAGGCCGCGCCGTTCGTCGAGCCGCCCCCGGTGACGTCGCCGATCGCGACCGCCCAGCCGGCGACCGCCCCGTACGCCCAGGTGGCCCAGCGGACCTCCACCGCCGACGAGGCGGAGTCTGCGGACGACGTGCAGAAGCTGCGCGGTCCGGCGGCGCGGGTCGTCACCAACATGGAGTCCTCCCTCGAGGTCCCGACGGCCACCTCGGTGCGCGCCATCGCGGCGAAGCTCATGGTCGACAACCGCATCGTCATCAACAACCACCTCGCTCGGGGCCGGGGCGGGAAGATCTCCTTCACCCACCTCATCGGCTTCGCGATGGTGGAGGCGCTGGGCGAGATGCCCGCGATGAACACCTCCTACACGCTGGCCGACGACAAGCCGAGCGTCCTGACCCCCGCGCACGTCAACGTCGGCATCGCGATCGACCTGGCCAAGCCGGACGGCACGCGCCAGCTGCTGGTCCCGTCGATCAAGAAGTGCGAGACGCTCGACTTCGCCGGCTTCTGGTCCGCGTACGAGGACGTGGTGCGGCGCGCCCGCGGCAACAAGCTGACGGTCGACGACTTCGCCGGGACCACGATCTCGCTGACCAACCCGGGCACCATCGGGACGGTCCACTCGGTCCCGCGCCTCATGCAGGGGCAGGGCACGATCATCGGCGTCGGCGCCATGGACTACCCGGCGGAGTTCGCCGGGACGTCCGAGGACGCGCTGAACAAGATGGGCGTCTCCAAGGTGCTGACGCTCACCTCGACGTACGACCACCGGATCATCCAGGGCGCCCAGTCCGGCGACTTCCTGCGGATCATCAGCCGCAAGCTGCTGGGCGAGGACGGCTTCTACGACCGCGTCTTCGCGTCGCTGCGCGTCCCGTACGAGCCGGTCCGGTGGGTGCGGGAGTCGGCCGACGCCGACGCCGACGCCATCAAGCCGGCCCGCATCGCGGAGCTCATCCACTCCTACCGGTCGCGCGGCCACCTCATGGCCGACACGGACCCCCTGGCCTACCGCCAGCGCAAGCACCCCGACCTGGACGTGCAGACGCACGGCCTGACGCTCTGGGACCTCGACCGGGTGTTCCCCGTGGGCGGCTTCGGAGGCAAGCCCCGCGCCAAGCTCCGCGAGGTGCTCGGCCTGCTGCGCGACTCGTACTGCCGCACGGTGGGCAGCGAGTACATGCACCTGCAGGACCCGCGGCAGCGGCGCTGGCTCCAGGAGCGCCTGGAGTCCGGGTACGCCCGCACGCCGCGCGAGGACCAGCTGCGCATCCTGCGCCGGCTCAACGCGGCGGAGGCCTTCGAGACCTTCCTGCAGACCAAGTACGTCGGCCAGAAGCGGTTCTCGCTCGAGGGCGGCGAGTCGGTCATCGCCCTGCTCGACGCCATCCTGTCGAAGGCGGCGAACAGCGGTCTCGACGAGGTCGGCATCGGCATGGCCCACCGTGGCCGGCTGAACATCCTGGCCAACATCGCGGGCAAGTCCTACGCGCAGATCTTCAGCGAGTTCGAGGGCAACCAGGACCCGAAGTCGGTCCAGGGCTCGGGCGACGTGAAGTACCACCTGGGCACCGAGGGCACGTTCACCGCGGAGTCCGGCGCGACGACCGCGGTGTACCTGGCCGCCAACCCGTCGCACCTCGAGGCGGTGGACCCGGTGCTCGAGGGCATCGTGCGCGCCAAGCAGGACCGTATCGACCTCGGTGGCGACGGCTTCTCTGTGCTGCCGATCCTCATCCACGGTGACGCGGCCTTCGCGGGCCAGGGCGTGGTGTTCGAGACGCTCAACCTCGCGCAGCTGCGCGGGTACCGCACGGGCGGCACCATCCACGTCATCATCAACAACCAGGTCGGCTTCACCACGGGTCCGTCCTCGTCGCGCTCGTCGCAGTACGCGACGGACGTGGCCAAGGGCCTCCAGGTGCCGATCTTCCACGTCAACGGGGACGACCCCGAGGCGTGCGTGCGGGTGGCCGAGCTGGCCTTCGAGTACCGCGAGCAGTTCGACCGCGACGTCATCATCGACATGGTCTGCTACCGCCGCCGCGGTCACAACGAGGGCGACGACCCGTCGATGACGCAGCCGCTCATGTACAACCTCATCGAGGCGAAGCGCTCGGTCCGCAAGCTCTACACCGAGACCCTGGTGGCGCGCGGCGACCTCACGATCGCCGACGCCGAGCAGGCGCTGCAGGACTACCAGCAGCAGCTCGAGCGGGTGTTCACGGAGACGCGCGAGGACGGCTACGCGCCGGCCCCGCCCGAGGCCGAGGCCGTCAAGGGCCTGGAGCGCCCCGAGTCGCAGCTCGAGGACGCGGGCGTCATGGTCGGCTGGAAGACCGCCGTCGACGCCGGCACCCTGCAGCGCATCGGACGCGCCCACGTGCGCCCGCCGGAGGGCTTCACGGTCCACCCGAAGCTGGCGCAGCTCCTGGCCAAGCGCGAGGCCATGTCCCGCGAGGGCGGCATCGACTGGGGCTACGGCGAGCTGCTCGCGTTCGGCTCGCTGCTGATCGAGGGCACGCCGGTCCGCCTCGCCGGGCAGGACTCGCGACGCGGCACCTTCGTGCAGCGGCACGCGGTCATGCACGACCGGGACACCGGTGCCGAGTGGACGCCGCTGCTGTACCTGTCCGCCGACCAGGCGAAGTTCTGGGTCTACGACTCGTCGCTGTCGGAGTACGCGGCCCTGGGCTTCGAGTACGGGTACTCCGTCGAGCGCCCGGACGCCCTGGTGCTCTGGGAGGCGCAGTTCGGTGACTTCGTGAACGGCGCGCAGACGATCATCGACGAGTTCATCTCGTCGGCCGAGCAGAAGTGGGCGCAGCGTTCGTCGGTCGTCCTCCTGCTCCCCCACGGGTACGAGGGCCAGGGCCCGGACCACTCGTCGGCTCGCATCGAGCGCTTCCTGCAGATGGCCGCCGAGAACAACATGACGATCGCGCAGCCGTCGACGCCCGCGTCGCACTTCCACCTGCTGCGCCGCCAGGCGTACGACCGCCCGCGTCGCCCGCTCGTGGTGTTCACCCCGAAGTCGATGCTGCGCCTGAAGTCGGCGTCGTCCGACGTCGAGGACTTCACGTCGGGCACGTTCCGCACGGTCATCGGCGACGACCTCGCCGCCGCCAAGGCCGGCCAGGTCACCCGCGTGCTGCTCTGCTCGGGCAAGGTCTACTGGGACCTGCTCGCGCACCGCGTGAAGACGGGCGACGAGCAGACGGCGATCGTCCGGCTGGAGCAGCTCTACCCGCTCGACGCCGAGGCGGCCCGTGCCGCGGTGGCGCCGTTCGACGGTGCCGAGCTGGTGTGGGTGCAGGACGAGCCGCGCAACCAGGGTCCGTGGACGTTCCTGTCCATGCACCTGCCGCAGCTGCTGAACCGCACGCTCCGGGTGGTCTCCCGCAAGGAGTCGGCGTCGCCGGCCGCGGGGTCCGCCAAGAAGCACCAGGCCCAGCAGGCGAACCTCGTCGAGACCGCGTTCGCGCGCTGACGACACGCTGACCGAGAGCCGCATCCCGACGGGGTGCGGCTCTCGGCGCGTCAGGAGACGTTCGCGGGGACGGACGCGGGCGCGAAGGTGCGCCGGTAGGCCTGCGGGCTGGTGCCGAGCGTGCGGGCGAAGTGGTGCCGCAGGACCGCGGCCGTGCCGAAGCCGCAGAGCCGCGCGATCTCCTCGATGCCGGCGTCGGACCGTTCGAGCATCTCCTGGGCGCGCACCACGCGCTGGCGGGTGACCCAGGCGGCGGGCGTGGTCCCGGTCTCGGCGCGGAACCGGCGGGCGAACGTCCGCTCGGACACGAACGCGCGGGCGGCCAGGTCGGGCACGCTGAGCTCCTCCTCGAGGTTCTCGACCATCCAGGCGAGCAGCGGGGCCAGGGTGTCGGCGTCGCAGGGCAGCGGCGTGTCGACGTACTGCGCCTGACCGCCGTCGCGGTGCGGGGGCACGACCATGCGGCGGGCGATCGCCGACGCGGTGGCGGCCCCGAGCTCGCGCCGCACGAGGTGCAGGCACGCGTCGATGCCGGCCGCGGTGCCCGCGCTGGTGATCACCCGGTTGTCGTCGACGTAGAGCACGGCCGGGTTGACGCGCGCCTCCGGGAAGGTCCGGCTCAGCTCGTCGGTGTACATCCAGTGCGTGGTGCACTGCCGCCCGTCGAGCAGGCCCGCCTGACCGAGCGCGAACGACCCGCTGCAGATGCTCAGCACCCAGGCCCCGCGCGCGTGCGCGTCGCGCAGGGCGTCGAGCACGACCTCCGGCACCGGGCCGGAGCTGCCGTACGCGGGCACGATGACCAGGTCGACGTCACGCGTGGCCTCCAGGCCGTGCTCGACGACGATCGAGAAGTACCCGGCGTCCTTGGTCTTCACGACGCCGGGCTCGATGCCGCAGATGGTGAAGTCGAACGCCGGTCCGCCCGTGTCCCGGCGGTCGATGCCGAAGACCTCGCACGCGACCCCCAGCTCGAAGGGCGCGACGTTCGGCAGGACGATGACGGCGACGGATCGGAGCATGCCGCCAGCATCCGACGTCGCCTGGCGGAATGTCAACGGTCATCGTCAGTTCTGCCACTCGTGGCGACTTATCGTCGAGCGCAGACTTTCTGMCATGACCACGTTCTGGATCGTCCTCGCACTCGTCGCCGCAGCCTGGCTGCTCGCCCGCCTGGTCGTCACCCTGCGCCACGACGGTCTCGGCAGCACCCCGCCGCCCACGTCCCACGCCGACTGGTCGTCCGACCTGCCGAGCCACCCGTACCGCAGCGTCTGACGACTCCTGACAGAGCCCCGCACACCCCGCGACGCTTCACACGTTCCACCCACGACAGGCCCCTCGATGAACCCGCGACCGTCGTCGCACCCTGAGACACTGTGCGACGACGGCCGCCACCCGGTGGCTCGTCGGGGTCGGACGTCGAGAGGTGACGCACGTGGGAGAGCTGCCGCTGCGACTCGCGGTGGTCGGTGACGAGCTCGTCGCCGGAGCAGGTGACCCCAAGGGGCTCGGCTGGGTGGGCCGCGTGACGGCCCGGACGCCGACCCCCGACCCGCTCACCGTCCTGACCCTCGCCGTCCCCGGGGAGACCACCACCGGGCTCGGCGCACGCTGGGACGACGAGGCCTCGCGCCGCTGGTCGCCCGACACCGACAACCGCCTCGTCGTGGCCCTGGGCCGCGCCGACGTGGCCGCCGGACTCTCCCTGGCACGCAGCCGGCTCAACCTCGCCAACATCCTCGACGTGGCCGACCAGCGCCGGATCCCCGCGTTCGTCGTCGGCCCGCCGCCGGGCGCCACGGCCGAGAACGAGAAGCTCGCCGACCTGTCCGCCGCGTTCGCKGACGTCGCCGCCCGGCGGCGCGTGCCGTACGTGGACACCTACACGCCGCTCGCCGCGCACGACCAGTGGCTGGGCGATCTCGCGGCCGGTGACGGCGTCCTGCCGGGCCAGGCCGGGTACGGCCTCATGGCCTGGCTGGTGCTGCACACCGGCTGGCACGCCTGGCTGGGCCTGCCCGACGACGCCGCCTGACGACGCCGCCGGGCAGGCGCGTCACCGCAGGGTGCCTCGCACGGCGGTCAGTGCCGAGTCCAGGACGGTGCGCAGCGTGTCGACCGTGAGCTGCTCGACCCGCCCGCCGGCGTCCGCCCGACGCAGGTCGGCCCGGATCTCGTCGCGGAACCGGTGGATCATCGCCTCGGCGTCCATGTAGCGGACGTGCGACGCGAGGCGCGGGTCGTCCGTCGGCGCCGCGGCGTGCGGGACCGCCGACGCGCGCGCCTGCTGGGCGGCCGCCGCCAGGTCCGCGCGCAGCCCGCGCATGGACCCGCGCACGTCCTCGCGCACCTGCGCGGCACGCTCCCGGACGGACTCCGCGATGCCCTCCTCGAGGTGGCCGAGCTCGGCCCGGCGCGCCTCGAGCTCCGCGTAGCCGGCCTCCGTGAGGGCGTAGGTGCTCTTGCGCTCCTCGTCGACCCGCTGCACCAGACCCTCCTCCTCGAGCCGGGCCAGGCGCGGGTACACCGTGCCGGGACTCGGGCGGTAGGTGCCGCCGAACCGGTCCGAGAGCGCCGTGATGAGCTCGTAGCCGTGCTTGGGGCCACCCTCCAGCAGCGACAGCAGGTAGAGGCGCAGCTGTCCGTGCGCGAAGACGGGTGCCATCATCACGCGACCCCGGTCCCTGCGCCGCGCAGCACCGTGAGGTGCCCGGAGACCGTGCTGGACGACACGAAGCACGCACCGTCACCGGTGCGCAGGTCCACCTTGCGGTGGCCCGGCGTCGTCCCCTTGTACTCCTCGCCGTCCACGACGAGGCGCCCGGACACCGACTGGCCCTTCACCTGCACGCCCTTGCCCTCCGGGAGCCGGACGGTGACGTCGCCCGAGACGGTCGTCGCGGTGACGCTCGACGTCCCCGACGTCACGTCGAACGTCAGCGAGCCCGAGACCGAGTTGGCCTGCACCAGGCTCAGCTCCCCCGAGGCGGCGAGCTCGCCGGAGACCGTGTTGAGCTTGAGGTCGCCGCGGTGGTCGCGGACGACGATCTCGCCGGACACCGTGTTCGCGCTGAGCCGCCCGCGGGTGCCGTCGGTGATGAGCGTGCCCGAGACGGTGGACACGGACGCGTCCTGCTCGATCCCGGCCAGCAGCCCGTCGGCGGACACGGTGCCCACCTTGGCGTGCACCTCCCGCGGCACGGCGAGGTGCACGTCGGCCTTGTCCTTGCCGCTGAAGTTCCGGAACTTCTCCAGGAACCCGTCCCAGCCGCCCAGCGTGAACTGGTAGCCCACCCGGAGCTCCCCGTCACCGGAGAGGCTGACCTCCAGGGGCCGACCGTCGACGGCGTGCACCTCGATCCGCGCACCGGGCCCGTCGTGCGCGACGACGTCGACGCGACCGCCGGCCAGCTGCACGCGCAGGCTGGTGATCGCCTCGATCTCGATGATCTGCGGGCCGGCGACGACCCAGGACTCGCTTGCCATGATGCTCTCCCATTCACGATATATCTCGTTCCGTCAGACACGTTATATCGCGTTGCGCGAGGGCGCAACCACTCGCGTCATATCGCGTCTGGACGCACAAGAAGAGCCCGTGACCGACGCGGGTCACGGGCTCTTCTCGGGAGGGTCGTCAGGACACGAGGCCGGCCTGCCGCAGCTCGACCGTGAGGTCGTGCGGGCTGGTCGACGCGGAGAGCGCCTCGTCGTAGGTGATGGCGTCGTCGCGGACCAGCTGGAACAGGTGCTGGTCGAACGTCTGCATCTTGTAGAAGTCGCCTTCCTTGATCAGGTCGATCAGCGGCGGGGCGTCCTCGGGGTCCAGGATCGCCTCGCGCGTCCGGCCCGTGTTGATCATGACCTCGATCGCGGGCCGCCGGCCCGTGCCGTCGGCCAGCCGGACCAGCCGCTGCGACACGATGCCGCGCAGCGCCTGCGCCAGCGCGATGCGGACCTGCTTCTGCTCGTGCGGCGGGAAGAAGTCGATGATGCGGTTGATCGTCTCGGCCGCGTCGATCGTGTGCAGCGTCGACAGGACGAGGTGGCCGGTCTCGGCGGCGGAGAGCGCCGCGCGCACGGTCTCGACGTCACGCATCTCGCCGACCAGGATCACGTCGGGGTCCTGGCGCATCGCGGCACGCAGGGCGACGGTGAAGTCCGCGGTGTCCTGACGGACCTCGCGCTGGGACACGATCGACTTCTTGTCCTGGTGCAGGATCTCGATCGGGTCCTCGATGGTGACGATGTTGACCTCGCGCAGCGTGTTGATGAGGTCGACCATCGAGGCCAGCGTCGTCGTCTTGCCCGAGCCGGTGGGGCCGGTCACCAGGACCAGGCCGCGCGGCTCCAGCGCCAGCTCGCCGATGACCTCGGGCAGCGCCAGCTCGGCCAGCGCCTGCGCACCCACGGCGACCCGGCGGAAGACCATGCCGTACGTGCCGCGCGCCTGGTAGGCGTTGACGCGGAACCGGCCGACACCGGAGACCGAGTAGGCGAAGTCCGCCTCGTGGTGCTCACGGAACTTGTCGACCAGGTCGTCGGGCAGAACCTCCTCGAGCATGCGCTCGGTGTCCGCCGGCTTGAGGTCGGGCACCTGCAGCTTGCGCAGCCGCCCGTCGACGCGCACGCGGGGCGCAGATCCGACCTTGCAGTGCAGGTCGGAGCCGCCCGTGCTCGCGAGGGCGTGCAGGAACGGGATCACGGACTGTGTCGGCTGGCTCACGCACTGGATATCGGACGCCAGGCCCCCGCACTTGAGCGCGCGCGAGATGTGGGACGATGGAGCGAGTCCGGCGCGCAGCACGGGCGCCAGAACCTGAGGAGATCCCATGAGCAAGCGAGGCCGCAAGCGCCGTTCCCGCAAGGGCAGCGCCGCGAACCACGGCAACCGTCCCAACGCCTGAGCGTTCGGCGACAGTCAGAAGGCCCGGAGCAGCACGTGCTGCACCGGGCCTTCGTCCTGTCACTCAGTCGCGGGTGATCCGCATGACCGTGAGCTGCTCGTGGATCTTCAGGCGCAGACCGTCCGGCGCCGCCTCCTGGCAGCCACGACGGACGAGCGTCTTGACGACCACGTCGACGTCGTACTCCTCGAGGCAGCCCTGACACTCCGACAGGTGCGCACGGACCGTCGCGGCGTCCACCGCGCCCAGCTCGGCGTCGAGGTACTCCCACAACCGGTCGAGCGCGTCGGCGCAGTTGTTGCCGCAGTTGCCGGCGGCAGGGGTCAACGGGTCTGCGTCGTGCAGCTCGCTCATCGTTCGCCCTCCGGTGCGGTGGGGGCCACCCCGACCAGACCACGCCCCCGCGCGTAGTCCGACAGCAGGTCACGCAGCTGCGCGCGGCCGCGGTGCAACCGGGACATCACCGTCCCGATCGGCGTCCCCATGATCTCGGCGATCTCCTTGTACGCGAAGCCCTCGACGTCGGCGAGGTACACCGCGATCCGGAACTCCTCCGGCAGACGCTGCAACGCGTCCTTGATGTCGGAGTCCGGGAGGTGGTCGAGCGCCTCAGCCTCGGCAGACCGCAGGCCCCTCGACGTGTGCGACTCGGCGCGGGCCAGCTGCCAGTCCTCGATCTCCTCGGACCGGGACTGCTGGGGCTCGCGCTGCTTCTTGCGGTACGAGTTGATGTACGTGTTGGTGAGGATGCGGTACAGCCACGCCTTGAGGTTGGTGCCCGGGCGGTACTGGTGGAACGCGGCGAACGCCTTGGCGAACGTCTCCTGCACCAGGTCCTCGGCATCCGCCGGGTTGCGCGTCATCCGCAGGGCAGCGCCGTACAGCTGGTCCAGGTAGACCAGCGCCTCCGCCTCGAACCTCTCGGTCCGTGCCGCGTCGTCCTCGGCCTCAGGCGCGCGGTTCGTGTCCTCGCTCATCGCGGTCGAGCCTAGCCCCGCAGGCTGAGGACCACCGACCGGGGTGGGGTACGCCACATCCACCCTCGACGCCTGCATCTGCGCGGCCGCCTCGGGCGGAAGGGTGTGTACGGGGATACCGATCGCCCACCCGCTCATGGGAGGCGGCGCCGGGCGCGTCTCGGTAGTACAGCTCATGGTGGCCACAACGGCACGGGGACGTGTCCCATTCCCAGCCGTGCCCATGCGTCGCCAGGGCTGCGCCTCCGCACTAGGTTGGCGGCATGACGAGCACCACGGACGAGTCCACGTTCCTGCGCCTGCTCCGCGAGCAGATCGGCCACGAGTTCGACGCCCACCAGCAGTACGTGGCGATCGCCGTGTGGTTCGACGGCCAGGACCTCCCCCAGCTGGCGCGGCACTACTACCGGCAGGCGATCGAGGAGCGCAGCCACGCGCTGATGATCGTGCAGTACCTGCTGGACCGGGACCTGCCCGTCGCCATCCCCGGCGGCAGCGCGGTGCGCAACGACTTCACCCAGGTCACCGAGCCGATCGGTCTGGCGCTGCAGCAGGAGAAGCAGGTCACGACGCAGATCGAGGCGATCTTCGCGGCGGCCCGCGCCGAGGGCGACGCGCTGGGCGAGCAGTTCCTGCTCTGGTTCCTCAAGGAGCAGGTCGAGGAGGTCGCGTCGGCGACCACCCTGCTCACCGTCGCCACGCGTGCGGGCGACAACCTGTTCGACCTCGAGAACTACGTCGCCCGCGAGCAGATCGGTGACGGTGGCGAGTCCGCCGACGCACCCTCTGCCGCCGGCGGCGCCCTGTAGGAGGAGCTGCTGTGCTGCTGCGTCGTCTCGCCCGCCCCCTGTTCGCCTCGTGGTTCGTCACCGAGGGTCTCGACGTCGTCCGGCATCCCGCCGCGCACGCCGCCGAGGCCCGTGGCGCGCTGACCACGCTGCGCGCCCGGCTACCCGAGCCCGTCCGCACCGGGCCGGCCGGGGAGGCGCTGGGCTACGAGCTCAGCGACCGTCAGCTGACCACCATCGTCCAGGCGCACGGTGTCGCCCTGGCGGGCGCCGGCGCGCTGCTCGCGGTCGGCAAGGCGCCGCGCACGGCCGCGCTGGCGCTGGCGGTCCTGACGGCTCCGCTGATCGTGCTGAACCTCCCGTTCAAGCGCACGAAGGGCGAGGACCCGGCACTGCGCCGGGCCCGGCGCGAGCGGTTCGTGCGCGCGCTCGCGTTCACCGGCGGGGCACTGATCGCCGGTGTCGACCTCGAAGGTCGGCCCGGGATCAGCTGGCGGGTGCAGAAGGCGCGCTCCGAGCACGCCGCGGCGAAGTCCGCGGACTGACCGAGGCTGAGACGTCCGGCGGCCGCGGACGGCGACCCCACTAACCTGGGTGCCATGGATCTCTGGACCGCGCCGCTCGCCCGTGGACCTCTCGACGCGCTCGTCGACGTGCCCGGCTCGAAGTCCCTGACGAACCGGTACCTGGTCCTCGCCGCACTCGCGGACGCGCCGGGCCGGCTGCGCGGCGCGCTGCGCTCCCGTGACACCTTCCTGATGGCCGCAGCGCTCACCAGCCTGGGCACGCGGATCGACGAGGACGGCGCCGACTGGGTGGTCACGCCGGGTGCGGTGCAGGGCTCCGCGAGCGTCCAGTGCGGCCTGGCGGGGACCGTGATGCGGTTCCTGCCGGCGGTCGCCGCGATCGCCGACGGGCCGGTCCGGTTCGACGGCGACGACGCCGCCCTGGTGCGGCCCATGGGCCCCGTGATCACGGCGCTGCGGACGCTGGGGGTGCGCGTCGAGGAGCACGGGGAGCCCGGGCACCTGCCGTTCACGGTGCACGGTCGCGGCTCCGTGCGCGGCGGTCAGGTCGACGTGGACGCGTCGGCGTCGAGCCAGTTCGTGTCGGGCCTGCTGCTCGCCGCCGCGCGCTTCGAGCAGGGACTGACCCTGCGGCACACCGGCCGGACGCTGCCGAGCCTGCCGCACATCGAGATGACCGTCGCGCTGCTGCGGGAGGCGGGCGTCGAGGTCGACGACTCGCGGCCGGCGATCTGGCAGGTCGCGCCCGGTCCGATCGTGGGTCGGGACGTCCGCGTCGAGCCCGACCTGTCCAACGCGGCGCCGTTCCTGTGCGCGGCGCTGGTCGCCGGGGGCACCGTGCGCGTGCCGGGCTGGCCGACGGCGACGACGCAGCCGGGTGGGCTCCTGCCGGGCATCCTCGAGCGCATGGGCGGCACCACGCGCCTGGACGGCGACGTGCTGAGCGTGACCGGGACCGGCGCGATCCACGGGGTCGACCTGGACCTGCACGCCGCGGGCGAGATCGCTCCGACCATCGCCGCGCTGGCCGCCCTGGCCGACTCCCCCACGAGGCTGCGGGGCATCGCGCACCTGCGCGGCCACGAGACCGACCGGCTCGCCGCGCTGGCCGCCGAGATCACGCGGCTGGGCGGCCAGGCCGAGCAGACGTCGGACGGGCTCGTCATCACGCCGCGACCGCTCACCGGCGGCACCTGGCACACGTACGAGGACCACCGGATGGCCACCGCGGGGGCGCTCGTCGGGCTCCGCGTGCCGGACGTCGAGGTGGAGGACGTCGCGACGACCGCGAAGACGCTCCCGGACTTCGTCGGGCTCTGGGGCGGCATGCTGGCCGGATCGGCCGTGCTTGCCTGATGAGTCCACAGGCACGGCGCTACGACGAGCGGGACGTCCGCATCCGTCCTGGTCGTGGCTCGCGCCCCCGCACCAAGCAGCGCCCCGAGCACGCCGACGCCGAGACCGCGCTGGTCACGGCCGTGGACCGCGGTCGCTACGCGATCCTCGTGGACCCGGACGGTCCCGACGAGCGCGTCGCGATCGCGATGAAGGCCCGCGAGCTGGGCCGCGACCGCGTGGTCCCGGGCGACCGCGTGGACATCGTCGGCGACACGTCCGGCGACGAGGGCTCCCTGTCCCGGATCGTGCGGATCGGCGAGCGCCGGACCGTGCTGCGGCGGACGGCCGACGACACCGACCCGGTCGAGCGGATCATCGTCGCGAACGCGGACCAGCTCGTCATCGTGACCGCCCTGGCCGATCCCGAGCCTCGCACGCGCATGATCGACCGCTGCGTCGCCGCCGCCTACGACGCCCGGATGGACGCGTTGCTGGCGCTGACCAAGGCCGACCTGGCCGACCCCGCCGAGCTGGTCGGGATGTACGCGCCGATCGGCGTGGAGGTGGTGGTCACCAGCGCGCAGGCGTCCGTCGGCGGCAAGATCATCCACGGACTCGATGACGTGCGAGCCGCGCTGGAGGGCAAGACGTCGGTGCTGGTCGGGCACTCCGGCGTCGGCAAGTCGACGCTGGTGAACGCCCTCGTGCCCGGCACGTACCGCGCAGTGGGCATCGTCAACGACGTGACCGGCCGCGGACGGCACACGTCGAGCTCCGCGGTGGCGCTGCGGGTGCCGGGCACCAGCGCGCCCACGTGGGTCATCGACACCCCCGGCGTCCGGTCGTTCGGGCTCGCGCACGTCGACCCGCAGCACCTGCTGGGCGCGTTCGCGGACCTCGCCGCCGTGGCCGAGGAGTGCCCGCGCGGCTGCACGCACGCCGACGACGCCCCGGACTGCGCGCTCGACGAGTGGGTCGAGGCCTCCCCCGACGACGTGACCCGGGCAGCGCGGGCGGCACGGATCGAGTCCTTCCGCCGGCTGCTGGCCAGCCGGCTCGGCAGCGGCGAACCGGACAACCGGGAGCCCGCACGTCCCTGACGTGCGAACTCGACCCACTACGGTGTCGGGCATGAGCCTGCGCCCTGGGTACGACGACGACCTGCGCCTCGCCCACGTGATCGCGGACCAGGTCGACGGGATGACCATGTCCCGGTTCAAGTCGCAGGACCTGCGCGTGGAGACCAAGCCGGACCTGACCCCCGTGACCGACGCCGACAAGACGGCGGAGGAGATCGTGCGGGGGCAGCTGTCCCGGGCGCGACCGCGCGACGCGGTGCACGGCGAGGAGATGGGCGACACCGGCCACGGGCCGCGCCGGTGGATCATCGACCCGATCGACGGCACCAAGAACTTCGTGCGTGGCGTGCCCGTGTGGGCCACGCTCATCGGGCTGCTGGACGGCGACCAGGTGGTGGTGGGCGTGGTCAGCGCCCCCGCGCTCGGCCGGCGGTGGTGGGCCGCGCAGGGCTCCGGCGCGTGGACGGGCAAGTCGCTCGCCGCCGCCAGCCAGCTGCACGTCTCGGCGGTCGACCGCCTGGAGGACGCCTCGCTGTCGTACTCGTCGCTGAGCGGCTGGGAGGAGCGCGGACAGCTCGACGCGTTCCTCGGCCTGACCCGGCGCACGTGGCGGACCCGCGCGTACGGCGACTTCTGGTCGCACGTGCTCGTCGCGGAGGGCGCCGTCGACCTGTCCGCGGAACCCGAGCTGTCCCTGCACGACATGGCGGCCCTGGTGCCCATCGTCACGGAGGCCGGCGGGATGTTCACGTCGATCCGGGGTGTGCCTGGTCCGTTCGGCGGGTCTGCGCTGGTGTCCAACGGGAAGCTGCACCAGGCGGCCCTGGAGTACCTGGACCCGATGCCTGAGGCGTGACGGTCCGGTTCGCGGCACGATCGGTGCCATGAGCACCGACGACCGTGACGACCGCGCCGCCTCGTTCGACCGCGCCGCGGCCGTCTACCAGGCGACCCGACCGGGCTACCCCGACGACGCCGTCCGATGGTCGGTGCCGGAGCAGGCTCGCGACGTGCTCGACCTGGCCGCGGGGACGGGCAAGCTCACCGAGCGCCTCGTGGCGCTGGGCTGGCACGTGGTCGCGGTGGAGCCGTCCGACGCCATGCGGGCCGAGCTGACCGCCGTCCTGCCCACCGTCGAGGCGCTCCCCGGCACCGCCGAGCGGAYCGGCCTGCCGGACGCGTCCGTCGACGCGGTCACGATCGCGCAGGCGTGGCACTGGGTCGATCCGCCGCTGGCCTCCGCCGAGATCGCCCGCATCCTGCGCCCCGGGGGTCAGCTCACCGCGATCTGGAACGTGCGGGACCAGGAGGTCGACTGGGTGGCTCGGTGGACGGAGATCGTGCACCGCGGGGACACCCTGGAGACGAGCTACCGGGACCCGGAGCTGTCCGACGCGTTCACCGAGCCGGAGCACGCCACCTTCCACTGGGCCCAACGGCTGCGCGCGGCCGACCTGCGCACCCTCGCCGCGAGCCGCAGCCACCTGATCCTGCTGCCGCCCGCCGAGCGCGACGCGCTGCTCGACGAGATCGACCAGCTCGTCGCCACCCACCCGGACCTGCGCGGACGGGAGTGGATCGAGGTGCCGTACCGGACCGAGTGCTACCGGGCGCGGCTGCGCTAGAGGCCGAGCTCCGCAGGAAGCTGGTCGAGGGACTCGATCGTCAGCACGCCGGCCGCCGCGATCTCGGCGTCCGTCAGCGGCAGCCGGCGTCCACCGGGACGGTCCACCCAGATGCCGAGCAGCCCTGCCGCGCGGGCGGCGACGGCGTCGACGTCGAGCTCGTCGCCCACGTACGCGGTGCGTTCCGGAGCCGTGCCGAGTCGTCGGCACGCCTCGACGAACACCCGCGGGTCGGGCTTGCCGACGCCGAGCGTGTCGACGCCGACCAGCATCGGCACGCGGTCGAGCAAGGACACCCGCTCCAGCTTGGTGGTCTGCAGCGCGACCGACGCGTTGGACAGCGCGCCGACCGCGACACCGGCCGCGAGGAGCTTGTCGACCACCGCGTCGACGTCGGGGTGGGCCACCCACGCGTCCGCGAACGCCTCCTGGAACGACTCGTCCCACACCGCGAACGCGGCGTCGTCCAGGACCGGGCCACCGAACTGCTCGTGCAGCTCGTTGGCGCGCGTCATCCGCTGCTCGACGAACCCGACCTCGCCGCGCGTGTACGCCGCGTAGTGACCTCCGACGTCGGCCCGCCACACCGTCACCAGCTCCGGGTGGCGCTCGGGCGGGAGGTCCGGCAGGTACCGGCGGGCGACGTCGGACAGGGCGTGGCCGAACGCTCCGCGGGTGTCGACGAGGGTGTCGTCGATGTCGAAGAGGACGCCGTCGACGCGCATCAGAGCGTCGCGCGCAGGGCGGCGATCCGCGCGAGCGTGGACTGCTTGCCCAGGATCTCCATCGACTCGAAGAGCGGCGGCGAGATGCGTCGGCCGCTCAGCGCCACCCGCAGCGGCGTGAACGCGAACCGCGGCTTGATGCCGAGACCCTCGACGAGCGCAGCCTGCAGCGCCTCCTGCGTCGCAGCCGTCGTGAAGTCGGCGAGCCCTTCCAGGGCGGCGGCCGCGGCGTCGAGCACCGAGCCGGACTCGTCGCGCAGCGCACCGCGCGCGTCGTCGGCGATCTCGAGGGCGTCGTCCGCGACGAACAGGAAGCCGAGCATGCCGACCGCCTCGCCCAGCAGCGTGATGCGCTCCTGGATCAGCGGCGCGCCCGCGTCGAGCAGCGCGCGGTGCTCGACGGAGAGGTCCGCGTAGGAGTCCGTGGGGACCAGTCCCGCGCGGTGCAGGTACGGGACCAGCCGGTCGCGGAAGTCGTCCGGTGCCAGCAGCCGGATGTGGGCCGAGTTGATGGCCTCGGCCTTCTTCACGTCGAAGCGCGCCGGGTTCGGGTTGACGTCCGCCGCGTCGAACGCGGCCGTCATCTCCGCCATCGAGAAGATGTCGCGGTCCGGGCCGATCGACCAGCCCAGCAGGGCGAGGTAGTTGAGCAGGCCCTCGGGCGTGAACCCGTTGTCCCGGTGCAGGAAGAGGTTGGACTCGGGGTCCCGCTTGGAGAGCTTCTTGTTGCCGTCACCGAGGACCGACGGCAGGTGCCCGAATACCGGCTCGCCCGAGCCGACGCCGATTTCGGAGAGCGCCCGGTACAGGGCGATCTGGCGAGGTGTCGACGACAGCAGGTCCTCGCCGCGCAGCACGTGGGTGATGCCCATGAGGGCGTCGTCCACCGGGTTGACCAGCGTGTAGAGCGGCTGGCCGTTGGCACGCACGATGACGAAGTCCGGCACCGAGCCGGCCTTGAACGTCACCTCGCCGCGCACCAGGTCCACGAACGTGAGGTCGTCGTCGGGCATCCGCAGGCGCAGGACCGGCTCACGGCCCTCGGCGCGGAACGCCGCCTTCTGCTCGTCGGTCAGGTTCCGGTCGACGCCGTCGTAGCCCAGCTTCGGGTCCCGGCCGGCCGCCTTGTGGCGCGCCTCGATCTCCTCCGGGGTGGAGAAGGACTCGTACGCGTGCCCGCCCTCGACCAGCCGACGGACCACGTCCGCGTACAGGTCCATCCGCTGCGACTGCCGGTACGGCTCGTGCGGGCCGCCCACCTCGACACCCTCGTCCCAGTCCAGGCCGAGCCAGCGCAGCCCGTCGAGGAGCTGCAGGTAGGACTCCTGCGAGTCGCGCGCCGCGTCCGTGTCCTCGATGCGGAAGACGAACGTGCCCCCGGTGTGGCGGGCGTACGCCCAGTTGAACAGGGCGGTCCGGATCAGGCCGACGTGCGGCGTACCGGTGGGCGACGGGCAGAAGCGAACACGGACAGCGGAGGAGGTCACGGGCTCCAGGTTACTGGCGCTCCGTCAGCGCTCCGGCGCGGTCCACACCGTGGCGCTGCGGTCCTTGGCCGACAGCTGCGCCGGGTCGTCGACGTCCACCGGGACCGGCCACGCGATGCCCAGGTCCGGGCTCAGCGGGTTGTACGCGGTGCCGGGCATGCCCGGACGCCACTCGGTGTCGAAGCAGTAGAGGTACTGCGTCACGTCGGACACCGACTGGAACCCGTTGCAGACGCCCTTCGGCACGAACACTTGGGTGCCCTTCTCCAGCGGAACCGTGTGGACGGCGCCGTAGGTGGGCGAGCCCTCCCGCGCGTCGAGATAGGCACCCAGCGCCTGCCCGGAGACGATGCCGACCAGCTTGTTCATGGCCTCGCCGTGCAGGCCGCGGACCGCACCGCGGCGGCTCTCCGTCACGTTGACCTGCGCCCACGGACCGTCGACCCGGGACGTGAGCTCGTCGTGCTGCCACACCGAGGCGCGGTAGAACTCCCGCACGGTCCCCCGCGGGTCCTCCACCTGCTTCAGGCGGAACACGAGCAGGCCGTCGATGGGCGTGGTCTCCACGGAGACGTCGTCGATGCTCACGGGCTCAGTGCCGGCGAAGGACCGGGTTGCGCAGGACGCCGATCTCCTCGACCTCGACCTCCACCACGTCCCGGTCCACGATCGGGCTCACGCCCGCGGGGGTGCCGGTGAGAATGAGGTCGCCTGGAAGCAGCGTGAACACCTCGGAGACGTAGGAGACGAGGTAGGCCGCGTCGAAGATCATCTGCGACGTGCGGCCGTCCTGCTTCGTCTCGCCGTTGACGCGGGCGCGGACGTACAGGTCGTCGACGTCGAGACCCGGGACGATCCACGGGCCGACCGGGCACGAGCCGTCGAAACCCTTGGCACGGGTCCACTGGGCGTCGGCCCGCTGGGCGTCGCGAGCGGTGACGTCGTTGGCGACGGTGTACCCGAAGACGTAGTCCAGGGCGCGGTCCGGCGGGACGTCCTTGGTGACCTTGCCGATGACGATGGCCAGCTCGGCCTCGTGCTCGACGTGCTCGGTCCAGTCGGGCAGGACGATCGGGTCGTCCGGGCCGATGATCGACGTGTTCGGCTTGAGGAACAGCAGCGGGGCGGGCGGGAGCTCGTTGCCCATCTCGGCCGCGTGGTCGGCGTAGTTGCGACCGACGCCGATGATCTTGGAGCGCGGGATCACCGGTGCCAGCAGGCGGACGCTGTCGTCGTCGAGCCGGATCTGCTCGCCCGTGGGCTGCACGGGCGTGTAGAGCGGGTCGCCGGTGATGACCACCAGCTCCTCGGAACCAGGAGCTCCGTCGACCAGGGCGTAGCGGGGGTCTCCCCCGGTGGTGAACCTCGCGATGCGCACGGTCGAGAGCCTAGTTCAGGCGCGAGCCAGCACCTCGCCGTGCAGCACCGCGAACCAGCCGTCGGGCTGCTTGCCCCACTCGCGCCACGCGTCGGCGAGCAGCTCGAGCCCGACCTCGTCGGCGAGGCCGTGCGCGATCGCCTGCGCGGCGAAGTTCGAGGCCACGGAACGGTCCGCCCAGAGCCCCGCCCACCAGGTGCGGTCCTCGGGGGTGGCGTAGCACCAGACGCCGGCGCTGGGCACGACGCCCTCCGGGTCGAACCCGGCCTCGCGCACCCACGACAGCAGCTTGCGGCCGGCGTTCGCGTCGGCCTCGTTGGCCTGCGTGACCTCGTGGTAGAGCGCCAGCCACTCGTCCAGGCCGTCCGACTGCGGGTACCAGGTCATGCCCGAGTAGTCGGCGTCGCGCACCGCGACCACGCCGCCCGGTCGCGTGACCCGGCGCATCTCGCGCAGGGCCGCGATGGGGTCCGTCAGGTGCTGGAGCACCTGGTGGGCGTGCACGACGTCGAAGGCGTCGTCGGGGAACGGGAGCTCGTAGGCGTCGGCCACCTGGAAGGTCACGTTGTCCGCTCCCGCGTCCGCGGCGGCCTTCTGCGCGATCTCCACGACGGCCGCCGAGGTGTCGACGCCGACGACCTCGCCGGGCTCGAGCCGGGCCGCCAGGTCGATCGTCACGGAGCCCGGGCCGCAGCCCACGTCCAGCAGCCGGGTGCCCGGGACCAGGGCCGGCAGCAGGTAGGCCGCGGAGTTCTCGGCGGTGCGCCAGCGGTGCGAGCGCAGCACGGACTCGTGGTGTCCGTGGGTGTACACGTCGGGGTGCGTCGGGGAGTTCACATCGAACTGTAATCATCTGAGAGGCTTCCAGTTCAATAACCGGGACGAACCGTTTCGACATGCGAGATCACGCGGCTCAGATCGGCTCGCTAGCATCCGACCATGCGCCGCATCGTGGGGATCGACGTCGCCCGGGGCCTCGCCGTGCTCGGGATGATGACCGCGCACGTCGGCCCCGACGACCACGGCCCGATCCCGCCGGGCGGCTTCGCGCAGCTGGCGGACGGCCGGCCGGCGGCCCTGTTCGTCGTCCTGGCCGGGCTGTCGCTGGCCCTCCTCTCCGGCAGCGCGGACCCGGTGACGGGGACCCGGCTCGTCCAGGCGCGGGTGCGCATCCTGGTGCGGGCCCTGCTGCTGTTCGCCCTCGGGGAGCTCCTCGTCGTCCTGGCGACGCYGGTCATCGTGATCCTGCCGACGTACGGCCTGCTCTTCGCGCTCGGCTGCATCGCCCTGCGCTGGTCCCGCGCCGCGCTCCTCACCGCCGCCGCGGTCGTCGCCGTCGTCGGCCCACCGCTGGGTCAGGGGATCGCGCACGCGCTGGAGGACGCTCGGCCGACCGTGCTCACCGAGATCACCGTCGGCCACTACTACCCCGCGATCGTCTGGACCGCGTACCTGCTGGTCGGGCTCGCGATCGGCCGCAGCGACCTGCGCTCCCCGCAGCTGCGCGGGGCCGGCGCCGTGGTCGGCCTCGTCCTCGTGGTGCTCGGGCACGGCGGGTCGTGGGTCGCGCTGCACCTGCTCGGCTGGCCCGTCGCGCTGGCCACCGCCGAGCCGCACTCGTCGACCACCTTCGAGGTCGTCGGCAACGTCGGCGTCGCGCTGCTCGTGATCTCCGGGTGCCTCGTGGTCGCCGACCGGTGGCCGCGCGTCCTCGCACCGCTCGCGGCCGTCGGGGCCCTCGCGCTCACCGCGTACACCGTGCACATCGTGGTGATCGCCGCCCTCGGGCAGGGCGTCGTCTACCAGGCGACCCTCGAGGTCTGGCTCGCGTTCATCCTCACCACGATCGGGCTGTGCTGGCTGTGGGCGGTCTCCGTCGGGCGCGGGCCGTTCGAGTGGGTGCTGCACCGGGTGTCGACGCGGGCGGCCGACATCGCGCCGGACGTGCTGCCGCCCTCACCGTCGCGCAGCGAGACGGAGCAGAGCGGTCAGGAGCACTCGTAGACGACGTTCACGGCATCAGATCGCATGCCGAGCATCCACTCGCCTGCAGGCCCCTGGACCGCGAACAGCGCGTTCGCGTCGAGGAACGCCTGGTCGGTCGTGTACTCGTAGCCGGCCGCTGCGCCGTGCAGCGTCCCGTACTCGTCCGCCGCCGGGTCGTCGGTCATCTCTGACGGCAACCACGAGCTCTCCTCCTGCCAGGCTCGCACGGCCTGCGTAAGGGAGCTCCCTCCGGGGAGCGGCAGATACACGCGGTAGCCGCCCGGCGTGGTCCCTGCCGCTCGCCACTGCGCCGGATCGTGGGTGCTCGCGCGGCTGAAGTGCCAGGACGTGCAGTTGGACGACCCCGGTGCAAGGGTGACCGCCGTGTAGTCGGCAGGGTCCGACCCCACGTAGCTGTCGTCACCGTCAGGGCCGTGGGACGCGCCGCGACGGACGCCGTCGTCCCACCGGATCGCCTCGAACTCGCCGGCAGGCAGGTCCTCGCGGCTCAGCTCGAGGAACGTGCCGAACGGCGTGGCGACGCCGAACTCGATATTGACGAGACCCGCGACCGCGGACTGCTGCGTGCGCTCCACGACGGAGAGCGCGCCGAGCTGCAGGAGCGTGCGGGAGGCGAGCGGCTCCGGCGTCAGTGCTTGTGCGTCCCCGAAGAGTGACGCGAACTCGTCCGAGCGCGCGTGGCTCGTCGTGACCACGTACCCGTCGATGTCGATCGACTCCGGCATGGTGAGGCTGTCGTAGAAGGTCTCGTCGTCGCGCACGACACCGCCAGTCTGCTCGGCAGAGCCGGCGCACTCGTCGCCGGTCCGGGCACTGGGGCACGCGATCAGGCGAGCGCCGGCCTCGTCGATCTCGTAGAGAGCGCCGAACTCCAGCGTGGACCAGGGCATCCCGCCCTCCGCCACAGACATGTAGATCACGGCGTCGGCGCGGCTGCCGACGCGGTAGATCGTCGGCGTGAAGTAGCCATCCGCCAGAGCCAGGACCTCGTCCATCTCGGGCGTCCGCTCCGGGGTGTGCCAGACCTCGCCGGTCCGCGGAGCGCTGAGCCGCTCGATCACGGTGGCGTCGTCGATCTCCTCGGCACGGGTCGGCGGCCCGGTCGGCGTCGGGGTCGACGTCGGCGTGGGCGTGGGCGTCGGCGTGTCGGACGGGGACGGGGACGGGCTGACCGTCGGCGTCTCGATCGGCACCACCGGCTCGGGGGCCTGCTGGCCCAGCCCGAACCACAGGCCGACCCCCAGCACCCCGACCACTCCGACACCCGCGAAGGACTCCGCGGTGTGCCGCACGATCCGGCGACGACGAGCCGCCGACCGGACCACCCCCAGGCGACCGCCGTCCAGCGCCGGCGCTCCACCCTCGATCTCGTCCGACGCCCGGGCCAGCAAGGCGTGCAGGTCAGCGCTCATGACGCACCTCCGTGGGGGTCAATGTCTGCACCGGGACCCGCTCACCGGCATCGCTCGTGCTGCCCAACGCGGCGTTCAAGCGGGTCAGCCCGTCGGACGTGTAGCGCTTCACGGCCCCTTCGGACAACCCGAGCGCAGCCGCCGTCTCGATGACCGACAGGTCCTCCATCTGCCGCAGCACCACGCACGCACGCTCCCGCGGACTCAATGCCGCCAGCGCCCGCACGACGTCCGCACCCGGCAACCGGTCGGTGTCGAGCACGACAGGAGGGGTCTGCGCCGCCGCGCGGGCCAGCAACCGCGCCTCACGCGTCTTGCGCCGACCCGCGTCGATCGCCCGCGACGCGATCGCCCGACGCACGTACGCCTCGGCCTGCTCTACCGACCCGAACCGTGCCCGGCCCGAGAACGCCGCGATCAACGACTCCTGCACCAGGTCCTGGGCATCCGAGGGCGACGCCGACACGAGAGTCGCGTGCGCGACCAAGCGCTGATAACGCTCACGCGCGACCTGCTCCAGCAGGTCCTCCCACCGTCTGCTCACGCCACGCCCCTCGCTACGACACCGTCACACCCATAACGCCTGTCGACCGCTGCGGCGTTGGGGTTGAGGTGGCTACGCGACGAGAGCGACGACCGCGGCCACGACGGCGAGCAGCGGGAAGGTGCCCTGGGTCGCGGCGGCACGCGCCATGGCGCGGTTCGTCGCGACGAGTACCAGGGCGGCGGCGAGCATGGACCCGCACGCGAACACGACGAGCGCGAGACCGACCGTCTCCTGGCCGGAGAGCGCGAGCACGACACCGACGAGCGCCCCGATGGCGAGGAACAGGTTGTAGAAGCCCTGGTTGTAGGCCCACGGCTTGACCGCGGGCACGTCCTCGGTGCGGGTCCGGAACCGCGCGTGCACCTCGGGGCGGTCGAAGATCACCGACTCGTACACGAAGAAGAGGACGTGCAGCAGGGCGGCGAGGACGGCGAAGACCGACGCGAGGATGACCACGGGACCAGTCTGTCAGGCCCGCTTACCCTGGTGACATGCCCGTGACCGCTGCACCCGTGCTCGACGCGACGACGTGGCAGTCGCTCGCGGTCGCGCACGCCGAGCGGGCCGACGCCTTCACCGCCGGCCGGCGCGAGCGACGGTCGCGCCAGCAGAAGCACGCGATCGAGGACTTCCTGTTCGAGTACTACCCGGTCACGCCCGCGGTCCTGCGGCGCTGGCACCCGGGCGTCGGCGTCGCGCTGCAGGAACCTGCGCCGCACGCCGGGTGGCGGTGGTACCGGACCGACGGGGACGTGGTCACGCTCGACGCCGAGGCGTTCCTGGCCGACCGCGGTGACGCCGTGCGGTTCATCCATGGCCTGCTCAGCGCGACCCTCGGCCGGCCGGCCCTGACCGGCTGCTTCGGTCTGCACGAGTGGGCGATGGTCTACCGCGAGACCGACGAGCACCGGCACCCGCTCCCCCTGCGCCTCGGTCCGGCGGGCACCGATGCCGTCGTCGAGACGCACCGGATCCGCTGCACCCACTTCGACGCCTACCGGTTCTTCACCTCCGACGCGGTCGAGCTCAACACGCTGCGACCGACCCGCGGGTCGATGACGGCGATGGAGCAGCCCGGCTGCCTGCACGCCGGGATGGACGTCTACAAGTGGGCGACCAAGCTGGGCCCGGCCGTGCCGGGGACCCTCCTGCTCGACTGCTTCGAGCTCGCCCGCGACATCCGGACGCTCGACATGCAGGCGTCCCCGTACGACGTGTCGACGTACGGCCTCGACCCGGTCGCGATCGAGACCCCCGAGGGCAAGGCCGAGTACGTCGCGCGACAGCGCGGGTTCGCCACCCGCGGGAACGTGCTGCGCGAGCGACTCGTCCTGGTGTGCGAGGCGCTGCTCCGCTGACGGTTCTCAGCCGTCGTGCCGGACGTCCACGACCACCCGGGTCGGGTCCGTCAGTGCGAAGACCCGGAACGGGTGGTCGGGCGTCGCGACGCCCAGGAACGCGAGCTCCTGCCCCTCGAACTGGCCGCGCACGTTCACCTCGCGCAGGACCGCGTAGTCGGGTGTGCGGACCGGGTTCGGCCCGGCCCACTCGTCGATCCCGGTCTCGAACGGGAGCCGCACCCCCAGCACGACGAGCTGGAGCGTGCCGTCGCCCGCGAGGTCCAGGGTGGTGTCGGCGGGGTCGTCGGTCGCGGCGTCGACGTACCGGACCATCCAGCCGGGCGTTCCTGTCCCGTCGAACCGCAGGACGACCCGGTCGTAGCCCGGGTGCTGACCGGTCGTCACGTCGGTCAGCGTCAGCGCGGCGTCCGCCGAGGCGGCCTGCTCGTCCTGGGTGACGTCCGCCGGGAACGGGACCGGCTCGTCCGTAGCGGTCGGCGTGGCGATGGGTGTCGCAGTGGGGCTCGCCGACGGGGTGGGGCCGGTGGTGCTCGTGGACGGGGTGGGCGACGGCGTCGCGGGAGCCTCGTCGGCGCACGACGCGAGCAGCAGCGTGACGCCGGCCACGGCGACCAGGGTCGGGAGGTGTCGGTACCGGGCGGTCATGAGCTCTCCTCGTGTCGTCGGCAGCACGGTACGGCGCGCGGACGCCGCAGCCCCGCGATGACGCGCGCCCGCGCTCAGTCGGGCGTGCCATCCCGGCCGTAGCGGCGCACGAAGGCCCTCAGGATGCGCGGTGGCGCCCACACGTCGGCGCTGCGGACCCCTGCCACCACCTCGTCGTGCTCCTTCGGCTGGAAGTAGCCGTAGTCCCGGTACACGCCGATGCGCGTGATGATGCCCGGCAGGTCGAGCTCGGGGTGGAACTGCGTGGCGTAGAGGTTCTCGCGCACCCGGAACATCTGCACGGGGCACGTCGGCGACGACGCGAGCAGGACTGCGTCCGGCGGGAGCACGCTGCAGGCCTCCTTGTGCCCGACGAACGCGTCGAACGACTCCGGCAGGTCCGCGAGCAGCGGGTCGAGCCGCCCGGCGTCCGTGAGGGTGATGGTGACGGCGCTGATCGGCTCCGGGTACCGACGGTCGATGACACCACCCTGGTGCACACCCAGCGTGCCGACGCCGTAGCAGGCGCCGAGGAACGGCCGGTCCCGGTCGACGATCTCGTCGAGGAGGGTCGACATCTCGGCCTCGACCCGGCGCTGGGCAGGGGACTTGTCGGCCTCGGGGGTGCTCGCGTCGTACGGGCTGCCGCCGACGAGCACGCCGTCGTAGCTGTCGAGCGGGACGGGCAGGAACGACGCCTGCTCCATGCGGACCCGCACCAGCTCGTCGGCGCGCAGTCCGCTGAACCTCAGGAAGGCCGCGTACTCCCCGTCGGCCGCGATCTCCTCCGCGCGCGAGCTGAGCAGCAGGAAGCGGCTCATCCGACGCCCGCGACCCGGCTGGCGTCGTCGGGCCCGAGCATCCACCGGATGGACCGGGTGGCGACCGCGCCCGCGGTGCGGGCCGCGCTCAGACCGACGGGGCCGGGTCGCTCGAGGCCGAGCATGTCGAACGTCCAGGCCGGCATCGACGCGACGGCCGCGCGGGCGAGCAGGGTGTAGCCGGGCCGCAGCGAGCGCGGCACCGGCGGCTCGTGCAGGAGGAAGTCGGCGGCGTCACGTGCGGCCGTCGACGGGCCGAGCACCGGCCGGAACTCCTCCAGGGCCTTCGCCAGCTCGGCCGTCGACTCCGGCACCCGCTCCGCCCCGAGCGCGACGGCCACGCGGGCTGCCTGCGCGACGTACTCGTCAGCGCCGGCGGCATCGAGGGGCCGCTGCCCGTACACGCGGTGCGCCCGCAGGAAGCTGTCCACCTCGGCGACGTGCACCCAGCGCAGGAGCGTCGGGTCGCCCGCGAAGTACTCGATCCCCTCCGGCGTGACACCGCGGATGCGGTCGTGCACGCGGCGGACGCGGCCGATCATGGCGTTGGCGTCGTCGATCGTGGCGAACGTCGTCGTCGCGATGAACGTGCTGGTCCGCGCCAGGCGCCCCCACGGGTCACCGCGGTAGCCCGAGTGCGCCGCGACCGCCGCCATCGCCGCCGGGTGCAGGGACTGCAGCAGCAGGGCGCGCATGCCGCCGACGAACATCGAGGCGTCGCCGTGCACGGTCCGGATGGGCGAGCCCGGCGGGTACCAGCGCGGCCCCGGCGTCCCGTGGATCCGTTCGCGGCTGGCCAGCCCGTCGGGTCCCGCGACGCGCAGGAACAGGGAGGTGCCGGCGCGGTCGCGGGCCGACGAGACAGGGTTCACCTGCCCATCCTGCGGCCGTCAGGCCCGGGCCCGCACCTGCTCGACGCCGCGGTTGGCCAGCTGGTCGGCGCGCTCGTTGCCCGGGTCGCCCGCGTGACCCTTCACCCAGACCCACGTCACGGTGTGCCGGGCGACCTCCGCGTCGAGGGCCTCCCAGAGCTCCTGGTTCTTCAYGGGCTTCTTGTCCCCCGTGCGCCAGCCGTTGCGCTTCCAGCCGGCGATCCACTTGGTGACGCCGTTCATCACRTACGTCGAGTCGACGTGCAGCGTGACGTCGCACGGCTTGGTCAGGGCGCGCAGGCCCTCGATCACGGCGGTGAGCTCCATGCGGTTGTTCGTGGTGAGGACCTCGCCGCCGAACAGCTCGCGCTCGTGCGCGCCGTACCGCATCCACGCGCCCCAGCCCCCGACGCCCGGGTTGCCCTTGCAGGCCCCGTCGGTCCACATCTCCACGGTCGGTCGCTCGCTCACGGCCCACACCCTAGACGCGGTGCGCATGGGACCATCGACGCAACATGACCAGCCTCGCCGATCGCATCCCCGCCGACCCCACCGACCCCGACGCGCTGTACGAGGCGTTCACCGACTGGGCGTCGGACCAGGGGCTCGCGCTGTACCCGCACCAGGACGAGGCACTGCTGGAGCTGGTCACGGGTGCGCACGTGATCCTGTCGACGCCCACGGGGTCCGGGAAGTCGCTCGTCGCGGTCGCCGCCCACTTCGTCGCGCTGGCCCAGGGCCGGCGGACGTACTACACGGCCCCGCTCAAGGCGCTGGTCAGCGAGAAGTTCTTCGCGCTCGTCGAGGCGTTCGGGTCCGCGAACGTCGGGATGATGACGGGCGACTCGGCGGTGAACCCGGGCGCCCCGATCATCTGCTGCACGGCCGAGATCCTCGCCAACGTGGCCCTGCGTGACGGCGACGACGCCGACGTCGGCCAGGTGGTCATGGACGAGTTCCACTTCTACGCCGACCCGCAGCGCGGCTGGGCGTGGCAGGTGCCGCTGCTGGAGCTCACGAAGGTCCAGTTCGTGCTCATGTCCGCGACCCTCGGCGACGTCGGGTTCTTCGCCGAGGACCTGACGCGCCGGACCCACCAGCCCGTCGCCGTCATCGCCAACGCCGAGCGGCCCGTCCCGCTGACGTTCTCCTATGCGATCGAGCCGCTGCACGAGCTGCTGGACGAGCTGGTGAAGACCCGTCGCGCCCCCGTCTACGTCGTGCACTTCACGCAGAAGGAGGCCGTCGAGCGCGCGCAGTCGCTCATGTCGACGCCCCTGGCCAGCCGCGAGCAGCGGGACCGGATCGCCGACGAGATCGCGGGGTTCCGCTTCGGTCCGGGCTTCGGGCGCACCCTCAACCGGCTGCTGCGGCACGGGGTCGGCGTGCACCACGCGGGGATGCTGCCCAAGTACCGCCGGGTGGTCGAGCGCCTCACGCAGCGCGGCCTGCTGCCGGTGGTCTGCGGCACGGACACGCTCGGCGTCGGCATCAACGTGCCCATCCGCACCGTGCTGCTGACCAGCCTGGTCAAGTACGACGGCGTCCGCATGCGGCACCTGTCCGCGCGCGAGTTCCACCAGATCTCGGGGCGCGCCGGGCGGGCGGGGTTCGACACCGTGGGCGAGGTCATCATCCTGGCGCCGGAGCACGTGATCGAGAACCGCAAGCTGCTGGAGAAGGCCGGCGACGACCCTCGCAAGCTCAAGAAGATCATCCGGAAGAAGGCTCCGGAGGGGCACGTCAACTGGACCGACAAGACGTTCGAGCGCCTGCGCGACGCCCCGCCCGAGCCGCTGACCAGCAGCTTCGCGGTGTCGCACGCGATGGTGCTGCACGTGCTGGCCCGCGACGGCGATCCCGTCGCCGCGATGACGAAGCTGCTCACGGACAACCACGAGCCGGTCGGCGCGCAGGGCAAGCACGTCCGGCGCGCGATCGCGGTCTACCGGTCGCTGCGTGCCGCCGGCGTGATCGAGCGCCCGTGGGTCGAGGACCCGACGGCACCGCACGGCCGCCGTCGCGCGGTGCAGCTCAACGTCGAGCTCGCTCCGAACTTCGCGCTCAACCAGGCCCTGTCCCCCTTCGCCTACGCGGCGCTCGACCTGCTGGACCGCGACGACCCGGGCTACGCGCACGACGTCGTGTCGGTCATCGAGGCGACGCTCGACAACCCGCGCCAGGTGCTGTCCGCGCAGGAGAACAAGGCCCGCGGCGAGGCCGTCGCCCAGATGAAGTCCGACGGGCTCGAGTACGACCAGCGCATGGCCCTGCTCGAGGACGTCGGCTACCCCAAGCCGCTCGCGGAGCTGCTGGAGGCCATGTTCGTCACCTACCGGCAGACCAACCCGTGGGTCGCCGACCTCGCCCTGTCCCCCAAGTCCGTGGTCCGGGACATGCACGAGCGGGCGATGAGCTTCGCGGAGTACGTCGCCTACTACCAGCTGGACCGGACCGAGGGCGTCCTGCTGCGCTACCTCGCCGACGCCTACCGCGCCCTGCGGCAGACGGTCCCCGAGGAGGCCCGCACCGAGGAGCTGTGGGAGATCATCGAGTGGCTGGGCGACCTCGTCCGCCGCACCGACTCCAGCCTCCTGGACGAGTGGGAGCGCCTGAGCAACCCGCTCGACGAGCACGGTGCCGACGCTCCCGGGGGAATCGACGAGGACGTGCCCGAGCCGATCACGGCCAACCCGCGCGTGTTCCGGGCCCTGGTCCGCGGCGCGCTCTTCCGCCGGGTCGAGCTGGCCGCGCGCGAGTTCTACGGCGGGCTCGCGCAGCTGGGAGACCTGGACGCCGACGGCGAGCCCTGGGACGCCGACCGCTGGCGGACCGCCCTGGACCCGTTCTACGACGACCACGACGAGATCCTCACCGGCGCACCCGCACGCGGCCCGGCGCTCTTCCAGGTGACTCCCGGCCGCGGGACGTGGCAGGTCCGGCAGCTGATCGACGACCCCGAGGGCGACCACGACTGGCGGATCGACGCGGCCGTCGACCTGGCGGGCTCCGACGAGACGGGCGAGGTCCAGCTGCGGATCGTCGCCGTGGGCCCCCTGGGCGACCTCACGTAGGTTGGCCCCCATGGCCACGTGGGACGACGTGCGGGAGGCCGTGGCGGCGCTGCCCGAGACGTTCGAGGAGCCCGGGCGCAGCTGGCGGGTCGGGTCGAGGAAGCCGCTCGTCTGGGACCGGCCGCTGCGTGCGGTCGACCACCAGGCGCTGGGCTCGTCGGCCCCCGACGGACCGATCCTCGGCGCGCGCGTGCCGGACCTCGACGCCAAGGAGGAGCTCCTCGCGCGTCTGCCGGACGTCTACTTCGTGACACCGCACTTCGACGGCTACCCGGCGATCCTCGTGCGGCTCGACGCGATCGACACCGACGAGCTGCGGGACCTGGTGGTCGAGGCGTGGCTGACGCAGGCGCCGAAGCGCGTCGCCACGGCCTGGCTGGCGAGCCATCCGGACGGGCCGTCCTGACAAGGGCTCGCCGCGTTACCGTTCGCCCATGAGCACCCCGCCCGCAGATGCCCCCGTGCGCCGCACCAGGTCCCCGCGGTTCATCTTCCTGATCTGCCTGGTCGCCGCGCTCGTGTCCGCGATCTGGGTGCTCGGCATCCTCGTCATCGTCGCGGCGGTGGCCCTGGTCGTCGTCGCGATGGTGCGACAGGCCCGGGGCAAGGACCCGGCCACCTGGTTCGCAGCCAGCACCGGCACCGCGGCGGGCACCCTGGTCTACCTGCTGATCGTCCTGATCACCGGCCAGTAGCTACTGCCCGTAGGCCGCCATCATGCGGTCGGCCGGGACGATCTGCTTGCCCAGCGGGAACAGCGAGATGGGCACCATCTTCCAGTTGGCCAGGGCCAGCGGGATCCCGATGATCGTGATGGCCTCCGCGATGCCGGTGATGATGTGGGCCAGCGCCAGCCACCAGCCGGCGACGATCACCCAGATGACGTTCCCGATCACGGACCACGCCCCGGACGTCGGCTTGTCGACGACCGTGCGACCGAACGGCCACAGCGCGTAGCTGGCCATCCGGAACGACGCGATGCCGAAGGGGATCGTGACGATGAGGATGCAGCAGATGATCCCGGCGAGCACGTAGCCCAGCGCGAGCCAGAAGCCGGCCAGGACGAGCCAGATGATGTTGAGCAGGGTCTTCACCAGGCCAGCCTGCACCCCCGCCGGCCGCGGACGGTATCCGGGAGGACCCTGATCCCGCCCTATCGTGGCTCCGTGGTGAAGAAGGAGCACGCGCCTGCCGGCACCCCCGCGCTCGTCGCGCTGACGGCCGCGGGCGTCCCGCACACGGCGCACGCGTACGCGCACGACCCGGCGAGCACCCTCGGCTACGGCCTGGAGGCCGCGGCGGCGCTCGGCGTCCCACCGGAGCAGGTGTTCAAGACGCTGATGACGGTCGTGGACGGCACGCTCACGGTGGCGGTCGTGCCGGTGACCGGGCAGCTCGACCTCAAGGCGCTCGCGCACGCCGCCGGGGGCAAGCGCGCGTCGATGGCAGCCAAGCCCGACGCCGAGCGCGCCACCGGCTACGTCGTCGGCGGCATCTCACCGCTCGGGCAGCGGTCGCCGCACCCGACCGTGGTCGACGAGACGGCGTGGCTGTTCGACACGGTGCTGGTCTCCGGCGGCCGACGCGGGCTCGACGTGGAGCTCTCCCCCGACGACCTGGTCCGGCTCACCTCGGCGACCGTCGCGGACATCGCCCGGTCCGACCCGTGATCGCCGACCGTCTCGCGGAGGTCCGGCGCCGCGTCGCGCAGGCCGCGACCGAGGCCGGTCGCGACCCCGCCGACGTGCGCCTGCTCCTGGCGACCAAGACGCAGCCGGTGGAGCTGGTCCGCGAGGCACTCGGGGCCGACGCACGGGCCAGGGCCGAGGACCCGACCCTGACCGCGGTGCTCGTCGGCGAGAACCGCGTGCAGGAGCTCGTCGCGAAGGGACCCGGGCTCGCCGGGCTGGCGACCGTCCACCTGATCGGGCCGTTGCAGTCCAACAAGGTCAACGCGGCCCTGCGCTGGGCGTCGTGCATCGAGTCGGTGGAGTCGCTGGACCTCGCGGAGCGGCTCTCGGCACGCGCGACCGATCCGGTGGACGTCTACGTGCAGGTCAACGTGTCGGGCGAGGGGTCCAAGCACGGGGTTGCCCCTGACGGGGCGGTCGCCCTCGCCCGGGCTGTCGCCGCACTGCCCGGGGTGCGGGTGGCCGGCCTCATGACGGTGGGCGCGCGTTCCGACGACGCCGCCGTGGTGCGGTCCGGCTACGCGCTGCTGAGGTCGCTGCGGGACGAGATCGTCGCGGCGGGCACTCAGACCGCGACGGAGCTGTCCATGGGGATGAGCGGGGACCTGGAGCTGGCCGTCGCGGAGGGCGCGACGCTCGTGCGCGTCGGCAGCGCGGTCTTCGGCGCCCGCCCCACGTAGCCGCCGCGCAGCAGCACCAGCTGCGCGGTGCGGGTGGCGGCGCCGGGTGCGCGGCGGCGCACGACGGCCAGCTCGCGGGCGTGCAGCACGGTGAGCCGACGAAGCTCTCGGTCGAGGTCCATGCCGATCATGAGCGCCGTCCGCGCGATCTGATACGCGCGTCCATGACAAGGGGGCTTGACACCTCCGCACCTGTCAAGCACGCTTGTCCTGTCAAGCACGCTTGTCACTCCGGAGGTTTCCTGTGGACACCCTCGACGCTCTGCGGGACCTCGACGTCCCCACCGTCACCACGCTCGTCGTCGTCGCAGGCACCGCGGCACTCGTCGCCCTCGACCCGGTCCTCGGCCGCCGCCAGTACGCGCGCCTGGTCGACGACCTCGCCGCGGCCGACGACGACCGGGCACAGGACGCGGTCCGCCGGCGCTTCTACCGGACCTGGATCCGGCAGGGCTGGCTGACCGCCGCGGTCGTCGTCGCCGCCGTGCTGCTGCTGCCGGGCATCGGGCTCGCGGAGCTCGGTCTGCGCCTCCCCGACCTGAGCCTCCTGGCGCCGGGCGCCGACCGGGACGACGCGACCGGGATGGCTGTCGGCGCGGTCGTCGGGATCGCGCTCGCCGCGGGAGCGCTCGCGCTCGCCCGGCGCCGGCTGCCCGCGGTCTCCCAGCCGCCCCGGAGCGCCGCGGCGGACGCCCTCTGGCCCGCGACCCCCGCCGCCCGGCGTGGCTGGGCGGGGCTGTCGCTCTCCGCGGGTGTGACCGAGGAGATCTCCTACCGCGGCCTGCTCGTCCTCGCTCTGCTGCTCGCCGTCCCCGACCTGCCGCACGGCGCGGTCGTCGCCCTCGCCGCGCTCCTGTTCGGGGTCGCGCACTGGTACCAGGGGCGGCTCGGCATGCTCGCGACCGGCGTGCTCGGCGCGCTCCTCACCCAGCTGTACCTGTCCACCGGAAGCCTGCTGCTCCCGATGGTGCTGCACGTCCTCATCGACCTGCGACCCGTGCTGCACCGCCCGGCGAAGGCCGCCGTGCTCGCACCCGCCGACGCCCGATGAGGAACGACATCCGTCGCCTGCGCGAGGAGGCGGGGCTCTCCCAGGGCGCCCTGGCCGAGGCGCTCGGCGTCTCCCGGCAGACCGTCAACTCCCTGGAGAACGGTCGCTACGACCCCTCGCTGCCGCTCGCGTTCGCGGTGGCCCACTACTTCCGCACGACGATCGAGGAGATCTTCCATGTCGACGCCTGAGCGCCAGCGTTCCCTGTCCGACGGTCGCTTCCTGGTCGCCCTCGGCTGCGGTCTGGTCGCCGTCGGCCTCCTGTGGCTCGCGTTCACCCTGGCGGGCCAGCCCGACACCGCCGCAGGGGCCCTGGTCGGTGGGCTCGCGGTGACCGGCCTCGCGGTCGTCGTCCGCTGGCGTGCCAAGCGCCGGGGGCCGTCCGCCGACGGCGGGTTCAGTCGCGTGCTCCTGGGCACCGCCGACGAGCGCGACCGGACGATCCTGACCGCCTCGCTGGCCTGGGTCGGCCTCACCGCGTTCCTGGCCAACGCGATCGGCCTCGCCGCCGTGGCGCTCGGTGCCGACGGGTCGACCGTCATCGGCGCCATCGAGGCCCTCCTCATCGCCGTGCTCGTCGGAGCGTTCGTCCTGCTCTCGCGGCGAACCTGAGGCCTCTCCGGGTGTCGCACGCCGTCTCACGGCAGGATGGCCCCATGAGCGACGAGCGCCGGTTCCCCCGGTGGGTCTACGGCACGGGCACCGACCCGGACGCGCGGTTCTCGTTGGCCAACGAGCGGACGTTCCTGGCGTGGATCCGCACCTCGCTCGCCCTGCTCGCCGGCGGCGTGGCCCTCGAGGCCCTCGCACTGCCGGTGCAGCCGGACCTGCGGTTCGCCGCCGCGATCGTCCTGGTCGCGCTCGGCGTCCTGGCACCCGTGCTGGCGTGGATGAGCTGGGCCCGCGCCGAGCGTGCCGTCCGGCAGGGCACCTCGCTCCCGGCGCCGTCGGCGTTCGGCCTGCTCGTCTTCGGCGTCGGCGTCGCCGGTCTCCTGGTCCTCGTGGGGATGGCCGTGGCGTGACGGCACCGACGTCAGGACCGCCTCCGACGCTCGCCGCCGAGCGCACCCACCTCGCGTGGCGACGCACCGCGATCGGGCTCACCGGGGGCGGCCTGGCGGCCGCGCACCTGCTGGAAGAGTTCGTCGGTGCCGCGTCCTGGAGCCTCGCCGCCGTCGCGTTCGTCGTCTCGGTCGCACTGGCCACCGTCTCCCACCGGCGGCACCTGGTCGACGGTGCGCTGCCCCCGGGCGGGCGGCTCGTGGCGGTCAGCACCGCGGGGGTCGTGGCGATCGGCGTGGCCGCCGTCGCCTTCGTGGTGCTGCGTGGCGCCTGAGGTCAGGGCACGCGCGCGGTCCAGGCCGGGTCGGTGAACTTGGACCCCATCAGCTCGGTCGCGCGGGCCAGCTCCTCGGGTCGCAGCTCGCCGTCGACCGTCGGGTACCGGCCGCGGAAGTGCGCGGCGAACGCGGCGATGACCTCGTCGCGGGGCAGGTGGGTCTGCGAGCGCACCGGGTCGACGCGCTTGTTCGCGCTCGGCGTCCCCTTGTCCGAGAGCTTCTCGCGCCCGATCCGGAGCACGTCGAGCATCTTGTCCGCGTCGATGTCGTAGGCCATGGTCACGTGGTGCAGGACCGCACCACCCACCATCCGCTTCTGCGCCGAGCCGGCCAGCTTCCCGGCCTGCGACGCGATGTCGTTCAGCCCGCTGGTGAACGCCTGCACCCCGACGTCCGCGAGCGCACCGAGCACCCACTGGTTGAGGAACGCGTAGGAGTCCTCGAACGTCATCCCGTCCACCAGCGAGGCCGGCACCACCAGCGAGAACGTGATGCAGTTGCCGGCCTCCATGAACATCGCGCCGCCGCCGGAGATCCGCCGGACCACCGTGATGCCGTGCCGCTGCGCCGCCTCGAGGTCCACCTCGTTGCGCAGCGACTGGAACGAGCCGATGATCACCGCGGGCTCGACCCACTCCCAGAACCGCAGGGTGGGTCCGCGGCGCCCGGCCGCCAGCTCCTCGGTGAGCACCTGGTCGAGCGCGGTGTGCAGGGCCGGCGGCAGCGGCCCGGGGTGCAGGACCTCGAACGTGTGGTCGCCCCAGCCGGTGGAGTACCCGAGCGCCCGGCGCACCGCGACCGCCACCGCGTGCGCGTCGAACCCGACCATCGTGACGTCGTGCTCGTGCCCGGCCAGCGCTGCGGTCACGGCCTCGGCGAGCCGGGACACCGGGGTGTCGGCGGGCAGCCCGTCGAGGGCCGACGACAGCACCGGCAGCGCCTCGTCCGGTTCGAGGAAGAAGTCGCCGCTGACGCTCACCCCGGACAGCAGCCCGTCCACCACGTCGAGGTCGACCGCGACGAGCTTGCCGCCGGGGACCTTGTACTCACCGTGCACGCCGCCCAGCGTAGGCGGCTGCGTCAGCCGAGCGCCCGCACGGCCGACTGCGCRCGGTCCTGGACCATCGCGGACAGGCTGGCCGCGTCGCCCAGGGTGGCCAGCGCGGCCTCCCGGCCGCCGTCGGTGAGCGCCTCGGCCGTCCACGTGACGATGGTGTTGCCCACGAGCATGTGTCCCCGGTACCCCGGGATCTCGCTCCCCTCGGCGGAGTGCGTGATCTCCTGCACGATCGACGGGTAGATGCCCTGCCCCTCGATCGCGGGCTCGACCGTCCAGGTGGCGCCGTCGATGTCCGGGTTGACCTGGCTGTACTCGGGGCAGGCGTCGACGGCGGTCACCAGGGCACGGAACGCCTCGCGCGCCGCGGCCGGGTCCGGCAGCAGGACGATCTCCTGCTCGAACGACATCGCGTCGTTGCCCCACATCAAGGCGTCGAACCACGACGGCGGGGTGGCGACGACGGTGACGGCGACCGTGCACTCCGGCGGGTCGACCGTCGAGCCCAGCGGCAGGCCCCACGGCAGCTGGCCCGACGTGATCAGCTGCGGCACCTCGGGCTCGGCCGCCGGGACGTCGTCGAGCAGCTCCGCCGACGTGACGAACAGCGCGGGGGCCGTCGTCGCGTCGAACAGCGCGTCCGACCCCGGCGGCGGGACCGACGGCGACTGCGTGGTGGGTGCGACCGTCGGCTCGGGCTCGGGCACGGTGACGGTGACCGTCGGCGTCGGCTCGGTCTCCACCGGCGCCCAGGGCTGCGCGACGAGGGCCGTGACCAGGGCGATCGCGACGAATGCGACGAGCAGCCACCACCAGCCGGCACGCGATCGCCCCGGGCCGGGGGACGGTGCACTGCCGGACACGACCGCTCCTTCCGCACGTCGGCGGCCGCGCTGCAGCGGCCGGTCCCCCGAGGCTAAGCCGCGACGGTCCCCCGCGCAGGGATGAAGTTCAGCGAGGCGTCACACCGCTGTGGCGGAGTCCCCAGATCGCGGAGTCCGTCAGCGCCTCCCACGACGCCTCCAGCAGGTTGGGGCCCACGCCGACGGTGCTCCAGGAGGTCTGGCCGTCGGTCATCTCGATCAGCACGCGCGTGATCGCGTCGGTGCCGTGCATCGAGTCGAGGATGCGCACCTTGAAGTCGATGAGCTCGAACTCCTCGAGCTCGGGGTAGACCCGGACCAGCGCCTGCCGCAGGGCGTGGTCGAGCGCGTTGACCGGGCCGTTGCCCTCCCCCGTGCTGACCACGCGCTCGCCGCCGGCGTGCAGCTTGACCGTCGCCTCGGCCGTCGCGGGCGTGCCCCGCCCGCCGCTGCGCTCGACGATGGTCCGCCACGACTCGACCCGGAAGTACTGCGGGCGGCTCCCGTCGATCTCCTCGAGCAGGAGGAGCTCGAAGGACGCGTCCGCCGCCTCGTAGGTGTACCCGTTGGCCTCGGCGTCCTTGACGCGGTCCGTGACCCGGCCCAGCAGCTCGGGGCGGCCACCCAGGTCGAAGCCCAGCTCGCGGCCCTTCAGCTCGATCGACGCGCGGCCGGCCATGTCGGAGATCAGCATCCGCATGTCGTTGCCGACGCCGRCCGGGTCGATGTGCTGGTAGAGGTCGGGGTCCACCTTGATGGCGGACGCGTGGATGCCGGCCTTGTGCGCGAACGCGCTGGCACCCACGTACGGCGACCTGGCGAAGGGCGAGATGTTCGTGATCTCGCTGATCGCGTGGGCGATCCGGGTCAGCTCCGGCAGCCCGCCGGGCAGGCCGTCCGACACCTTGAGCACCGGCAGGCCGTACTTGAGCTGCAGGTTGGCGACGACGGACAGCAGGTCGGCGTTCCCCGTGCGCTCGCCGTACCCGTTCACCGTGCCCTGGACGTGCGTGCACCCGGCCTCGACCGCGGCGAGCGTGTTGGCCACGGCGCAGCCGGAGTCGTTGTGCGCGTGGATGCCGAGCACGGCGTCGGGGCCGACGGCTCCCCGGATCTCGTGCACGATGTCCGCGACCCAGGTGGGGACCATGCCCCCGTTGGTGTCGCACAGGGCGACCACCTCGGCACCCGCCTCGAACCCGGCGAGCACCGCGGCGCGGGAGTACGCGGGGTCGAACCGGTAGCCGTCGAAGAAGTGCTCGGCGTCCACCACGACCCGGCGACCCTCGCGCACCAGGAACGCGACGGTGTCCGCGATCATCGCGATGTTCTCCTCGCCCGTGGTCCGCAGAGCGCGCTCCGCGTGCCGCAGGTCGTGCTTGGCGACGAGCGCGACGACGGGGGCCTCCGAGTCGACGAGGGCCCGGACCTGCGGGTCGTCKACCGCGCGTGTCCCGGCCTTGCGCGTGCTGCCAAAGGCGGCCAGCTCGGCGTTGCGGAAGTCCAGCTCCTTGGCGGCCCGCTTGAAGAACTCGGTGTCCTTGGGCACCGCGCCCGGCCAGCCCCCCTCGATGAAGCCGACGCCGAGCTCGTCGAGCAGCGGCGCGATCGCCAGCTTGTCGGCGACGGAGAGGTTCATCCCCTCCTGCTGGGCGCCGTCGCGCAGGGTCGTGTCGTAGACCTGGAACGGCGTGCTGACGGGGACGGACACGATGAGCTCTCTTCGGTGCTGGGGCGACTTTCTCGAACTGCGTCGTACTGCGACCTCAGTCGTTCCGGCGGGGTGTGCCGGTGCAGTCGACGGTAGTCGGGGCGGGGGTGGTGCTCCGACCAACAAAAAGACCCCCCGGGGTACGGGAGGTCTGCGCGTCAGCTGGTGGGCCGACGCGCTACTCGATAATGAGGGAGGAGCGGGTCACCCGTGCATGGTGGCACACGTCACGTCCCGCGGTCACGCGTTCCATCCCTTGGACGGCCGGGTCGCGCGCGTCCGCGCGGCCCGATGTCCGATTCGCTAGCGTTGCCCCGTGTCGTCACCGGCGACGCGCAGGTCGGTCGACCTCCAGGAGGCAGCAATGTCCATCCCCACTCCCCCGCCGGAGCGCCAGTCCGCCTACCCGCACCAGACGCCGGCCCCGTCGCCCGCCCCGCCGCCCCCGGCGGATCCCACGATGGTCTACCCGGCTGCCCTGCAGCCCGCTCCCGTCCAGCCCGTCCCGGTGCCCGTGGCAGCGGCTGTTCCCGTGGCACCCGCGCGTCCCGCGGACCCCTCGGTGGACGCCGGACGCTTCTGGGCCGGGGTCGTGGCGACCGCTCTGGTGGCGGCGCTCGTCGGCCTGGTCGGGGTCGTGATCGTCGACCAGATCCTGGGCATCGAGCTGGTCGTGCAGGACATCTTCGGCACGGACTCGACCGGGGCGGCCTACGTGGTCGGTGCCGCCGCGATCGCGGTGCTGGCCGGCGGGCTGCTGCACCTGCTCGTGCTGACCACCCCCAAGCCCAAGGCCTTCTTCGGCTGGATCATGTTCCTGGGCACCCTGACGGCCGCGCTCCTGCCGCTCACCTGGACCGACGTGCTCGAGTCGTCGATCGCCGCGGGTCTCGTGAACGCGCTCATCGGCATCGCGATCTGGTCGCTCCTGATCGGCGTGCTGAGCCGCACGCTGCGTCCAGGGACGGCGCCGATCGACTGACCCGGGTCGGTCGACCAGCCTCGCCCGTGGCCACGCGCCTTCGGAGGGCGCCCCCGCGGACGGTCACCGTGAGCCCGTCCGCGGGGTCGTGCCACCAGGTCAGCGGCGTTCGTGACCTGCCCCGGCGGCGCCGTCCATCAGACGAGCCGGTGGAGCCAGCCGTGCCGGTCGGTCGCGCGGCCGTACTGGATGTCGGTGAGCTCCGCGCGGATGCGGGTGGTCACCGGACCGGCCTCGCCGTCGCCGACCGTGAGGTCGAAGTCGTCGCTGGCCAGCCGGCCGATGGGCGTCATGACAGCGGCCGTGCCGCACGCGAACACCTCGCGCACCGACCCGTCGGCAAGTCCCTGGCGCAGCTCCGTCAGCGGGATCTGGCGCTCGGACACCTCGTGGCCCGCGTCCGTCAGGAGCCGCAGGATGGACGAGCGCGTGACGCCCTCGAGGATCGAGCCGGACACCGGCGGCGTGGCGACGCTGCCGTCGGCGTGCACGATGAACACGTTCATCCCGCCCAGCTCCTCGAGCTGGGTGTTGGTCGACGCGTCGAGGAAGCACACCTGCTCGAAGCCCTTGGCGTAGGCCAGCTGCTGCGGCAGGAGGCTCGCGGCGTAGTTGCCGCCGCACTTGGCGGCACCCGTACCACCGGCACCCGCGCGGTGGTACTCCTGGTCCACCCAGATGGACACCGGTCGCACGCCCCCGGCGAAGTACGGCCCGACCGGCGACGCGATGACCAGGAACTCCGCCTCCAGCGAGGGCCGCACCCCGAGGAACGTCTCCGAGGCGTACATGAACGGGCGCAGGTAGAGGCTCGTCTCCTCGCCGGACGGCACCCAGCTGACGTCGGTCGCGACGAGTGCCTCGATGGCGCCCAGGAAGTCCGCCTCGGACAGCTCCGGCAGCGCCAGGCGACGGGCCGAGCGCGTGAACCGTGCGGCGTTGTCCCGCGGCCGGAACGTCCACACCGAGCCGTCGGCGTGACGGTACGCCTTCATGCCCTCGAAGATCTCCTGCCCGTAGTGCAGGACGGCGGTCGCCGGGTCCAGCAGCAGGGGGCCGTACTTCTCGACGCGACGGCCGGTCCAGCCGTCCTCGTTCGAGTACGTGATGCGGGCCATGTGCTCGGTGAACACGGTGCCGAACTTCGGCGACGCCAGCGCTGCCTCGCGCTGTGCGTCGGGGACCGGAGTGTCGGTACGCGTGATCTCGAACGTGTCTGCAGACGTGGGGTGGGTCGTGGTGCTCATGTGCGGGGGCCTTTCACCAGAGTCAGGTTTGACGGTACCGGTGAGGACGGCCGGGTGGTATCCGGGCGGGGCCGAGGGCCCCGAGGAGTGGGATCAGCCGGCGATGCGCGCGGCGAGGTCCTTGCCCACCTCGGCCGTCGACCGTACTCGCTCAGCGCCCTTGCGGTCCGCGATGTCGTCGGCGACGGCCTTCTCGACGCGCGCAGCCTCGGCGGTCAGGCCCAGGTGCTCCAGCAGCAGGGCGACGGACAGCACGGTGGCGGTCGGGTCGGCCTTGCCCTGGCCGGCGATGTCCGGCGCGGAGCCGTGCACCGGCTCGAACATGCTCGGTGCCGTGCGGTCCGGGTTGATGTTCGCGGACGCCGCCAGCCCGATGCCACCAGTGATCGCCGCGGCGAGGTCCGTGAGGATGTCGCCGAACAGGTTGTCGGTGACGATGACGTCGAACCGCGCGGGGTTGGTGACCAGGAAGATGGTCGCCGCGTCCACGTGCAGGTAGTCGACCGTCACGTCGGGGAACTCGGCGTTCACGGCCTCGACCGTGCGGCGCCACAGGTGGCCGGCGTGCACGAGGACGTTGTGCTTGTGCACGAGCGTGAGCTTCTTGCGCGGACGGGCCGCGGCACGCGCGAAGGCGTCGCGGACCACGCGCTCCACGCCGAACGCGGTGTTCACGCTGACCTCGTTGGCCACCTCGTGCGGGGTGCCCACGCGGATGGCGCCGCCGTTGCCCACGTACGGGCCCTCGGTGCCCTCGCGGACCACCACGAAGTCGATCTCGCCGGGGTTGCCCAGCGGGGACGCGACGCCCGGGTACAGGCGGCTGGGGCGCAGGTTGACGTAGTGGTCCAGCGCGAAGCGCAGCTTGAGCAGCAGCCCGCGCTCCAGCACGCCGGACGGCACGCTCGGGTCGCCGATGGCGCCCAGCAGGATGGCGTCGTGCGCGCGGATCGCGTCGAGGTCGGTGTCCGTGAGGGTCTCGCCGGTCGCGTGCCAGCGGCGGGCGCCCAGGTCGAAGTCCGTCGTCGACACCGTGACCGCGCCGCCCAYAGTGGCGTCCAGCACCGTGTTCAATGCCAACAGGCCCTGCTCGACGACCTCCGTGCCGATGCCGTCACCAGCGACGACGGCAAGGCGGATGTCCCGGGCAGCGGTGGTGTCGACCATGGAGCGAGCCTAGACCCTGTCCCACCGCTCGGGACGGGTGTCTCATCCTGCGGAATATTGCGCTCAGTCCACCGCGGGCGTCGGGCCGGTCGTCGGGTAGATCAGCTCGAACCGCTCCAGCATGACGTCGAGCGACGGGGAGAACGCCTCGCCCAGCACCCGCCGCCACGACTCCTCGTGCAGCGCCCGCCACGACTCCAGCGTGCCGTCGCCCTCAGCCTCCGCCGTCGCGTGCTCCGCCGTCACCTGGTCGAACGGGACCACCTCGACCTCGGTGGTGCGCAGCAGCGCGCGCGGGTCCCCCACACCGTCCACGACGATCGACAGGTCCCCCACGCGTGGGATCTCGAGCCCCACCTGCTCCAGCTCGGCGACCGCGAGCGCCGTGGCCGTCTTGCGGCCGTCGAGCACCCGGGCCAGCAGCTCCTGCGCCTCGGCGTCGTCGCCGTAGGACCACGACGGCGGGGGAACCACGTCCTCGGGCGTCCCGCCGACCACGCTGTCGAGCTTGCCCATCCCGACGTGCCCGCGGGCCGCCTGCCAGAACGCCGCGATCCGCTCGTCCTCGACCGCGCCCTCGACGCCGTGCTCCGGTGGTTCCACCTGCTGGTCGGTCATCGTCGTCCCTCCGTCGTCGTCGCCCCATCCTTGCGTACGACCAGGTGGGCGGCACATCGCGCGTTCCGCGAACGAGCCCTGGGTGACGCCACGGCGAGCGCCCACGTCACCCCGGGCCTGCTCGAGCCTTGCGGAGACACGAACGGCATCCCGGCCGGTGGCCGGGATGCCGTTCCGTGGTGAGGGTGGGTCAGCGCGCCGCGCTGCCCTCGACGTAGTCGGTCTCCGAGGGCTTGACCCAGGCGAACAGCTTGCGCAGCTCGCGGCCGACGGGCTCGATCGGGTGGTTCTGGCCCTTCTCGCGCAGCTCCTTGAACTCCGGTGCGCCGGCGTCCTGGTCGTTGATGAAGCGCTCCGCGAAGGCACCGTTCTGGATGTCCGCGAGGACGGCCTGCATGTTCGACTTCACGTCGGGCGTGATGACGCGGGGGCCGGACACGTAGTCGCCGTACTCGGCCGTGTCGGACACGGACCAGCGCTGCTTGGTGATGCCGCCCTCGAAGATGAGGTCGACGATCAGCTTGAGCTCGTGCAGGACCTCGAAGTACGCGACCTCGGGCTGGTAGCCGGCCTCGGTCAGGGTCTCGAAGCCGTACTGGATGAGCTGCGAGACGCCACCGCACAGGACGGCCTGCTCACCGAACAGGTCGGTCTCGGTCTCCTCGGTGAACGTCGTCTTGATGCCGGCGGCGCGCAGGCCGCCGATCGCCTTGGCGTAGGACAGCGCGAGGTCCCAGGCGGCACCCGAGGCGTCCTGCTCGACGGCGACGATGACGGGCACGCCGCGCCCGTCGACGTACTCGCGACGGACCAGGTGACCCGGACCCTTGGGGGCGACCATGAGCACGTCGTGACCGGCGGCCGGCTTGATGTAGCCGAAGCGGATGTTGAAGCCGTGGCCGAAGACGAGCGCGGCGCCGTCCTTCAGGTTGGGCTCGATCTCGTCGCGGTAGACGATGCGCTGCACCTGGTCGGGGGCCAGGATGACGACGACGTCGGCCTCGCGGACCGCGTCGGCCACCGAGGCGACCTTGAGGCCCTGGTTCTCGGCCTTCGCGCGGGACGCGGAGCCCTCACGCAGGCCGACGGTCACGTCGACGCCGGAGTCGCGCAGGTTGAGGCTGTGCGCGTGCCCCTGGCTGCCGTAGCCGATGACGGCGACCTTCTTGTTGGCGATGATCGACAGGTCGGCGTCGTCGTCGTAGAACAGCTCGGCCACGATGGGTTCTCCTCGGTGTGTGGTTCTGCTTCTGGTTCAGGAAGGGGACGTTCAGGCGCTGCGGTTGACGCGCTCCAGGGCGCGGTCGGTGATCGAGCGCGACCCGCGGCCGATGGCCACGGTGCCGGACTGCACGATCTCCCGGATGCCGAACGGCTCCAGGGCGGCGAGCAGGGCGTCGAGCTTGCCCGGTCCGCCGGTCGCCTCGATGACGACGGTGTCCGGCACGACGTCGACGACGTGCGCCCGGAACAGCTGGACGACCTCGAGGACACCGGTGCGCTGCGTGGCGTCGGCCTTGACCTTCACCAGCAGCAGCTCGCGCTGGACGGACGCGGAGTCCTCCAGCTCGACGATCTTGATGACGTTGATCAGCTTGTTCAGCTGCTTGGTCACCTGCTCCAGCGGCAGGGCGTCGACGTCGACGACGACCGTGATGCGGGAGATCTCGTCGTGCTCGGTGGGACCGACCGCGAGCGAGTGGATGTTGAACGACCGCCGCGCGAACAGGCCGGCGACGCGCGTGAGCACGCCGGGCTTGTTCTCGACGAGGACCGACAAGGTGTGACGGGACATGGCTCAGTCCTCCCGGTCCCACGCGGGGCTGATCCCGCGCGCGTACTGGATGTCGTCGTTGCTGACCCCGGCGGCGACCATCGGCCACACCATCGCGTCACGCGACACGGTGAAGTCGACGACCACGGGCTGGTCGTTGATCTCGAGTGCGCGCTTGATGGTGGCGTCGACGTCGGCCGCCGTCTCGCAGCGCAGGCCGGCGCACCCGTAGGCGTCGGCCATCTTCACGAAGTCCGGGATGCGCACGGTGCCGTGCCCGGTGTTCAGGTCGGTGTTCGAGTAGCGGGACTCGTAGAACAGCGTCTGCCACTGGCGGACCATGCCCAGCGACGAGTTGTTGATGATCGCGACCTTGATCGGGATGTCGTTGATCGTGCAGGTGGCCAGCTCCTGGTTGGTCATCTGGAAGCAGCCGTCACCGTCGATGGCCCAGACGGTGCGCGACGGGTCGCCGACCTTGGCACCCATCGCCGCCGGCACCGCGTAGCCCATCGTGCCCAGCCCCCCGGAGTTCAGCCAGGAGTTGGGCCGCTGGTACTTGATGAACTGCGCGGCCCACATCTGGTGCTGACCGACGCCCGCGGCGAAGATCGACTCCGGCCCGGACAGCTCACCGATCCGCGAGATGACGTACTGCGGCGAGAGGTGACCGTCGAGCGGCTCGTCGTAGCCGAGCGGGAACGTCGCGCGCCAGTCGTCCAGCTGACGCCACCAGCCCTCGAGGTCCGGCTTGCCGTGCTGGACGTGCTCACGGGCGAGCTCGGGCAGCAGGTCGGCCATGACCTCCTTGAGGTCACCGACGATCGGCACGTCCACGGTGCGGTTCTTGCCGATCTCGGCCGGGTCGATGTCGGCGTGCACGATCGTCGCGTTGGGCGCGAAGCTCGACAGCTGACCGGTCACGCGGTCGTCGAACCGCGCGCCGAGCGCCACGATCAGGTCCGCCTTCTGCAGCGCCGCGACGGCGGCGACCGTGCCGTGCATGCCGGGCATGCCCAGGTTCTGGGGGTGCGAGTCGGGCAGCGCACCGCGGGCCATCAGGGTCGTCACGACGGGCGCGCCCGCCGCCTCGGTCAGCGCCTTGAGCTCGGCCGCGGCCCGGGCCCGGATCACGCCGCCGCCCACGTAGAAGACCGGCTTGCGGGACGTCGCGATCAGGCGAGCGGCCTCACGGATCTGCTTGGCGTGCGGCTTGGTGACCGGGTGGTAGCCCGGCAGGTTCAGGTCCTGCGGCCAGGAGAAGGTGGTGCTGGCCTGCATGGCGGACTTCGAGATGTCGACGAGCACCGGGCCCGGACGGCCGGTGGACGCGATGTGGAACGCCTCGGCGATCACGCGCGGGATGTCGTCCGCGTCGGTGACCAGGTAGTTGTGCTTGGTCACCGGCAGGGTGATGCCGACGATGTCCGCCTCCTGGAACCCGTCGGTCCCGATCAGCGACGCGACGACCTGCCCGGTGATGGCGACCAGGGGAACGGAGTCCATGTGGGCGTCGGCGATGGGGGTCACGAGGTTCGTCGCGCCCGGGCCCGAGGTCGCCATGCACACACCGACGCGGCCGGTCGCCGCGGCATAGCCCGCGGCCGCGTGGCCGCCGCCCTGCTCGTGCCGGACCAGGACGTGGCGCACGCGCGTGGAGTCCATCAGCGGGTCGTAGAGGGGCAGGATCGCACCGCCGGGGATGCCGAAGACGACCTCGACGCCGGCCTCCTCGAGCGAGCGGACGATCGACTGCGCGCCGGTGACCTTCTCGGGGGCGACCGTGCTGACCGCCGCCGGGGCGGGGATGCGCGGCGTGGCGGCCGTGGGCGTGGGCGTTCGCGGCGGTGCCGGGTGAGGGCCCTGGACCATCGATGTCTCCCTGGGTCGTGCAACGTGTCCTGCATGGGTGCCTGAGCATGAAAAAACCCCTCGAGCCACGTACGGGCTGGACGAGGGGCGAGCGCGCTGACGGGGCCTGTGCGGGAGGCCTCTAGCCGGCGCGCTCAGGAAGTACTACGAGAAGCATGGTCGTCTGCACCCGTTGGACACTACGCCCAGGTTTCCGATGTGTCACGCCACCACCCGGTCGTCTCACATCGTGGTTCACGGGATCAGTCAGTGGACACCGCAGAGGGTGCCGGGTCCATGTCGAACGCGGGCAGCCCGTCGATGCTCGTCCGGTTCTTGAGCCGCCGGTAGTCCGCCTGCCCCTCGACGCCCTTGCGCTCCATGTACGGCGGCAGCAGGTCCCGCTCCCCCTCCAGCGACATGAGCGGGACGCCGTAGCCGCACGAGTCGGAGACGCGGTCCACCTCGACGACGATGACCGCCCGCGCGCCCCGCGTCTCGGGGAACAGCGCGGCCAGCTCGTCGAAACCCTCGTCGTACAGCGTCACGAACCGGCCGCGGCCGTACAGGCGGACGATGTTGGGCGGCCCGTCGAACGCGCAGAACATGAGCGTGATCCGGCCGTTGTCGCGCAGGTGAGCGATCGTCTCGGCGCCGCTGGCGGTCAGGTCGAGGTAGGCGACCGTGTGCTCGTCGAGCACCACGAACGACCCCGCGATGCCCTTGGGAGACACGTTCACGTGCCCGTCGGGGCCGCTCGGGGCCGTCGCGACGAAGAACATCGGCTGCGCCTCGACGAACGCACGCAGCCGGCCGTCGATCTTCTCGTGCACCTTGCCCATGTGGTCTCTCCTCGTGCAGACGCCTCCGCCGACCCTAGTGACGCCCGCCCGCTGCCTCCCGGACGGTCCACGTGGTGGCCTCAGGGCGCGGGATCCACCATGCGCAGCGCGGGCAGGCCGCGGCGGCGGACCATGAACTCGGCGACCACCAGGTTCGGGATCCAGCAGAGGAACGGCACCACCGCGTAGGCGTTGGCGAACGCCGCGTCGAAGGCCGCCTCGCTGGTGATGGACGGGATCTGGACCGCGACCAGCAGCCCGGTCCACGCCCGCAGCGTCACCGCCGCGAACGTGCACGCGAAGTTGCGGATCATCCACGCCTGGTGCGTGCGCACGTCCCCGGACCGGATCGCCCGGTAGCCCCGCCAGCCCGTCCAGAGCCAGAGCACGCCGAGCGTGCCGAAGCCGAAGAACCCGACGAAGCCCGCACTGTTGAACGGCGCCATCACCAGCCCCGCCAGCCCGCCGATGCCGACGGCCGTCAGGTACCCGCGGCCGATCCAGCGGTGCACGCGCGGGCGACGACGGCGCAGTCCCGCCCAGAACTGCCAGGGACCCAGCAGCAGGGCGAGACCGCCGCCGACGATGTGCACGTAGAACGCCGCCCGCACGGCCGCCGGCTGGTCCGCGTAGGCGGATGCCAGGCCGAAGCTCTCGTCCGAGAGCTCACCCAGGGACGAGGTCAGGTAGGGCGTCACGGAGTACGCGACGATGGCCAGCGACGTGAGCGCCACCGCGGTCCAGCCCACCCGCCGGCGGCGCGCCGGGACGGGGAGAGCTTCGGTCGGCGGCGCCGTCGTGATCGTCATGATCGCGACGGTAGCCAGTCCGATTCCTCCCGGTCTGTCCTGTCCACCCCCGGATGCGCACGGGGGCAGACCCCACCGTCAGGACCGGTGGATGCGGGCCTCCCACGGGCGCAGGACCGGGCCGGCCGGCTGCGCGTAGTTGCCGAGAACCAGCTCGCCGGGGTCGTGTTCGAGCCGGACCTCCTGCTCGTCGCCCGAGAAGTTGCCCAGGACGGTGAGCGTGACGCCGTCGAGCCGTCGCGTGAACGCGTACACGTGCTCGTGGTCGGGCAGGAGCATCGTGAAGTCGCCCAGGGCGACCACCGGCTCCTCGTGCCGGAGGGCGATGAGCGCGCGGTAGTAGTGGAAGACCGACCCGGGGTCCGCCCGCTCCGCCGCGGCGTTCACCGAGGGATAGTTCGCGTTCACYTCGAGCCACGGGGTGCCCGTGGTGAACCCGGCGTGGGCGGTGTCGTCCCACTGCATCGGGGTCCGGGCGTTGTCCCGGCCCATCGCGGCGATGCCGGCCAGCAGGTCCTCGTCGGACCCGGTCCCGACCGTCTTCGCGACGGCCACGTGGTTGAGCGTCTCGATGTCCCGGTACTGGTCGAACCGCGTGAAGTGCGCGTTCGTCATCCCGAGCTCCTCGCCCTGGTAGACGTACGGCGTGCCGCGGTGCAGGTGCAGCACCGTGGCCAGCATCGTCGCCGACTCGCGTCGGAACACACCGTCGTCCCCGAACCGCGACACGATCCGCGGCTGGTCGTGGTTGTCCCAGTAGAGGCTGTTCCAGCCCACGTCGGCCAGGCCCGCCTGCCAGCGGCCGAACGACGCCTTCAGGTCGAGCAGCCGTAGCGGGCGGACGTCGAACTTGCCGCCCGGGCCGTGGTCGAGGCCGACGTGCTCGAACTGGAACACCATGTCCACCTCGGCACGCTCCGGGTCGGTGAAGTCACGCGCCTGCTCGACCGTGACACCCGGCATCTCCCCCACCGTCAGGATCCGCTCCGGTCGGCCGGCGAAGACGGAACGGTGCATCTCCGCGAGGAACTCGTGGATGCGCGGGCCGCAGACGTAGGACGCGGAGCCGTCGGCGAGCAGGCCGCCCGTGACCACCCCGTCGGGGAGCGTCGTGTCCTTGGAGACGAGGTTGATGACGTCCATCCGGAAGCCGTCGACGCCACGGTCCAGCCACCAGCGCATCATCGCGTAGACGGCCTCGCGGACCTGCGGGTTCTCCCAGTTCAGGTCCGGCTGCTTGCGGCTGAACAGGTGCAGGAAGTACTCACCGGAGMGCTCGTCGTGCTCCCAGACGGAGCCTCCGAAGAACGAGCCCCAGTTGGTCGGCTCCGCCCCGGGGGCGCCCGCCGCCATCCCGTCGCGCGGTGGCCGCCACCAGTACCAGTCCCGCTTCGGGCTCGACGGGTCCCGCGACTCGACGAACCACGGGTGCTCGTCGGACGTGTGGTTGACCACGAGGTCCATGACCAGCTTCATGCCCCGCGCGTGCAGGGCCGCGACCAGCTCGTCGAGGTCCTCGAGCGTGCCGAACACCGGGTCGACCGCCTGGTAGTCGCTGATGTCGTACCCGTTGTCGTCCTGCGGGGAGGCGTAGATCGGCGACAGCCAGACCACGTCGACCCCCAGCTCGGCCAGGTGGTCCAGCCGCCCGAGGATGCCCCGCAGGTCACCGATGCCGTCGCCGTCAGAGTCCGCGAACGAGCGCGGGTACACCTGGTACACGACGGCCCGGGTCCACCAGGGGGCGTCCTGCGGCGTCCAGGTCATGCGAGGGCCTCTCTCGTGGGCAGCAGCTCCTGCTCCTCACCATGGAGGTCGATCCGGTCGACTGCATCCTGGATCGCGACGGTCGCGGCTCCGCGGGCCCAGGCGGAGAAGCCGGACTCGTCGACGAAGAGCCGGACGGGCTCCGCGCGGGGGTCGCGGTCCGCGGCGATGGCCGCCCGCACCCGCTCCTCCGCGAGCGAGAACAGCCCGATGCCCTCGCCCGCGAGCACCGCCGCAGGCTGCAGCGTCAGGTTGACCGCCATCGCGACGAGCCGTCCGAGCKCGGCCGCGGCCTCGTCGACGACGGTCGTCGCGGCCGGGTCGCCCGCCGCCGCGAGACGCAGCACCTCGTCGTAGTCGACCGGGCGCTGCAGCGCCGCAGACACCTGGGCCGCGATCGAGCCCGAGGTCAGCATGGCCTCCGCGCACCCGCGGTGACCCGCGTGGCAGACCGGCCCGGTGGTGCCGAGGGGGATGTGCCCGCCGAGACCGACGCCCGCCTCGCGCGAGTGCACGACCTGGCCGTTCACCACGAGCGCGTACCCGATGCCCGCACCGATGGTGATGACGACGAAGCCGGGGATGCCCGCCCCGAGGCCGAACCAGCGCTCGGCCTCCGCGAGGGCGACGAGGTCGTTCTCGATCGACGCGGGGACTCCCAGCTCGGCCTCGACGAGGTGGGCGAACGGCACGTCCGTCCAGTCGAGGAACGGCGCGAACTCCACCCGGCCGTCCCGCACGGCGCCCCCGAGCGCCACCCCGACGCCCGCGAGGCGGTCGACGCCCAGCGCGCGGACCGCGCGTCCGATCTCGGCGGCGACGCCCTCCGGGTCGCGGCGCTCCAGCGGGTGCTCCGCGTAGCCGATGAGCCCGGCACGCACGTCCGTCGCGACGACGTGGAGGGCCTCCCCCGTGATCTTGACGCCCGCGAAGTGGGCCAGGCCCGGCCGGACGTCGAGCGGCCGGACGGGCCGGCCGACCGACCCGTCGGACCGGTCGTCGAGCTCGACCAGGAGCCCGCGGTCCAGGAACGGCTTGGCGAGGCGCGTGAGGCTCGGCGGCGACAGCCCGAGCCGGCTCGTCAGCTCGCTGCGCGAGATCGGCCCATGGATCAGCACGGCACGGGCGAGGGCCCGCTCGCTGTCGCTCAGCATGCTCTCAACCGGTTCATTGATTCCATCATGGCATGAACGCTGCCGGAGATCGGCGGATTCTCGCGCTTGGCGCGTCTTGTGCGGTTTGTTTCTTCCGTGTTAGAACTAAACCATGCTCTTTCACGACGAGGTGACCGCTCACCACACCGCGCCCCAGCCCCCGGACGCCGCTACGGGACGAGTGCTCCACCTGCACCGCGGGGGCACCAGCGTCGTGGTCGACCTCGACGCCCTCCCGCACCCGGCGGTCGTGCACTGGGGCGAGGAGCTCACCGGCTCGAGCGAGCAGACGCTGCGCAGCCTGGCGGTCGCGGCTCGCCCGCAGCGGGTCTCGGGCGGCCTGGACGAGCCCGCGCGCGCCACGCTGGTGGCGACGCCGGCGGGCGGCTGGCTCGGCACCCCCGGCCTGGAAGGGCACCGCGACGGAGCCGCGTTCAGCGTCCGGCTGGAGCTCGTCGACGTCGAGGCCGACAGCCACCGCGCGCTGCTGTCGCTCGTCGACCGGGAGGCCCGGCTCAGCGCTCAGCTCGAGCTGAGCGTCGGCACCGCGGGTCTCCTGCATCAGCGGATCACGCTGCGCAACGACGGCGACTCCCCCTACACCGTCCAGCACCTGCACCTCGCGTTCCCCGTCCCGTGGGACGCCACCGAGATCCTCGACACCACCGGCCGTCACCTGCGGGAGCGCTCGCCGCAGCGGCACCCCTTCGGGTACGGGACGTACCTGCGCGAGAGCCGCCGCGGCCGGCCCGGCGCGGACGCCACGCTCGTGCTCGCGGCCGGCCGCCCCGGGTTCGGCTTCGAGCGCGGTCGCGTGCACGCCGTCCACGTCGCGTGGAGCGGCAACCACCGGCTCGTCGCGGAGCGGTCCGTCTCGGGCGAGGCCTTTCTCGCCGGCGGTGAGCTGTTCGCCCCCGGGGAGGTCGTCCTCGCGCCGGGTGCCTCTCTCACGTCGCCGGACGTCGTCGGGTCCTGGGGGGACGGGCTCAGCGAGCTCGCCCACCGGTTCCACGACGAGTGGCGCGCCCGCCCCGCCCATCCTCGGCGCCCACGGCCGATCACCCTCAACACGTGGGAGGCGGTCTACTTCGACCACTCCCTCGAGCGCCTCACGGC
>NZ_JBFULY010000027.1:0-52422 GCF_054049655.1 Cellulomonas sp. P5_C5 | reverse complement strand
CAACCGAGGACCGCGCACCAAGCGCACCCCCCCCAGGGACGAAGGAGTCCCCAGGCCGTTCGAAGCGGGTACCCCTGTCGGCGATAGCGCGCCGCCGCAGCCTGACGGGGTGGGCGTTCATCATCCCCGCCGCAGCCCTCATCGTGCTGGTCAACTTCTGGCCGATGATCCAGGCGCTGTTCCTGTCGCTGCAGACGGGACGCGGGACCCGGCTGACCTGGGCCGAGCCGCTGTGGTTGAACTACCAGCGGCTGTTCGAGGACGAGACGTTCCGGCTGACGCTGAGCACGACGTTCATCTACCTGATCATCCAGGTGCCGATCATGCTCGTGCTCGCCATGGTGCTGGCGAACCTGCTCAACGCGCCGTGGCTGCGGTGGAAGGGATTCTGGCGGACGGCGATCTTCCTGCCGTGCGCGGTGGGCCTGGTGTCGTACGCGCTGGTGTTCCGGCAGATCTTCGCGACGGACGGCCTCGCCAACGACCTGCTCACGCAGTTCGGGTTGCTCGACAGTCCCGTCAACTGGCTCGGTCAGACCGGCACCGCGCGGATGGTCATCATCCTCGGCCTGCTGTGGCGCTGGACCGGCTACAACATGATCTTCTTCCTGGCCGCGCTGCAGAACATCGACCGTTCGACGCTCGAGGCTGCTCGCGTCGACGGTGCGAACGGGTTCAAGACCTTCTGGTACGTGACGATGCCGCAGCTCAAGCCGATCATCCTGCTCTGCGCGATCCTGTCGACCAACGGGACGCTGCAGATGTTCGACGAGTCGTACAACCTGACCAACGGTGGCCCGGGGAACACGACGATGACGGTGTCGCACTACCTGTACAACGTGTCGTTCCGCAACAGCCCGAACTTCGGGTACGCGGCCGCGATCTCCTACGCGATCCTCATCATCGTGGCCATCCTGGCCGCCATCCAGCTGAAGGTGGGCGACAAGCGTGACTAAGACACAGCTCCGCCGGATCCCGGCATATCTGTTCCTGTCCCTCGCCGTCGTCCTGTCGGTCTTCCCGCTCTACTTCATGGCCGTGTCGGCGACGAACACGAGCAACGAGGTCGTGGCGTCGAAGCTGCTGCCGGGCAGCCACCTCCTGGAGAACTTCCAGACGCTCGTCGACTCGCAGCCTCTGTTCACGGCGCTGTACCACTCGTCGGTCAACGCCATCGCGACGACGGCGCTCGCGCTCATCCTGTGCTCGATCGCCGGATACGCGTTCGAGATCTACCACTCGCGGGCGAAGGACGCCGTCATGGCCATCCTGCTGCTGGCGATCATGATCCCGTTCGCGGCGACGATGATCCCGTTGTTCCGGCTCTTCGCTCAGCTCGGACTCGTGAACTCGACGTTCGCCGTCATCGTGCCCCTGATCGCGACGCCGTTCCTGATCCTGCTGTTCCGGCAGGCCTCGCGGTCGTTCCCCCACGAGATCATCGAGGCCGCGCGCCTCGACGGGCTGGGCGAGGTGAGCATCTTCGCGCGCATCTACCTGCCGACGATGAAGCCCACCCTTGCTGCCGCGGGCGTCATCACCTTCCTGTTCTCGTGGAACAACTTCCTGTGGCCGAAGGTGATCCTCGTCGACAACGCGTACCAGACCTTGCCCATGCTGCTCTCGAACATGCGCGCCGGGTACGTCACTGACTACGGGAGCCTCATGCTCGCCGTCTTCATCGTGTCGGTGCCGACGATGGTCGTCTTCCTCCTGCTGCAGCGCAGCTTCGCCGAGGGCGTCACGGGGGCCATCAAGTGACCTTCGATCTCGACCGGATCGCCGACCCCACCCTCGTCCACGAGAACCGGCTCGACGCGCACTCCGACCACCGGTGGTTCGCGTCCCCGCAGGAGGCGGCGACCGGGACGAGCTCCTTCGAGCAGTCGCTCAACGGGCTGTGGAAGCTGCACTACGCGAAGAGCCCCGCCCTCGTCGTCCCCGGCTTCGAGCGGGTGGACGTCGACGACTCCGGCTGGGACGACGTGCCGGTACCGGCCCACCTCCAGCTGCTCGGCTACGACCGCCCGCAGTACAGCAACGTGCAGTACCCGTGGGACGGGTACGAGCARCTCGAGCCGGGGCAGGTTCCCCAGCGGTACAACCCCGTGGCGACGTACCGCCGGACGTTCACCCTCGAGCACCCCCTCGAGCCCGGCGAGCGGCTGAGCGTCAACTTCCACGGTGCGGAGAGCGCCGTCGCGGTCTGGCTGAACGGCGCCTACGTGGGCTACGGGACGGACTCCTTCACCCCGTCGGAGTTCGACCTCACCGACGGGGTGGTGGACGGCGAGAACCTCATCGTGGCGCAGGTGGTCCGGTGGAGCGCCGGGTCGTGGGTCGAGGACCAGGACTTCTTCCGGTTCTCGGGCCTGTTCCGGGACGTCGTCCTGTACCGCCGGCCGACCGTGCACGTCGACGACGTCCGGGTGGTGACCGACGTCGCCGACGACCTCTCCGAGGCGACGGTGCGCGTGCGCGTGCTCCTGGCAGGCGACGGCCACGTGGACGCCCGGATCGCCGGCGTCGGGCAGCTCACCGGCGACGACGAGCTCGTGGTCCGCATCGAGAACCCGCGGCTGTGGAGCGCGGAAGACCCGCACCGGTACGACCTCACGCTCGACGTGTACGACCGGACGGGCCGCCTGACCGAGCACATCCCTGTGCAGGTGGGGGTGCGACGGTTCGGCATCGAGGACGGCCTGTTGAAGGTCAACGGCTCCCGCGTGGTCTTCAACGGGGTCAACCGGCACGAGTTCGGCCTGCAGGGTCGCGTGATGACCCGCGAGCAGACCGAGGCCGACATCCAGCTCATGAAGCGGCTGAACATCAACGCCGTGCGGACCAGCCACTACCCGAACAACTCCTTCTTCTACGAGCTGTGCGACGAGTACGGCCTGTACGTCATCGACGAGATGAACCTCGAGTCGCACGGGATGTGGGACCTGATCAGGTTCGCCGGGGCCGAGGTCGAGACGGCGTTGCCCGGGGACCGTCCGGAGTGGCTGCCCACCCTGCTCGACCGCGCCACGAGCATGCTGGAGCGGGACAAGAACCACCCGAGCGTCGTCATGTGGTCGTGCGGCAACGAGTCGTTCGGCGGGCGGGGCATCCTCGAGGTCGCGGAGTACTTCCGGGGCGCCGACTCCCGGCCAGTGCACTACGAAGGTGTCCACTGGGACCCGCGGTACCCGCAGACCACCGACGTCGTCTCGCGGATGTACGCGCCGGCGGCCGAGATCGAGGAGTTCCTCGCGACGCACCGCGACAAGCCCTACGTCTTGTGCGAATACGCGCACTCGATGGGCAACTCGTTCGGGGCGGTCCACAAGTACGTCGACCTCGCCTACCGTGAGCCGCTGTTCCAGGGGGGCTTCATCTGGGACTTCGCGGACCAGGCGCTGCGGCGTACCGACCCCGCCGGCCGCGAGTACTTCGGGTACGGCGGCGACTTCGGTGACGCGCCGCACGACTCGGACTTCAGCGGCAACGGCATCGTCTTCGCCGACCGGTCCCTCAAGCCGCTCGCCCAGGAGGTGCAGTACCTCTACCAGGGCTACCGGCTCTCGGTGGGCAGCGACAAGGTCACGGTCGAGAACCGTCACCTCGCCACCTCGTCGTCGGCGCACGAGTGCGTCGTGACGCTCGCCCGGGAGGGCCGGGTGCTCCAGGAGCAGGTGCTCGAGACCGACGTCGCACCGGGGGACTCGCAGGTCTACGCGCTCCCGGTCACGGTGCCGTCCGGGCCGGGCGAGTACACCGTCGACGTGTCGTTCCGGCTGCGTCGCACCACCCGCTGGGCGCCGGCCGGGCACGAGGTCGCGCACGAGCAGACGGTGGTGGTCGTCCCGGCCACCGTGCGAGCTGCCGCGCCGGTCCGCCGGGCCGCAGCGCCGGAGGTCGTCTACGGCATCCACAACGTGGGCGTCCGGGGCCGGCACTTCACCGCCCTGTTCTCGCGGCTGCACGGAGGGCTGCAGTCCTACCGCTACGGGCTGACCGGGGACGGTGGCCGTGAGCTGCTGCGCTCGGTGCCCCAGCCGTCGTTCTGGCACGCACCCACCTCCAACGAGCGCGGTTGGGGCGGTCCTGCGCTGGACGGCGCGTGGCTGGTCGCCAGCCGGTACGCGACGGCCGTCCGGGGCGCCGACCACCCCTCTGTCGAGCAGACGGACGCGGGGGTCCTCGTCCGCTTCCGGTACGAGCTGCCCACCTCGCCCGCGGGGGAGTGCGAGCTCTCCTACCTCGTGGACGGTGACGGTCGCGTCGAGGTGACCCTCACGGTGCGACCCGGTGCAGGGCTGTCGGACATGCCCGAGCTCGGTCTCCTCCTGGCGACCGACCGCGCGTTCCGTCACCTGCGCTGGTACGGGGACGGCCCCGAGGAGTCCTACGTCGACCGTCGGGCAGGCGCCCGGCTGGGCGTGTGGGAGGCCGACGTCCGTACCTCGCTCACGCCCTACCTGCGCCMGCAGGAGGCGGGCAGCCGGACCGGCGTGCGCTGGGCGACCGTGACGGACGACCAGGGGGCGGGCCTGCGGTTGGAGTCGGACGAGCMCATGGAGCTGTCGGCCCTGCCGTGGACGCCGTTCGAGATCGAGAACGCCGCGCACCACACCGAGCTGCCGCCGATCTACCAGACGATCCTGCGGCCGGCGCTCCAGCGCCGCGGGGTCGGCGGCGACGACTCCTGGGGGGCACAGACCCATGCCGAGTACCGGCTGCCCACCCAGACCGAGCTGACGTTCCGGTTCGCCTTCCGGGGGCTCCTCTAGCACGACCGGGTGCGACTCTCGGGCCCGTCCTCGACGGAGCGCGGGCCCGGGAGAGCACCGTCCACAGCTCGACCCTTCACCGACGGCGCGCGCGCGTGCACGTCGTTCACAGCCGGTCCTGGGAGGCCACCGTGGTAACCGTTCCTACCGACCTCGACGTCGTCGCGGCGCAGCACACCCCGGCTCGGTCCACTGCGGGCGGCGCCGCCACCGTGCTCGTGGCGGTGACCCGGTGAGCGCGCGCTGGACCGGCCCCTGGCCCACCGACGGCATCGCCTTCGGCGCGGACTACAACCCGGAGCAGTGGCCGGAGGAGGTCTGGGCCGAGGACGTCGCGCTCATGCGTGAGGCGGGCGTGACGCTGGTGAGCGTCGGGATCTTCTCCTGGGGCCAGCTGGAGCCGTCGGAGGGCGTGTTCGAGTTCGGGTGGCTCGACCGGATCATCGACCTCCTGCACGAGAACGGGATCGGGGTCGACCTGGCCACCCCCAGCGCGGCGCCGCCCGTGTGGCTCCACCTCGCCCACCCCGAGATGCTGCCCGTCGACGCGGACGGCCTGCGGCTCACGCACGGCAGCCGCGAGTCCTGGTGCGTCTCCTCGCCGGTCATCCGGCACCACGCCACCCGCATCGCCCGCGTGATCGCCGAGCGGTACGGCCAGCACCCCGCGGTGAAGATGTGGCACGTCTCCAACGAGCTGGCCTGCCACAACGGGCGCTGCTACTGCGACGTGTCCGCAGCCGCGTTCCGGGACTGGCTGGGCAAGGAGTACGCCGACATCGACGCGCTGAACCTGGCCTGGGGCACGGCGTTCTGGGGCCAGCGCTACGCCGACTTCGACCAGATCCTGCCGCCGCGCCGCACGACCACCATCTCGAACCCGGGGCAGCGGCTCGACTTCGAGCGGTTCTCGTCGGACGCGTTCGTCGCGCACCTCGAGGCCGAGGCGGCCGTGCTGCGCGAGGTCACGCCGCACCTGCCCGTGACCACCAACTACATGGTCATGGGCGACTTCCACCAGATCGACTACACGCAGACCACGCCGCTGGTCGACATCGTGTCCAACGACCACTACCTGTGGGCCGAGGACCCCCGGGGCTGGGCGGAGCTGGCGTTCAGCGCGGACCGGGTCCGCGGGCTGGCCGGGGGGCACCCGTGKATGCTCATGGAGCACTCCACGAGCGCGGTCAACTGGCAGCCGCGCAACATCGCCAAGGAGCCGGGGCAGATGCTGCGCAACGCGCTGCAGCACGTCGCCCGCGGCTCGGACGGGGTGCTCTTCTTCCAGTGGCGGCAGTCGCGCGCCGGTGCGGAGAAGTACCACTCCGGGATGGTGCCGCACGCCGGACGGGACTCCCGGCTGTTCCGGGACGTCGTCGAGCTCGGCGCGACCCTGGGTCGCCTCGCCGGGGTGCGGGGGAGCGAGGTCGAGCAGGCTCGGGTGGCGCTCCTGTGGGACACGCAGGCGTGGTGGGCCGCTGAGCTCGATGCCCACCCCACCGTCGACCTGCGGTACCTCGACCTCGCCCAGCGCATGCACCGCGCGCTGCTCGACGCGGGCGTCGCGGTGGACGTCCTGCCGGCCGGCTCGCCGCTCGACGGGTACGACGTCGTGCTGGTGCCCACGCTCTATCTCGCCCCACCTGACCTTGCGGACCGGCTGACCGGCGTCGTGGCTCGCGGCGGGCAGGTGCTCGTCTCGTACTTCTCGGGCATCGTCGACACCTCCGACCGGGTCCTCCTGGGTGGGTACCCGGGGGCGTTCCGGGACCTGCTGGGCGTGCGCGTGGAGGAGTTCGCGCCCCTGGGGGCCGAGGGGACCACGACGCTGAGCGACGGGGGCACCGGGGAGGTCTGGACCGAGCGGATGACGGCGCCCGACGCCGAGGTCCTGGCGACCTACGTCGACGGTCCGTCCTCCGGCGGTCCTGCGGTCACCCGCCGGAGCACGCGGTCGGGCGGTGCCGCGTGGTACCTGTCGACCCGCCTCGACGACCCGTCCCTCGGCGACCTGCTCGGGCGCGTGGTCGCGGCTGCCGGGGTGTCGTCCCTCGTCCCGTCGCCGGGTGGCCTGGAGGTCGTCCGTCGGACGAGCGCCACCGGGAGCTGGCTGTTCGCGCTGAACCACACCGGCGCGGACGTGCCGCTGCACGTCTCCGGGCACGACCTCGTGGCCGACCGACGTCACGAGGCGGGGGCGGTCGTCCCTGCACGGGGCGTCGTCGTGGTCCGGGAGGACTGAGCCTCCTCGAGGATCGTGAGGTCCCAGGCGCCGACCGAGAGCTCGGTGCCGTCCTCGACCGTGGCGTCGTCGAGGACGGACCTCGCCGTGACCGGGCTCGTGACCTGCACCGGGCGGTCGGAGTAGTTCAGGAGGTAGGTCAGCTGCGCTCCCGCGGGGCTGACGCCTCGGCGGACGGCGACGGTGCCGGCGAGCTCCTGCGGCCACTGCCACAGGCCCGCGTCGCGCACCGCCAGGGCGAGCACCTCGCGGACCAGGGCGGGACCGGTCATGGTGCCGAGGTGGATCGCCGTCCCGGCGCCCGAGCGGTGCCGGGTCACCGCCGCCTGACCGCCCCAGGCGGGGTGGTCGTACGACGCGAGCACCTCCGCGCCGTCGGCCTGCAGGAGCTCCATGAAGTGCACGGCGGAGCGGTCGTCGGGGCTCAGCGCGGCGGCGCCGGGAGCGGACGCCAGGTCGCCGTGCAGGGTGAGGCGCACGTCGACCGGGACGGTGAACTGGTTGTAGGTGAGCCCGAGGACGCCCGTGAGCGCGTGCGGCTGCCGGTCGTGCCAGACCTTCACGTGCTCGTCGGCGACGAACGACTTGAACGTCGAGACCAGGTGGCCACCGTCGTCGACGAACGCGCGCAGCCGCTGCAGGGTCGACTCGGGCGCCGAGTACAGCGCCGGGACCACGACCATCGCGTACCGGCCGAGGTCCTCGGTGTCGGCCGAGACGAAGTCGCACTCGACGTTCAGCTCGAACAGGGCGTCGTACACCCAGCGGAGCACGTCGTTGTAGCCGATCGAGGGTCGCACGAAGGAGGGGAACCCGGTCTCGATGCTGAACCACGTCAGCGCCGTCAGGGCCTCGTTGCTGACCATGACCGCGACCCGGTTGGCCTTGCGCAGGTGCACGAGCGACCGTCCTACCCGCCGGAGCTCCGCACCGACGACGGCGGCCTCGTCGTAGGTGGGGTTCGCCTGGAGGTCGTGGCTGAGCAGTCCGCGCCAGTACGTCTCGAAGGAGTTGTGGATGGAGTGCCAGTGCCAGTACATGACGGCGTCGGCGCCGCTCGCGAGGTGGCTGTAGGCCTGCAGGCGCAGCTGGCCGGGGTAGGGCAGCCAGGCCGGCTGCCCCTGGGCCTGGGTCTCCAGCACGAGGTAGTTCGCGCCGCCCTTGATCGAGCGGGTCATGTCCCCGCCGAACGCGATCTCCTTGCCGGTGAGCGCGGACTGCGTCGGGTGGTAGATGTCGACGCCGGCGACGTCCACGCAGGCCGCAGCCCGGAAGTGGTCGACCGACGGCTGCAGCCCGTAGGACCAGCCCGGCCCCCAGTCGAAGTCGAAGTTGTGCGTGAGGAACTGGTCGTCCCGCGCGTACTCGCGGACGATGGCGGCCTGCCAGGCGAGGAACTCCTCGACCAGCGAACGGCGGAACGTGTCGAACGCGGCGGCGAGGGACCCGTTGATCGTGCCCCGGACGTCCGGGAAGTCGTCCCAGGCGTCGACGCGGTTGGACCAGTAGTCCAGGCCGTACGCACGGTTCATCGCGTCGAGGTCGTCGCCGAACGTCGCGCGGAGGTGCTCGACGAACATGCGCTGCACGTCGCTGGAGACGACGTCGTAGTACTTCGTCTCGTTGTCGAGCTGGAAGCCGATGACGGCAGGGCGGTGCGCGGTGTGCTCCAGGAGCGCGCGGATGACCCGCTCGCTGTGCAGCCGGTACTCCGGGTGGGTGATGTTCATGATCTGGCGTGCGCCGTAGCGCTTCTGGCCGGTGCTCGTCTCGGCGAGCACGTCCGGGTGCGACCTCACGAGCCACGTGGGCACCGCGTAGGTGGGCGTCCCGACGATGACGTGGATGCCGGCGGCCTCCATCGCGTCGAGCGCCCGGTCGACGTGCGTGAAGTCGAAGACGCCGGGCTGTGGCTCCAGCGTGCTCCAGGTCGACTCGGCGATGCGGACCACGGTGAGGTTCGCCGCCTGCAGCATCGCGACGTCGGTGTCGACGCGGTCGGTCGGCATGTACTCGTCGTAGTAGGCGGCGCCGTACAGGATCTCGTCCACGTGTGTCAGACCTCCCGTGCCTTGCATCTGTGCGAGCAGCGCGATCGCCGCCTGCGTGACGCTATCCCGACCGCGGTCGAGGCGTGATGTGTGACCCCGTTCCCCTAGAGTCACGTGCGATGGGACCCACCGCGCCGCGCAAGCGCCCGACGATCCGTGACGTCGCGGCTGCGGCCGGCGTGTCCCGGGGCACTGTCTCGCGCGTGATCAACGGTGGGCACTGGGTGTCCCCGGACTCGCTCGCGGCCGTCGAGAAGGCGATCCGGACCACCGGCTACGCCGCGAACCCGCACGCACGCAGCCTGGTCACCGGACGGTCGAACTCGGTGGCGTTCCTGCTCACCGAACCCCAGCACCTGCTCTTCGAGGACCCGAACTTCTCGATCCTCCTGCGCGGGGCCGCCCAGGCGCTGGCCGCACGCCGCATGCCGCTCCTGCTCATGGTCGCGGGCACCCCCGAGGAGCAGAAGCAGGTCTCGTCCTACGTCGGTGCCGGGCACGTCGACGGCGTCCTCGCGATCTCGTCGCACAGCGGCAACCCCCTGCTCGACGCGCTGGTGCGGCAGGGCATCCCGATGATCGCCTGCGGCATCCCGCTCGGCTTCGAGGGCAGCCTCGGCTACGTCTCCGCCGACGACCTCGGCGGCGGCCGGCGGATGACGCGGCACCTGCTCGACATCGGCCGCACCAGGATCGCGACGATCACCGGGCCCCTGGACACCCCCGGAGGCAGGCTCCGGCTCGAGGGCTACCGCGACGAGCTCGGGTCGCTCTACGACGAGTCGCTCGTGGCGCACAGCGACTACTCGCGCGACGGCGGTGCGTCGGGGATGCGGACCCTCCTCGAACGCCGACCCGACCTGGACGCGGTCTTCGTGGGCTCTGACCTGATGGCGGCGGGGGCCCTGCAGGTGCTCCGTGAGGCCGGCMGACGCGTCCCGCAGGACGTCGCGGTCGGAGGCTTCGACGACTCGGGGCTCGCAGCCACGCTCGACCCGCCGCTCACCACCATGCGGCAGCCGCTCGAACGGATAGCCGTCGAGATGGTGCGGCTCCTGATCGAGGTGGTGGAGGGCGGCGAGCCAGCTGCCGTCACGCTGCCGACCTCGCTCGTCGTGCGTGCCAGCACCGGACCGGCTGCCCCGACGCAGTCCTGACGAGCCGAGGGACGCGGCTGCCCGGTGGGCACGCGTGTGGCGGTCCCGCTGCCGGCGCCGTCGATGGCTGTGCACGCTCCCAATGTCGCCAGACATACGCGACATCTTGACGCCGCTTTCGCGCGCTCTTACGGTGACCAGGTGCTGTGCACGTGCACACCCCGATGAGACAAGGACGTCCCATGCAGCCGATCAGCCGACGCCGAACCGCCACGCTCGCCCTCCTCGCCGCGGGCGCCCTCGTCCTCGGCAGTGCGGGCCCCGCCCCGGCCGAGGAACCCGACGGCCAGGTGCACTTCGCACCCGTCCGCAGCAACCTCGCCGCGAAGCCCTGGGTCACGGCGAGCGCCAGCGAGGGGCAGGCCCGTGCGGAGCTCGCCGTCGACGGCGACCCGGCGACCGCGTGGACGGTGCAGAACAAGGGAGGCAAGGGCCGGCCCTCCCTCGTCCTCGACCTCGGCGGCGCGTACGACAACATCCGGAAGGTCGGTCTCGTCTTCCCCGACGCGCACGGCACCTACCGGTACACGGTCGAGGCCTCCGCCGACGGCCACCGGTGGAAGACCCTCGTCGACCGCAAGAAGAACACGGTGGCGGGTCGCGGCGAGGAGCACCTCGTCGCGCGCGCCGGGATCGCCTACCTGCGCGTCACGATCACGGAGGTGTCCCCGGGCGCCGTCGCCGGGATCAGCGAGCTGTCCGTGTGGAACTACCTGCGCGACGACGTCGTGCTGGGCGCGGACCTCTCGTACGCCGACCAGGATGACGCACAGGGCCTCACCTACGTCGTGGACGAGGGCGCCCCGGCGGTACCTCTCCTCGAGGCGGCGGCCGACGCCGGCATGGAGTACACCCGCCTGCGCGTCTTCAACGACCCGCGCGACGAGAAGACCGGCGAGTACCTCGAGCCCGCGTACCAGGGCCCGGAGCGCACCCTCGACGTCGCGCAGAAGGTCGTGGATCAGGGCATGGGCCTGGGCATCGACCTGCACTACGCGGACTCGTGGGCCGACCCGAGCAAGCAGGCGAAGCCCACCGCGTGGCGTGAGCTGCCCTTCGACGAGCTGACCCAGGCGGTCTACGACTACACCTACGCGACGGTGGACGCGCTCGTCGCCCAGGGCACCACCCCCGAGAAGGTCGCGGTGGGCAACGAGCTCATCAACGGGTTCATGTGGGGGAGCGAGCGCCCGCTGCCGTGGTTCGACGACGCGGCGTGGTGCGGCTCGTGCTACTTCAACCAGGACCCGTCGTTCGTCTCGCAGCCCGGCGGTGCCCTGCTCTGGGACTACTGGGGCTCGGACGACCCGGCCGAGCAGGCCGCCTACGACGCCGCCTGGGACCGGTTCACCACCCTGCAGGCGTCGGGCATCGCCGCCGTCCGCGACGTCGCGGCGGCGCACGGTGCGGACATCCCCGTGGAGACCCACGTGATCATCGACAACGGGCGGGTCGACAAGACGCTCGAGTTCTGGGACCAGTTCCTCACCCGGCTGAAGGCCAAGGGCCAGGACATCGACGTCATCGCGCACTCGTACTACCCCGACTGGCACGGCACGCCCGAGCACTACGAGTCGAACCTGCACCAGGTGGCCGCGGCGCACCCGGGCTACGCCATGGAGATCGCCGAGACGTCGCACCAGTCGAACGACTGGGACGGGATCCCGGTCCCGAACTCGCCGTACCCCAAGACGGCGGAGGGTGCCGGCCTGTTCCTGCAGGACGTCTTCCGGATCGCGAACGACCTGCCCGACAACCGCGGCGCCGGCGTCCTGGTCTGGGAGCCCGCGAACTGGCAGGAGATGATCAACTGGTCGAGCAGCGCGTGGCCGGTGCTCACGTTCCACGAGACGATCGAGGTCTACGAGGCCAGCGACGCCGAGTTCGTGGTCGCCGACACCGTCTACCGGTCGGTCCGCACCTCGAGCGCGATCACGCTGCCCCGCACCGTCGACGTCCTGGACGCCGACGGCACGCGTCACGCGGTGCCCGTGACCTGGGACGCGGTCCMGCCCCGCGCCCCGTCGCGCCCCGGGCAGGTCGTCATCAGCGGGACCACGGCCGCGCACGGTCCGGTGACCGCGGTCGTCGACGTCGTCCGGAGAGCTCTCACCCCCTCCTGAGCGCTCGCCCGGCGTACGGCCGGCGGTGGCCCCTCGCGGGCCACCGCCGGTGTGGTGCTCGCTGGTGCCGCCCGGTAAGCGATCTCCAGTGAAAGGTTTCATCGCCTGGATCCGCAGCGTGTCCACTCCCTACGTTCGCTCCGGGGCAGGGTCGGGCTCCACCCGATCTCCGCTCGGAGGGACACAACATGTGGTGGACACGAACGATGCGGCGCGCTGCCACGGCAGCCGTGCTCGGGGTCACGTTGGTGATCTCCGGCCTGGTCGGTCCCGGTGGAGCGCAGGCGGCGACGGGTGACGGATCGCCGTCCGACCCCAACATCGTCTTCGTCGGGCGCTGGAACCGGTCGTCGGCCGACGCCGTGCCGAACTGGGCGGGCGCGTACCTGCGGGTCGGCTTCACCGGGACGACGGTGAAGCTCAAGCAGCGCAGCACGGTCGACCTGTGGGCCAGCATCGACGGCGGGGACTTCGTCGCGCACCCGAACGTGTCGGGCACCGTCAACCTGACGCCGACGCCGCTGCGCGCGGGCAACCACACGCTGGTCGTCAGCTACCGGCAGGTGGCCGGGTCCTACCGCGGGGATGCTGTGTTCACCGGTCTGAGCCTGGACGCGGGCGCCCAGACCTACGCACCGCCGGCCCGGTCCAGGCTCGTCGAGTTCGTCGGCGACTCCATCACCGCCGGGGCGACCAGCAGCAAGCTCGCGGTCACCGACTACGCGTTCGTCGTGGGGGAGCGGCTCGGGGTGGACCACACCCAGATCGCGATCGGCGGCATGTGCCTGGCCGAGACGGCGGACGGCTGCTGGGGGCACGAGCGGCGCTATCGGCTCGCCAGCGGCACGCTGGGCACCCCCGAGTGGGACTTCTCCCGGTACGCGGCGGACGTGGTGGTGGTGAACCTCGGCACCAACGACAAGAGCCATGGTGTGTCGGGACCGGACTTCCAGGCCAGGTACGTCACCTTCCTCCAGGAGGTCCGCGCCCGGTACCCGCGGGCCACGGTGCTGGCGATGCGGACGTTCATCGGTCGGTACTCCGCCGAGACGCAGGCGGCGGTGCAGGCCCGGAACGCCGCCGGTGACGCGAACGTCCACTTCGTGGACACCACCGGCTGGTTGCCGGCGAGCGGTCTCAGCGACTCCGTGCACCCCAACGACGCGGGCCACCGTGCGATCGCCGACCGGCTCGGTCCGGTCCTCGCCAGCCACCTCGGCGGCACGGTCCCGGCCACTCGCACCGTCGCGCTGGTCAACCGCAACAGCGGCAAGGTCCTCGCGCCCGCCGGTGCCTCCACCGCCGACGCTGCCGCCGTCGTCCAGCAGACCGACACCGGCGCCGTCAGCCAGCGGTGGAACGTCGTCGACGCGGGCGGCGGCTACGTCAAGCTCGTGAACGCCGCCAGCGGCAAGCTGCTCGACGTCACCGGGCGCTCGACCGCCGACGGTGCCGTCGTCGTGCAGTACCGGGACACGGGCGGCACCAACCAGCAGTGGCTGCTGGTCGACGCGGGCAACGGCTACGTCAGGCTCGTCAACCGCAACAGCGGCAAGGTGCTCGACGTCTCCGGACGGTCGACCGCCGAGGGCGCGCCCGTCGTGCAGTGGTCCGACAACGGCGGCACCAACCAGCAGTGGGCCACCCCGGCGCGCTGACCCACCGACAAGCGAGCTGAGGGAGTGACGAGCATGCCAGGAAAGATCTCTCGGAAGCGTGGATGGCGGACGTGGTTCGCCGTCGCGGTCGCCGCCGTGATGGCCGTCACCGGCGGCCTCACTCTGGCGACAGCGGCGTCGGCAGCCACCGTCGACACGTCGGCCTGGTACGTGCTGGTCAACCGCACCAGCGGCAAGGTGCTCGACGTCACCGGGCGCTCGACCGCCGACGGCGCCGCCATCGTGCAGTACCGCGACACGGGTGGCACCAACCAGCAGTGGCAGCTCGTCGACAGCGGAGGGGGCTACTACAAGCTCCGGTCCCGCAGCTCCGGCAAGGTGCTGGACGTGTCTGCCCGGTCGACCGCGGACGGGGCCCCGCTCGTGCAGTACGCGGAGAACGGGGGTGCGAACCAGCTGTTCCGGCTCGCCGACTCGGACGGCGGCTTCGTCCGGCTGATCAACAAGAACAGCGGCAAGGCGGTGGACGTCGCGGGCGCGTCGACGGCCGACGGCGCGAAGGTCGTCCAGAACGGCGACACCGGCGCGAGCAGCCAGCAGTGGCAGCTCGCGCGGGTGGGCACCCCGCCCACCTCGAGCGGGCCGGTCACCGTCTGGCTGGCGKGTGACTCCACGATGGCGAGCTCGTCGGGCGGCAGCATCGTCGGCTGGGGACGAGAGCTCGGCGGCTACCTCACGGCGGATGCCACCGTGGTCAACAACGCCGTCGGCGGACGCAGCGTGCAGACCTGGCTGTACGAGTCGGCCGTGACCAGCGGGACGACGGCTGCGGGCGAGTGCGCGCTGTCCTCCACCGCCTACGCCACCCGCTGGCAGTCGATGCTCACCGCATCGACCGGGCTGAAGGCCGGGGACTGGCTGCTCATCCAGTTCGGCATCAACGACGGATCGACCACCTGCCCTCGGCACGTCGGCCCGGCCCGGTACCGGGAGCTGCTGACCGCGATGGTCGCGGCCGCCCGCCAGCGCGGCGCCCACCCGGTCCTGCTCACCCCCGTGGCCGCGCTGACCTGCAACGGCAGCACCGCCACGCCCAACCGGGGGTTCCTCACCGAGACGTTCGACGTGGGCGCCGCCACCGGGACCCCCGTCGTGGACCTGCACCGGCTGAGCTACACCTACTACACCAGCCAGAAGTTCTGCCCGTTCAACGGCGACTACACCGCTGGCACCGTCGGCGCCTTCTTCGCGGACGACCACACCCACTTCGAGGCCGCGGGCGCCCGGCAGATCGCCGGCCTCGTCGCGCGAGCGGTCCGGGACCAGGGGCTCGGACTGGCGGCCTACGTGAGGTGACGTCACCCAGCTCGCAGTCGAGCGACGGGGGTCGTCCGGTCGCACGTTAGGGTCGGCGGATGGCCCTTCTCCACCGCGCCACCATCCGTCCCACCAAGGCGGAGCTGCTCGCCGCCTGGGTCCCTGCCCAGCCGTGGGGCGTGGCAGGGTTCGAGCTGGTCGGTGCGTACCGGTTCGACGACCCGGACGGCGAGGTCGGCATCGAGACACATGTCCTGTCGTCCGCCGACGGGCACCTGCTCCAGGTTCCGCTGACCTATCGCGGCACCCCGCTGGACGGGGCGGACGAGCTCCTGATCTGCACCATGGAGCACTCGGTGCTCGGGCAGCGCTGGATCTACGACGCGACCGGTGACCCCGTCTACGCCGGCGTGCTCGCGTCCGTGCTGCTGGCGGGGGTCGAGCAGGCCCAGGAGATCGTCGAGGGCACCGACACCCCGCGCGAACCGAGCATCCGCGTGACCGGGAGCGGCTCCCGCCCGGGCGACGTCCCGCCCGTCGGCGACGTGCGCGTGTCCTCGGACGTCTCGACGACGGTCCTGGACCTGTCCGGAGCCCTGCGCATCGTCGTGCGCCGACGTCTCGACCGGCACGCGGCTCCCACCGACCGCGAGTCCACCCTGACCGGCACGTGGTCGGGTCTGGAGTCCCCGGTCCTGCTCGCCTACGCCGAGTGAGGTGGCGGGCCGCTCGCCAGGACGGCTCGTCGTCCCGGGCGTACGGTCGCCGGGAGGCCCGCCGAGGGCCACCCGGAGGAGGAGACAGACATGAGCACCGACACCCCGCCGCTCCCGGACGACGAGACCCGTGAGCACGCCACCGAACCGGCCGAGGGCGCCGAGGGGACGGCAGGGTCCGGCGGACCCGACGTGCGCGAGCACGCCAGCGAGCCGGCGGAGGGCGAGGACGTCTGACCCGAGCGCGGCAGGGTGTCGTCGACCTCCCGGGTGATACCGCAGCCTGACCATGGTCTGAGCGCGGGTGCGACGACCCGGTGGCGCAGACGGGGTCCGTGCCCGACCGCCATCTGCACGGGCGGTCGGGCACGGGGCTCAGCGGGGCGCGCTCAGCAGGTCGAGCCCGTCTGCGTCAGCAGGCCGATCGCCCCGGTGGAGGACCACTGGAAGCTCGACGGGAGCGTGCCCGTCGGGGTGGTGGCGGTCGGCGTGGGTGTGGGTGTGGGCGTCAGGGTCGGGGTCGCCTCGGTTACGCGCTCCCGTTGCAGAGCGTGCCGTTGAGCCGGAAGCTGGTCGGCGCCGTGTTGCTGCCGCTCCAGGAGCCGTTGAAGCCGAAGTCGACCGTGCCCCCCGTGGCGATCCGTGGGTTGTAGTCGACGTTGCGGGCGGTCACCGCTGAGCCGCTCTGCGTCACCGCGGCGCTCCACGCCTGGGTCACCGCCTGGTTGCCCGGGAAGGACCAGGTCAGCGTCCAGCCGTTGACCGCAGTCCCGAGGTTGGTGATGCGGACGTTGGCGGTGAAGCCGCCCGGCCACTGGCTCGGGGCGGTGTAGACGACCGAGCAGCCGGTGCCCGGTCCCGAGGTCGGGGTGGGGGTCGGCGTCGTCGGGGTCGGGTCGGGCGTCGTCGGGGTGGGGTTCGGGGTGGTCGGGTTCTGGGTCGGCGACGCCGCGTTCAGCGTGTTGAGGGTCGACGTGTAGGCGGCCTTCTTGTTGCCGGAGCCGTCGAAGAGCAGCGGCGTGCCCGACGAGCGCCACGAGTCGGAGTCACGCACGCCCCACACGGTGATGCCGGTGCAGCGCGCGACGTTGAGGCACGCCTGGACGACGCGACGGTAGTTCTCCGCCTGCGAGGAGCCCGAGCCCTCGATGTCGAGCTCGGTGATCTGCACGTCCACCCCGAGCGCGGCGAAGCTGGAGATCGTCGTCTGGTAGTTGCTCGGCACCGGGCTCTGCGGGTTGAAGTGCGACTGGAGGCCGACGCAGTCGATCGGGACGCCGCGCGCCTTGAAGTCCTTGACCATGTTGTAGACGGCCTGGGTCTTGGCGTGGGACCAGTCGTCGGTGTTGTAGTCGTTGTAGCAGAGCTTGGCGCCGGGGTCGGCGGCGCGGGCGGTCCGGAAGGCCACCTCGATCCAGTCGTTGCCGGTGCGCTGCAGGTTCGAGTCGCGACGCGCACCCGAGGAGCCGTCGGCGAACGCCTCGTTCACCACGTCCCAGGCGTAGATCTTGCCCTTGTAGTGGGTCGCGACCTGGCTGACGTGGTTGATCATGGCGTTGCGCAGCGCCGACCCGGACATGTTCTGCATCCAGCCCGGTTGCTGGGAGTACCAGGCCAGGGTGTGGCCGCGGACCCGCTTGCCGTTGCTCAGCGCCCAGTTGACGATCCGGTCGCCGTTGGCATAGCTGAACTGGTTCTGGTTCGGCTCGGTCGCGTCCTGCTTCATCTCGTTCTCGGCCGTGATCATGTCGAACTCACGGTTCGCGATGGTCATGTACGTCGAGTCGTTCATCCGCCCGCCGGCGATCGCAGTGCCGAAGTAGCGGCCGCTCTGCGCGGCGGCGGCGCCCAGGGTGCTGGCCGCGGCCTGCGCGGGCAGGGCGGCGGCGAGACCTGTCAGGACTGTCGCGACGGCCAGCGTCGCGGCGACGAAGGCGCGCCGCCCTCGCCGTGGTGTGGTGGTCATGCGGCACCTCTCCTCGAGAACGGGACGGTCGGTGAGCGTTCACACTGCCCGCGCCGGCTTCCCGCCTCCAGGGCGCGAAACGATTTACACCGGTGTAGATCGATCACCCCACCGTGGCGCCACGACCGTCGGGTATGTTGCGACCGCCCGGGTCGCGGCGCTCAGGCCGCCCTGGCCCGCGCTGCGACGCAGCGAGGTGAAGGAGGGCATGTGGCGACGATGGCCGACGTCGCGCGGCACGCCGGCGTGTCCGTGAAGACGGTCTCGAACGTGCTCAGCGGCTACCCCCACGTCCGCGAGACGACGCGAGAGCGCGTGCGCGCGTCCGTCGACGCCCTCGGCTACGAGATCAACGTGACCGCGAAGATCTTCCGGTCCGGGCGCAGCGGGGTGGTCGGGCTGTCGGTCCCCGAGCTCGGTCAGCCGTACTTCGGTGAGCTGGCCGACGAGATCCTCGCGGCCGCCCGGCGGCACGGGCTCCAGGTGCTCATCGAGCCGACCGGCTTCACCCGGGAAGGTGAGCTCGCTGCCCTGCGGGTGCCGCGCGGTGGGCTCGTCGACGGCCTGATCTTCAGCCCGGCGGCCCTCGTCCAGGCCGATGCGCACCTCCTCGACGACCTGGGCTACCCGCTCGTGCTGCTCGGGGAGCAGATGTTCTCCTCCAGCGTCGACCACGTCACCATGCGCAACATCGACGGCGCGCAGGCGGCCACCGACCTGCTCCTCGACGCCGGTCGACGACAGATCGCCGCGATCGGCATGCTGCACGCCGAGACGGCCGGATCGGCGTGGCTGCGCTACACCGGGTACAGCAAGGCGCTGGAGGCGCGGGGGATCGAGGTCGACACCCGCCTGCTCGGCTGGGCTGACGACGCCTGGCACCGGGGCAACGGCGCCCGCGCGATGGCGGACGTGCTCGACTCCGGGGTGCGCGTCGACGGCGTGGTCGCGTTCAACGACGCCCTGGCCATCGGCGCGATGTACGAGCTGCAGGCGCGCGGGCTGGCGATCCCGCAGGACGTCGGCGTCGTGGGCTTCGACGACATCGAGGACTCCCGGTACTCGGTGCCGACGCTCACCACCGTCGACCCCGGCCGGCGAGAGATCGCGAACGTCGCGGTCGACATCCTGCGTCGCCGCCTGCAGGAGCCGCAGCGCCCCGACGCCGAGCAGGGCTCGCCCGTCCTCTACCTGGCCGGCATGCGGCTCGTGGAGCGGGAGAGCACGCCGCGACGCCCCGGCTGACGCGACGGCCGGAGGCGACGATTGACACCTCCCACGGGCCTTGCGAAGGTGACGCCTCATGCCGATCTACACCGGTGTAGAAGCGATCCGGTCGTCCGCGACGCGACGGCCTCAGCCGACGACGACGAGAGGGGGAGCCGTGCAGCCGACCGCACAGCCCGCCATCGAGGACGACATCGCCACGTTCCGGTCGGACGCACGGGAGCATGCCCGCCGGCTGCCGCGCGCGCTGCCGCACCTGCCGCTCGGCACGGGCGAACGGGTGCGTCTGCCGCGGGACGCACCGGTCGCCGAGCTCATGGTCTACCGGCCGGCCGGGGGGCCGGACGTGCCGGGAGTGTTCGTCAACCTGCACGGCGGGGGCTTCGTGCGGGGCGACTGGCAGGACGACGACCCCTACTGCCGGTACCTCGCCGACGCGGCGGGATGCGTGGTCGTGAACGTCGACTACCTGCTGGCGCCCGAGCACAAGTTCCCGGCCGCGGTCCACCAGACCGCCGCGCTCCTGGCGTGGCTGATGGCAGACGCGCAGACGATCGGCGCCGACGGCTCCCGGATCGCCGTCGGCGGGCACAGCGCCGGAGGGAACCTGTCGGTCGCGGCCTGTCTCGTCGCCGGGCGCCACGGCACCCCTCAGGTGCGCGGCCTGATCGTCGACTACGCCCCGCTGGACCTGGCCACACCGCCCAGCGCGAAGCTCGCCGACGCCGGCTCGCCCGGTGCCGCCGAGCTCGCGAGCGTGGGCGCCCGCTTCAACGCCTGGTACCTGCCGACGCCGGAGGACGGCTCGGACGAGCTCGCCTCGCCGGTCCTGGCGGCGAACCTCGCCGGCCTGCCGCCGACCCTCGTGATCACCGCCGAGCACGACCTCCTGCGCGCCGAGGGCGATCTGTTCGCCGCGCGCCTGGGGGAGGCGGGCGTCGTCGTCGAGCACGTCGTCGTCCCCGGCAGCGGTCATGGCTTCACCCACGTCGGCCCCGAGGAGCACGCCGTCGCGGCATGGGCCCGCATGGCGGACTTCCTGCGACGCGTGCTGGCCGACGCGCGCGCGGGGGAGCGGCCGTGAGGGTGCGGGGCACGCACGTCTTCTCCATCGACGCGCTCCTGGGACCGGTCGTCGACGTCGGCCGGACGCCGACCGGCCACCGTCGCGTGATCCCGATCGTCGGGGGCACGGTGTCCGACGGGCTCGTCGGGGTCGTGCTGCCCGGCGGCGCCGACTGGAACCTCGAGCGTCCCGACGGCTCGGTGGAGCTGTGGGCGCGGTACGAGCTCCGGCTGGCCGACGGGGCGGTCGTCTCGGTGACGAACACGGCCGTCCATGCCGCCGACGCCCCGGCGCCGATCCTGACGTCGCCCCGGTTCGACGTCGGCGACGGCGGGCCGGTGCACCTGCGCACGGGGGTCTACGTCGGACTGCTCACGCCGCGTCTGGACGAGGGCAGGGTGCGGATCGAGGTCCACCTCGTCGGTGCGGACCTCTGACGCCGCAGGGAACGACTCCGATACTTGCGCTGCCTCACCCGAGCAGGTGGTGGGAGCGCGGCCACGAAGCGTGCGTTCGATATCGATATCGAACCAATTTACACCGGTGCAGATCACCCGTAAGAGTGGAAAAACGTTTCGAACGGGACGTCGAAACTACCGAAGCATCTCGGATCCTTGACCCGCTCGTCGGAACCGGTCGAGTGTGTGGCGCGCCGGCGATCAGCCGACGCATGCACCCCCAGGAGGATCAATGACGACCCCACGACTCAGGCACCGACGCGGACGGCTCGTCGCCGCCGTGAGCGGCCTCGCCGTCACCGCCCTCACCGTGGCGCTGGCAGTCCCGGCCGCGGCCGCGGGCAGCACCCTGCAGGCAGCGGCCACCGAGAGCGGTCGCTACTTCGGCACGGCCATCGCCGCGAACCGGCTGAGCGACGGCACGTACTCGAACATCGCGAACCGTGAGTTCAACATGATCACGGCCGAGAACGAGATGAAGATGGACGCCACCGAGCCGAACCAGAACCAGTTCAGCTACGGCAACGGCGCCGACCGGATCGTGTCCTGGGCGCGGCAGAACGGCAAGCAGGTGCGCGGCCACGCGCTCGCATGGCACTCCCAGCAGCCGGGCTGGATGCAGAACATGTCCGGCAGCGCGCTCCGCAACGCCATGCTGAACCACGTCACCCAGGTGGCCACGCACTTCAAGGGGCAGATCTACGCCTGGGACGTCGTGAACGAGGCGTTCGCCGACGGCTCGTCCGGCGGTCGTCGCGACTCCAACCTGCAGCGCACCGGCAACGACTGGATCGAGGCAGCGTTCCACGCCGCCCGCGCCGCCGACCCCGGCGCCAAGCTCTGCTACAACGACTACAACACCGACAACTGGAGCCACGCCAAGACGCAGGGCGTCTACAACATGGTCAAGGACTTCAAGTCCCGCGGCGTCCCGATCGACTGCGTCGGCTTCCAGGCGCACTTCAACTCCGGCAACCCCGTGCCGTCCAACTACGACGTGACCCTGCGCAACTTCGCCGCGCTCGGCGTGGACGTGCAGATCACCGAGCTCGACATCGAGGGCTCCGGCAGCTCCCAGGCCCAGCAGTACCAGGGAGTCGTCCAGGCCTGCCTGTCCGTCGCCCGCTGCACCGGCATCACCGTCTGGGGCGTGCGTGACTCGGACTCCTGGCGCGCCTCGGGCACGCCGCTGCTCTTCGACGGCTCCGGCAACAAGAAGGCCGCGTACACCAGCGTGCTCAACCAGCTGAACGCGGGCGGCACGACCACCCCGACGTCCAACCCGACCTCGAACCCGACGTCGAACCCGACCTCGTCGCCCTCGCCGACGACCACGACGCCCCCGCCCTCGGGCGGCAGCTGCACGGCGACGTACTCGGAGGGGCAGAAGTGGAACGACCGCTTCAACGGCACGGTCACCATCCGGGCGAACTCCAACATCAGCGGCTGGCAGTCCACCGTCACGGTGCGCAGCCCGCAGAAGATCATCGCGACGTGGAACGGGTCCGCGTCGTGGGACTCGTCCGGCAACGTGATGACCATGCGACCGAGCGGCAGCGGTGCGCTCTCGGCCGGTCAGACCACGTCGTTCGGTTTCACCGTCCAGCACGGTGGCAACTGGACGTGGCCCAGCGTCACGTGCTCGGCCTCCTGACGGTCTGAGACGACAGCGGAGCGGGCACGGCCTCCACCCGGGGGCCGTGCCCGCTCCGGCGTCAGCCGGTCGCCTCGTGCAGCAGGGCCTCCGCCGTGGTCGAGCCCGGCCTCGCGCCCGCGGCGGCCGCTCGCCGCGCGTGTCGCTGCAGGACCGCGTTCACCGGGGTCGGCACGCCGTGCAGCCGGCCCAGGAGCACGATCTCGCCGTTGAGGTGGTCGGCCTCGATCGACCCGGTGCCACGGACCAGCGACTGCCACGACGACCCGCCGGTGCGCTCCTGCCCGGGCAGACGGCTCATGGTGAAGTCGGCGCGCGCGGCGTCGTGCACGTCCTCGTCGAGCACGGCGACCCCGGCGGCCGCCAGGACCGCACGACCCTCGGCGTCGGCCCGGGCGGCCAGCTCGGCGCCCGCGTCGTCGCGCGCGGTGCCGCACAGCGCCTCGACCGCGTTCGCCAGGTTGGACAGCAGCTTGCGGTACTTCCACGCCATCACGTCGGCGGTCACGGGCGCGGAGAAGCCGGCGTCGGTGAGGTCGCGCGCGTAGGCGGTCACCAGGCCCGGGTCGGCGATCGGAGCGGCGGGCCCGACGGTGAGCATGCCCGGCACGGGGGTGCCGCCCGCGGAGACGCGACCGGGTTCGAGGAACGTGGCGGGCAGCCAGACGCACATCGCGACGACCGTGGCGAACCGGCGCAGCGCCGCCCGCTCGTTGTCCACGCCGTTCTGCGCGCAGACGACGGGGAGCCGCTCGGCGGCCGTCCCACCACCGGCCACGGGGCGGTCCGCCCAGGCCGTGAGCGCCGCGGCGGTGTCCTGGCTCTTGACGGCCAGCACCAGCACGTCGTCCGGCTGCAGGTCGACGTCCTGCGGTCCTGCGGCGGTCGGCGGGCGCACGCGCACGGTGCCGGCAGCCGTCGTGACCTCGAGCCCGTCGGTGCGCAGAGCCTCGAGCTGCGCTCCGCGGGCGACGAGGACGACGTCCTTCCCGGCGCTCGCCAGGAGCCCGCCGATGACCCCGCCGACGGCACCTGTCCCGATGATGATGTGTCGCACCGGGACACCGTCGCACGAAGTCAGGGCCGGTCGCCCGCGGGCTGCGTACGCCGGGGTCGAGTACGTCACACTGCCCATCGCTCGGACTCAGGGGACCCGATCGGGCCGCGTGCCTTAGTTTTGGCCCGTGACCGCACCTCTTTCCCCGAGCGACACCGCCACGAGTGCCACCAGCCCCGTGAGCCACGAGGTCCCCGAGCCGCTGCGCAACGACGTCCGCGTGCTCGGCGAGTTCCTCGGCCGGGTGCTGCGCGAGGCGGGCGGCGACGACCTGCTGGCCGACGTCGAGCACCTGCGCGAGCTCGCCATCCGGGCGCACAACGGTCCCGACGCCGGAGCGCTCGCCCAGGCCGAGGAGCTCGTCGCGGGCTTCAGCCTGGCCCGCGCCGAAGAGGTCGCACGGGCGTTCACGTGCTACTTCCACCTGGCCAACACCGCGGAGGAGTTCCACCGCGTGCGCGTCCTGCGGGACCGCGAGGCCAACCTCCTGCCGCACCACCTGGCACCGGACGACTCGCTGCCCTCGGCGGTCGCGCAGCTGGCCGACGAGGTGGGGGAGGACGTCGCGCGGCAGCGGCTCGCGGAGCTCGAGTTCCGGCCCGTGTTCACCGCTCACCCGACCGAGGCGCGTCGCCGGGCGGTGTCGAGCGCGATCCGCCGGATCGCGGAGCTCGTCGCGGAGCGCGACCTGCGCTACACGGGCGGGATGTCGCTGGCGGAGAACGACCGTCGGCTGCTGGGCGAGATCGACACGCTGTGGCGCACCGCCCCGCTCCGCGAGGCCAAGCCGTCGGTGCTCGACGAGGTCCGCACGGTGATCAACGTGTTCGAGGCGACGCTGGCCGAGGTGCTTCCGGCGGTCTACCGCCGCCTCGACGACTGGCTGCTGGCCGACGCCGCGGGCACGACGGCTCCTGCCGTGCGCTCGTTCGCGCGACTGGGGACCTGGATCGGCGGCGACCGCGACGGCAACCCGAACGTCACCGCCGAGATCACAGAGACCGCTGCGGCGATGGCCTCCGAGCACGCCCTGCTGGAGCTCGAGTCGTCGGCCCGCAAGACCGCCCACGGGCTCACCCTCGACGCCTCCGGGACGCCCGGCTCGGCCGAGCTGAGCGCGCTCTGGCAGCGCCAGCGCGGTCTGTCCGCGTCGCTGGCCACCCGGATCGCGGGTGACGCCCCGAACGAGCCGCACCGGCGGGTCGTCTACTTCCTGGCCGAGCGCATCGCCGCCACGCGGACGCGCAACGCCGACCTCGGGTACGGCGCGGCCTCGGAGCTGGAGGCCGACCTCGACGTCGTGCAGCGCTCCCTGGCGGAGGCGGGCGCGACGCGCGCGGCCTACGGGGACCTGCAGCGGCTCCTCTGGCAGGTGCAGACCTTCGGGTTCCACCTGGCCGAGCTCGAGGTGCGGCAGCACTCGCAGGTGCACGCCGGGGCGCTGGCGGACCTCGCGAAGAACGGTATCGACGGCACCCTGGAGCCGCGCACCGTCGAGGTCATCGACACGTTCCGCGCCATCGGCGCCGTGCAGCGCCGCTACGGGGTGCTCGCGGCCCGCCGCTACATCGTGTCGTTCACGCAGTCCGCCGAGCACCTCGCCGCGGTGTACCAGCTGGCCGAGATCGCGTTCGCGGGAGTCGATGCACCCGTCATCGACGCGATCCCGCTGTTCGAGACGTTCGCGGACCTCGAGGCGTCGGTCGACATCCTGGAGGGTGCGCTGGCCCTCCCGCAGGTGCAGCGCCGGCTGGCGGAGAACGGCCGTCGCGTCGAGGTCATGCTCGGCTACTCGGACTCGTCGAAGGACGTCGGGCCGGTCTCCGCCACGCTGACGCTGGACGCCGCGCAGCGCCGCATCACCGAGTGGGCGCGGCGCAACGACATCGTGCTGACGCTGTTCCACGGGCGCGGCGGTGCGCTGGGGCGCGGTGGCGGCCCCGCCAACCGTGCGCTGCTCGCGCAGCCGCCCGGGTCCGTCGACGGCCGGTTCAAGCTCACCGAGCAGGGCGAGGTCATCTTCGCCCGCTACGGCGACCCGGTGATCGCCGCCCGGCACATCGAGCAGGTCGCCGCGGCGACGCTCCTGGCCGGTGCGCCGTCCGTCGAGCGCCGCAACTCCGCGGCCACCGAACGGTTCACGTCGCTCGCCGCGCAGCTCGACGAGGCGTCCCGCACCCGGTTCCACGAGCTGGTGAAGGCCCCGGGCTTCCCGCAGTGGTTCGCCGAGGTCACCCCGCTGGAGGAGGTCGGTCTGCTGCCGATCGGCTCCCGGCCCGCGCGCCGTGGCCTGTCGGTCGAGTCGCTGGACGACCTGCGCGCGATCCCGTGGGTGTTCAGCTGGTCGCAGGCGCGGATCAACCTGGCCGGCTGGTACGGCCTGGGCACCGCGCTGGCGGCGACCGGAGACCTGGACGAGCTGCGCGAGGCGTACGCGCAGTGGCCCCTGTTCACCACGATGATCGACAACGTCGAGATGTCGCTGGCCAAGACCGACGAGCGCATCGCGGAGCGGTACCTGGCGCTCGGGGACCGCGACGACCTGGCGCAGCTCGTGCTCGAGGAGATGGCGCTGACCCGGCAGTGGGTGCTGGCCATCACGCAGAGCGAGGCGATCCTGTCCCGCCGCCGGATCCTCGGCCGGGCCGTCCAGCTGCGCAGCCCGTACGTCGACGCCCTGTCGCTGCTCCAGCTGCGCGCCCTGCGCGGCCTGCGCACGGGCGACGCCCCCGAGCAGGCGGACGACCTGCGCAGGCTCCTGCTGCTCACCGTCAACGGCGTGGCCGCGGGCCTGCAGAACACGGGCTGACCGGCGCCGTCCCCGGACCGTGGTCGACGGAAGGACCCGGCCTCGCGCCGGGTCCTTCCGGCGTCTACGGCCCGGTCGGCCCGAACCGTTCGGTGCGGATGCGCTCCGGGTCGTGGCCCAGGTCGACCAGCGTGTCGGCCACCGACTCCACGAACGGGGTCGGCCCGCACACGTACACGTGCGCGCGCTCGTCGGGCGGGAAGGAGGCGGCCGCCAGCAGGGCCGCGTCGATCCGGCCGACCCGTCCGGTCCAGCCGTCCGGTCCCTGGCGGGTCCACACGCGCGTGATCTCGACGTCGCCGCCCAGCGCCTCGAGCTCGTCGGCGTAGATCGCGTCCGTCGGGGTGCGGACGGAGACGACGAGGCGGAACGGGGCGCGGCTGCGGGCCAGCCGTCGCGTGCGCAGCATCGACATGAGCGGCACCAGGCCGGACCCGCCGCCGATGAGCTGCACGGGGTGCGGGTCGGCAGGCTGCCAGACGAACCAGTGCCCGACGGGTCCGCGGAGCTCGATCTCGTCGCCCACCTGCAGGTCCTCGGTCAGGTACGGGGACACCTCACCGTCGTCGACCACCTGCACGGTGAGCGCGATCCGGCTGTCGTGCGCAGCCGGGTCGGGCGGGACGCCGGGCAGCCCCATCGTGCCGGGGGAGGCCAGGGAGTAGGAGCGCTGCGTGGAGTAGCCGTCCTCGGCGGTCAGGCGGACGTCGACGTGCTGGCCGGCCAGCGCGCCGCGCCAGCCGGGCACGTCGAGCTCCAGGGTGATCGCGGTGGGCGTCTCGGCGGTGCGGGAGACGAGKGTGCCGACCATCCACGGCAGTGCATAGAGGGAGCCGGCAGGTGAGTCAGTCACCCCAGTACCGCTGTTCCTTCCACGGGTCCCCGTACGCGTGGTACCCGAGCCGCTCCCAGAACCCCCACGTGTCCTCGGTCATCAGGTCGAGGCTGCGGACCCACTTGGCGGACTTCCAGAAGTACAGGTGCGGGACGAGCAGCCGGGCGGGCCCGCCGTGCTCGGGGGGCAGCGGCGCGCCGTCGTACTGGTACGCGATCCAGGCCTTGCCGCCGCGCAGGTCCGCCAGCGGGAGGTTCGTCGTGTAGCCGCCGTCGCAGTGCGCCATCACGTACTGCTCCTCGGGCGCCACCTCGACGCCGTCGAGCAACGTGTCCAGCGAGATGCCGCGCCACGCGGAGTCGAGCTTGCTCCACTTGGTCACGCAGTGGATGTCCTTGACGATGTCGTCGTGGGGCAGGTGCGTCAGCTCCGACCACGTCCAGGTCGCGCGCTGCGCTCCGCCGGCGGTGATCGAGAACGTCCACGTGGAGAGGTCGGCGCGCGGAGTCGGGCCTGCGGACAGCACGGGGAACCCGCGCTCGAGGTACTGGCCGGGCGGGATCCGGGGGTCGACCTCACGCTTGCCGCGGAACCCGCGGGAGATGATCGCCATCAGGACGCCGTGCGGTTCGACATGCTCACTCCCGGGTGTCGGAGACGCTCCGGATCATCATGCGGCCGGGCCCGGCGGGAACGCCAGAGGCCGGCCCGACGAATCGGACCGGCCTCTGACCTGTGCTTTCGGTTGCTCAGCCGCGCGAGTAGACGACGCGCGGACCGCCGGAGGTCGATGCACCGGACCCGCCGTTGCCGCGACCGCTGCCGCCACGACGGCGACGCTGGCCGGAGCCGGCAGCCGGAGCGGCCGCTGCGGGGGCACCACCGCGGCCACGTCCGCGGCCACGTCCGCCGCCACCACCGCCGCCACCGCTGGTGGGCTGAGCGGGCGGGGCCACGTACTTCACCGGCGCGGCGACCTCGCCGACGAGGCGCGTGAGCGTCGCGTCGCCGGGGAAGACGGGCTTCGGCGTCGCCGTGATCTTCGCGGCCCGCGTGAGCTGGYGGACGTCGCCGCGCTGCTCGGGCAGGACGATCGTGACGACGTCGCCGCCCGACCCGGCACGCGCGGTGCGGCCGGAGCGGTGCAGGTACGCCTTGTGCTCGGCCGGCGGGTCGACGTGCACGACGAGCTCGATGTCGTCGACGTGGATGCCGCGCGCGGCGATGTCGGTGGCCACCAGCACGCGGACGGCACCGGACGAGAACGCCTCGAGGTTCCGCTCGCGGGCACCCTGCGCCAGGTTGCCGTGCAGGTCCACGGCGGGGATGCCGTCCATGGTCAGCTGCTTGGCCAGCTTCTTGGCCTGGTGCTTGGTCCGCATGAACAGGACGCGGCGGCCGGTGCCGGAGGCGAGGTGGTGGACGACCTGCTTCTTGGCGTCGGCGTCGCGCACCTCGAACAGGTGGTGCGTCATGGCGGCGACCGGGGACTCGGCGCTGTCCACGGAGTGCTCGACCGGCGAGGTCAGGTACCGCTTGACCAGCTGGTCGACGCCCTTGTCCAGGGTGGCCGAGAAGAGCAGGCGCTGGCCGTTCTTCGGCGTCTTGTCCATGATCCGCTTGACGCCGGGCAAGAAGCCGAGGTCGGCCATGTGGTCGGCCTCGTCGAGCACGGTGATCTGCACGTCGTCGAGCGTGAGGGCCTTCTGGTTCAGCAGGTCCTCGAGGCGGCCCGGGCAGGCGATGACGATGTCGATGCCGCCGTTGAGCGCGGAGGTCTGCTTGCCCTGCGACACGCCGCCGAAGATCACGGTGGTGTTCAGGCCGAGCACCTTGGCCAGCGGCGCGATGGTGGCGTCGATCTGCGAGGCGAGCTCACGCGTCGGTGCCAGCACCAGCGCGCGGGGGCGGCGGGGGGCCTTGCCCTTGCCGGCCGTGGCGGCGAGCCGCACGACGAGCGGCAGGGCGAACGCGAGGGTCTTGCCGGAGCCCGTGCGGCCACGGCCGAGGACGTCACGGCCGGCCAGCGAGTCGGGCAGCGTGGCGGTCTGGATGGGGAAGGGGGCGGTGATGCCCTGCGCGGTCAGCGCTGCCGTGAGGGCAGCGGGCACGCCAAGATCGGTGAACGACGTCATAAAGAGAGAGCCTCTCGGGGCTTGGTCGGGGTCCGCCGCCAGAGCAACCAGAGCGGGTGCTCCGGGGGACCTCCACGACGCGGGGCGCGCAGGTTCGCGCAGCCCTTGGTGTGCTTACCCTCTCACACGGGATGCCGACAGCGGGCTCGCGGTGGTGAGCGTCACAGGGGACGATCGGTGGCAGACGCCCGCCTGACGAGGAGGAACGCCCCCGCATGACCGCTGCTGTGATCGCCTCCGCGCACGACCTGGTGAAGGTCTACGGTGCGGGCGCGACGTCCGTCCGGGCCCTCGACGGGGTCGACGTCGAGCTCGTCCGCGGGGAGCTCACCGCGATCATGGGACCGTCCGGCTCGGGCAAGTCGACGCTCATGCACTGCCTGGCGGGGCTCGACCGTCCGACGTCCGGGAGCGTGGTGGTCGACGGCCAGACGGTGAGCAGCATGTCCGAGAGGCGGCTCACCGCGCTGCGCCGGACGAGGATCGGCTTCGTCTTCCAGGCGTACAACCTGGTGCCCACGCTGACGGCGCTGGAGAACATCACGCTCCCGCTCGACATCGCCCGGCGGCCCGTCGACCGCGCCCACCTCGACCTCGTCGTTGAGACGCTCGGGCTGACCGACCGGCTCGGGCACAAGCCGAGCGAGCTGTCCGGGGGGCAGCAGCAGCGGGTCGCGTGCGCGCGGGCGCTCGTGGCGCGGCCGGCCGTGGTGTTCGCCGACGAGCCCACCGGCAACCTCGACAGCACGTCCGCGGCGGAGGTGCTCGGGTTCCTGCGCGGCAGCGTCGACGACCTCGGGCAGTCCGTCGTGATGGTCACGCACGACCCCACGTCGGCGAGCTACGCCCACCGGGTGCTGTTCCTGGCGGACGGGCGTGTGGTGGGCGAGGTGCGCGACCCCACGGCGGAGAGCGTGCTCTCTGCACTCACGGTGCTCACGGCCCGTCCCACCGCCGTCTGATGGTCCGCGTCGCACTGCGCGGGGTGCGGGCGCACCTCGTCCGGTTCTGCCTCTCGGTGCTCGCCGTGGCGCTCGGTGTCGCGTTCGTCGCGGGGACGTTCGCGCTGCGCACCATGCTCAGCTCCACGTTCACGGACATCGTCGCGACGACGACCCTGGGTGACGCCTACGTGCGCGGCTCCGAGCCCGCCGGGGGCACGGGCGGGCCGGACCGGATCACCCCGGAGGTGCGCAACCCGGTGCCGCTGACCCTCGTGGACGAGCTCGAGCAGGTCGACGGGGTGGCCGCGGTCCTTCCCGACGTGCAGGGACCGCTCGTCCTGGTCGGCGCCGACGGCACCGCGGTGCAGAGCACGCAGGCCCCGAGCTTCGCGTTCTCCTACGACCCGCGGGACCCGGCGGTGCACGTGGTGGCCGGGCGGGCCCCGGCCGCGGGCGACGAGATCGCGGTCGAGTCCGCGTCGCTCGCCGCGTCGGGACTGGTGGTCGGCGACGCGACGAGCGTCGTGGTGGGCGGTGAGGTCCTCCCCGTCACGGTCGTGGGCGAGATCGGTCTCGGTGCGGCGCTGGCCGGTGCGACCGTGGTCTTCCTCGACCCGGCGACCGCCGAGGCCGTGTTCGCGCCGGACGGCACGGTCGCCACGATCTCCGTGCTGGCGGACGACGGGCTGACCGAGCAGCAGCTGGTCGACCGGCTGACCCCCGTCCTGGCGTCCAGCGGCACTCCGGCGGAGGCGGTCACCGGGGACGAGGTGCGGGAGCAGTCCACCGCGAACATCCTCACGGTGCTCGGGTTCATCACGACGTTCCTGCTCGTGTTCGCGGGCGTCTCGCTGTTCGTCGGCGGCTTCATCATCGCCAACACGTTCTCCATGTGGGTCCGGCAGCGGACGCGCGAGCTGGCCCTCCTGCGCGCGGTCGGCGCGTCCCCGCTGCAGGTGTTCACCTCGATCGTGCTGCAGGCCGCGATCGTCGGCGTGGTCGGTGCGGTCCTCGGCGTCGCGGGCGGGCTCGGTCTCGTCGTCGTGCTGCGCGAGGTGCTCGGCAGGTTCGGCATGGAGCTCACCGGCCGGGTGCCGCTGGACGGCTTCACCCTGATGGTGTCCGTGCTCGTGGGCACCCTGGTGAGCGTGCTGGCCGCGGCCCTGCCGGCCCGTCGCGCGGCGCTGGTCCCACCGGTGGAGGCGTTGCGCGACGAGGTCACGCTGCCGGAGCGTTCCCTGAGCCGGCGCGCGGTCGTGGGGATCGTGCTGGTGGCGCTGGGGGTCGCCGCGGTGGTCCTCGCGCTGCTCGACCCGACGGCGGACCACGCGGGAGCGATGCTCGGGATCGGTGCGGGCGCCGTGGTTCTCGGCGTGCTCGCCGCGTCGCCGGTGCTGGCGCGGGGGTTCCTGCGAGTAGCCGCCCTCCCGTTCGCCGGCTGGCGTCCCGTGGGTCCGCTCGCGCGCGGCAACGTCACCCGCAACCCCCGGCGCACCGCGAACACGGCGGGGGCCCTCATGGTCGGGATGGCCCTCGTCGGCGCTGCCGCCGTGATCGCGGCGACCACCCAGGCGTCGACCAGCGCCATCGTCACGCAGGAGGCGACCACCGACTACATCCTGCGCGGCGCCGCCCAGGGCACCGTGCCGGAGCAGGCGGTGGTCGACGTCCGGGCGCTGCCCGACGTGCAGGCGGCCGACACGTTCGCGACCGCCAGCGTGCTGGTGGACGACACCCCGTTCGCGGTGACCGGCATCGACCCGACGGCCGTCGGGCGCAGCATCCGGACCGACGTGGTCGAGGGCGACTTCCCCGCCGCGCTCGCAGCCGGTGAGGTCGCCGTGCAACGGACCACGATGGACGACGAGGACTGGTCGCTCGGCCAGGAGCTCGAGCTCGTCGGTTCGTCGGGCGCCACGACGCTCACGATCGGCGCGGTCATCGACTCGCCCGCGTTCGGCGTGCCGTTCGTCGTGTCGCAGGAGGTGCTCGACCCGCTGTTCCCGCCCGACGAGCAGCGGGTGACCACGGTCTTCGTCACGGCGGTGGACGGGGCGGACGTGGAGGCGCTGCGCGACGAGCTCACCGCGGCCGTCCGCCCGTACGTCGTCGTCTCCGTCATGGACAGCGAGGAGTTCGTCTCGGACCTCGCCGCGCAGGTGGACCGCGTGCTCGTGATCCTCTACGCCCTGCTGGGGCTGTCGGTCGTCATTGCGGTGCTCGGCATCGTGAACACGCTCGCGCTGTCCGTCATCGAGCGCACCCGTGAGATCGGGCTGCTGCGCGCGGTCGGCCTGGGCCGCCTCCAGCTGGGCAGCACGATCACGCTGGAGTCGGTGCTCACCGCGGTGTTCGGCACCACCGTCGGGCTGGTCATGGGGGTCGCGCTCGCCGCGACGCTGCCCACGGTGTTCGCGGACGTGGGACTGCGGACGCTCGCGGTCCCCTGGGCGAGCCTCGCGCTCATGCTGGCGCTCGCCGTGGTGGTCGGGGTGGTGGCCGCGCTCTGGCCGGCCGTCCGCGCCGCGCGACTGCCCGTGCTCGAGGCGGTGAGCACCGAGTAGGCGACGGGCGGTCGATGTGCACGCCCGTGGTGACCTCGGCCGATACCCTCGGAGGGTGAGCGACACGGGGTACGGCGACTTCGAGTTCGAGCGTCGCTTCTGGGCGCGCGACGTGCCCGGCGACCTGCTCGACGCGTCCCCGGCTCTCATCGTGCAGAGCTACGTCCTGGCCGACGCCGGGTTCGCCGTCCGCGTCCGGGTGCAGGCGACCGTCGAGGGGCTGGTCCTGGACCGTGGCCTGGACGAGCTGGCGATCCTCGACCGGTACGCCGACCAGATGGACTTCTGCGCCATCACCGTGAAGGGCCCGATGAACGAGGGCACCCGTTACGAGGCGGAGCGCGAGCTCGACGTCTCCGTCGGGATCGAGCTGGTCCGCCGGGGCGGCGCCCGCGTGGCCAAGACCCGCCACTCGGTGTGGCTGGGCGACGACGGCTGGGTGGTGGACACGTTCACGGGCGGCAACGCGCCGCTGATGATCGCCGAGGTGGAGCGCGGCGGCCCGGTCACGGACCTGACCATCCCCGACTTCTGCATCACCGAGGTGACCTCGGACCCGCGGTTCTCCAACGACGCGCTCGCCGGGGCGCCGTACGGCACGTGGGCGGCCGCGTACGTCGCCGAGCTCGCCGCCGACGGCCCGCGGTTCCTGCAGAGCCTCGGCCACAACCACCGCACGGGCGACCCCTCGGACTAGCGCATCCAGCGGCGGTGCCCGCGTCGGGACACCCGGCGCAGGGGCTTCTCGGCCGCGTGCCGTGCCGCCTCCCCGGCGCGCTGCTCCAGCGCGTGCAGGCGGCCGTAGGTGAACGTGCTCTCCCCGTCGAGGTCGGCCTGGTGGGCGAGGCGCCGCAGCGTCTCCTGCCGGGTCACGGCGTCGTGTTGCGTCCCGAGCACCTCCTGCACGCGGTGCGCCCGCCGGGCGCTGCGCCGTGCGGGCGCGCCGACGGCTGCCACCGCGACCTCGCTGGCGTACCGGGCGCGCCGCGCCGCCTTGCGGACCTCGTGCAGCGCCTCGTCGCGGTCCACCCCGGGAGCGGCCGCCGCGGAGGCCTCCAGGGCGCGGTCGAGGCGGTCCCACGCGCGACGAGCGCGGCGGGGGAGGACCTCGGCGGCCGAGCGGGAGGCGCGGGCACCGGCCGGCAGGTCCTGCGCGAGGCTCGCGACGAGCTCGGCGAAGCGTGCCGACGCCAGCCACGCGTCCACGCGGTCCTGTGCCTGGAGGCGGGCCGCGGACCGGTCCTCGTCGATCCGCCGCTCGACCGGGCCGACGACGAGCGCGGGGTCCTCGTGCGCGAGCCTGCGTCGCAGCGCGTGGCCCTCGACGTAGGCGTCACGGGCGGCGCCGAGCACGTGGCCGAGGTCMGCCAGCTCGTCGCTCACCGGGTCCGAGACGGAGCGGTCCAGCACCGGGCGGTACACCGACAGCGCCGCGCGCAGCCGCCGGGTGGCCACCCGGGCGTCGTGCACGGCGTCGTCGTCGCCGTCCCGGACACCGGGGACGGCGGCGAGCAGCCGCTCGACCTGGGCCGTGACGTACGCCTGCACGACCTCCACGGCGGATCCCATCTGTCGAGCCTGGCACGCTCCCCGCCCTCCCGCCCGGCACGTCAGACGGTCGACCACGTCCGCAGCACCTCGCAGCGCCACGAGACGAGCAGCACGAGCAGGCACCCGCCGAGCACGAGTGCGGCGAAGGCCCCGTCCCGACGATCCAGCGCGACGGGCCGGTGCACCGTCCGCGGACCGGAGCCCAGACCACGGGTCTCCATCGCGATCGCCATCCGCTCGCCCTGCCGGAGCGCGACGACGAGCAGCGCGAACGCCGCGCGGGACAGCGACCCGGGGTCGCCGGGCAGGGTGCCCCGTCGACGGCGGGGATCGCGCACCGACTGCGCCTGCCGGATCGTCGTCCACCGCACGGGCAGGTCCTCCAGCACGCGGTAGCCGGCGAGCACCGCGAACGTCGGGCGCGCACCCAGCCGGGCGTGCTGGTGCAGGCTGGTCATGAGCCGGGCGCCGTCGGTGGTGAGCGTGAACGCGACGGCGAGGGTGCCGACGAGGACGGTCCGCAGAGCCAGGGCCGCCCCGATCGCCAGCCCGGTGCGGGTCACCTGCAGACCGAGCACCTCGGCGACCGGCGGACCGTCGCGCGTGACGGCGTTCACGGCGAGCAGCGAGAACGCGAACGGGCCGAAGAGCACCGCCGCGCGGCCGAGGGTCGCCCACGGGATCCGGCCCGCCAGCGCGACGGCGGGCGCGGCGACGACCAGCAGCGCCAGCGGCGTCCACGGGTCCACCGGGACCAGCACGACGAGCGACACGACCAGGAAGACGGCGAGCTTGACGGTGGGGTTGCGCCGGTGCAGGACGGAGTCGTGGGGCAGGGCGCGCCCGAGGCCGCTCACGCCGGGACCGCCGTCGGCGCGGCCGCCGCGCGCAGCGACTGCAGGACCGCGCGCACGGGGTGGCCGGTGGTCCGGCACGCGGCGAGCACCGCGGGCAGTGGGAGCCCGGCGCGGGCGAGCAGGGCGTCGTCGGCGAGCACGGCGTCGACCGGGCCGTGCGCGAGGGTGTGCCCGTCGCGCAGGAGCAGCACGTCGTCGGCGACCTCCCCGACGAGCCGCAGGTCGTGCGTCACGAGCACGACGCCCCGGCCCTCGTCGGCGAGCCGGCGCAGGGCGTCCGCGCAGGCGGCGGACGTGTGCCGGTCCTGCCCGAACGTCGGCTCGTCGGCCAGCAGCACGTCGTGCCCGCACACGGCCATCGCTCCCAGCGACAGCCGGCGCTGCTGCCCGCCGGACAGCCGGAACGGGTCGCGGTCCGCCAGGCCGGTGAGGCGGTAGGCGTCCAGGGCGGCCGACACGCGGTCGTCGACGTCCGGCAGCCGCGCGCGGCGCGGACCCCACGCGAGCTCGTCGCGGACGCTGCGGGCGAGGAGCTGGTGCTCGGGGTGCTGGAACACCAGCCCCACCGAGCCGCCCGTCACGGTCCCGTCGGAGGGCAGCAGCCCGGCGAGGGCGAGGAGCAGCGAGCTCTTGCCGGACCCGTTGAGGCCGACCACGGCGGTCACCCTGCCGGCGTGGACGTCGAGGTCCACCCCGTCCAGGACCGTCCGCCGCCCACGCCGGACGCGGAGCCCGCGCGCGCCGAGCACGCGTGCGCCCGGCACCGACGCGGGGGTCGGACCGACGGTGAGGCGATCGAGCGACCCGACGCCTGCGGCCGCCAGCTCGGCGGACAGCGGGAGCCACGTGCCCAGGGCGGCGAGCGCCCGGGCGTCGTCGCGCAGCACCTGGTCCGTCGGGCCGTCGGCGCGGACCCGGCCGTCGGGACCGAGGACGAGCACCCGTCCGGGGAGCTGCCCGAGCTCGTCGAGGCGGTGCTCGACCATGAGCGTGGTCCGCGCGCCACCCGCCGCGCGCACCGCACCTGCCACGCCCCGCGCGGCGGCCGGGTCGAGCAGGGCCGTCGGCTCGTCGAGSAGGAGCACGCTCGGGTCCGCGACGAGCGCGGCCGCCAGGGCGATGCGCTGGCCCTCGCCGCCGGACAGCTCGGCGGTGCGGCGTCCGGCCAGGTGCGCCGCGCCGACGGACGCGAGCGTGCGGTGCACGGCCGGGCCGATGCGCGCCGGGGCGACCCCGCGGTTCTCCAGCGCGAACGCGACCTCGTCGAGGACCGTCGGCAGGCACAGCTGGTCCGCCGGGTCCTGCGTGAGGGTGCCCACCCGGGCGGCCAGGTCCGCGGTCGGGGTCGTCGTGGCGTCGAGCCCGGCCACCCGGACGACGCCGGTGACCTCGGCGTCGACCACCTGCGGCACGATCCCGGCCAGCACCCGCAGGAGCGTGCTCTTGCCGGCGCCGGAGCCGGCGAGCACGAGCACCTGCTCGCCGGCGCGGACGTCGAGGTCCACCGACCGCAGCACCGGGGACGCGGCGCCGGGGAAGGTGACGCCCAGACCGCGGACCTCGATCATGCGACCGGCATGGGCTCGGTGGCCGGCGCTCCCTCGCGGCGGGCTCGACCGAGCGCGGTGTTGTCCAGCACGCCGGTGCGCGCGAGGGCGTCGCCGATCACCTTCGCCGCGATCCCGCACAGCAGGATCCCGCTGGCCACCTGCAGGCCCAGCCGCCACGCGAACCAGTCCTGCGAGAGCCAGCCGAACCGGACCATCCCGAGCACCGTGCTGGCCAGGCCGGCGAGCGCCCCGGACACGATGAAGACGCCCCAGTCGTACCGGCGGTACCGCGTCAGCGTGAACGCCAGCTCGGCGCCCGCGCCCTGCACCAGTCCGACGACCAGCAGCATCGGACCGACCGGCGACGCCAGGAACACCACCTCGACCAGGGCGGCCGCGAGCTCCACGACGATCCCGACCCCCGGTCGGCGCACGATGTAGATCGCGAGCGGCGCGGCGACCATCCAGCCGCCGATGAGCACGTTCTGCGCGAGGTCGCCGAACGGGCCCATCGCGATCTGGAGCGCGATCCACGCCTGCACCAGCGCCCAGTAGACGAAGCCGGACACGACCGCGAGGACCGCGAGCAGGACCAGCTCGGACAGGGAGATCCGACGGCGGTTCACCGGGCACCTGCCGACGGCGAGTGCATCGACACCGTGACGTGCGTGACGACGTGCCGGACGTGGCGGGCGGCCTCCAGCCAGCCCGCCGCGACGGCCGTCAGCACGTCGGCCAGGTCCCCGTCCAGCCGGGTGACGAAGTGCTCGGGCGACGTCGTGGCAGCGGACCCCGCGGTGCCGATGGCGGTCATGATGTGCGCGAGGTGGTCCCCGCCGGTGTCGTCGAGCGGGTAGAGCGCCCAGTGCGCGCTCGCGGCCAGCCCGGTCGGCGCGAGCTGCGGGACGGCGACGCGGTCCAGCAGGGCGTCGTCGGGCAGCTCGCACGCCACCTCGCCGGGGCACCCGCGCGACAGCAGGACGTGGGCGACGACGTGCCAGCGGGTCCCGCCCGCCGCGGCGAGCACCTCGTACACGTACCGCAGGACGTCCGCCTCGCTGCCGCGCACGAACGTCGAGACGTCGTCGGTGCTGACGGTCACGCGGGAGGCGTCGGCGGCGGCGAGCGCGCTGAGGATCACGTCGACGTAGTCGTCGCAGTGCGGGTGCAGCGAGAAGCGGGCGCCGACCCCGAGCTCGGTGGCTCGTCGGTCGGGCGGGGCAACGGTCGAGTGCGTCGTGCTTGTCACCAGGGACCTCCGGTGTGTCGCGGTGGACCCCCGGGCAGCCGCACGAGGTCGCCGGCGGCGCGAGACGGACGGGGTCCACCGGAGGAGCGCGCCGCGGCGCGACCGGCCCGGAGGACGACCGACCGCCGGCACGCAGCCGACGACAGTGCCCTGCTCCCTACGCTGGCGTGAACCAGATCAGGTTCCACGGGTCTGCGGGTGGGACGTGGTGTCCGGCCGCACTCTCAGCGCTCCTGCGCTCCCCGGGGGCTTGTCGGCGACGAACCTAGCCCGGCCACCGTCCGGGAGGGAAGCGAGGTCCGCCTGGTGGGCCCTCGTATGCTGGCAGGCGACCGCGACCAGGAGGTAGAACCCGTGCCGATGGGCCGACGAGGTGCTGCGTCCGTCGCGCTCCTGCCCGTCGTGGTGGCCCTCCTCGCGCTCGCCGGGTGCACCGACGACGGCGTCCCGGTCGAGCCCACCGCGACGACGACGGTCACTCCGTCACCCGCGCCGACCCCGACGCCGACCCCCGTGTCCGCGCAGGTCGGGGCCCCCGCCGAGGTCGCGACCGTCCTCCCGGCGGCCACGCCGCAGGACGCCGCGCTCGAGGCGTCGCGCGCGGTCTTCGTGACCGCGCCGGTCGTGGTCGTCGCGCCCGTCGACGACGTCGCCGCCCAGCTCACCGCCGCCTCCGCGGCCGTGGCGCTCGGTGCCCCGGTCCTGCTGACCGGACCCGCGATCGACCCTGCCCCGCTGCTCGCGGAGCTCGTGCGGCTCGACGCGCAGGCCGTGCTCGCGGTGGGTGCCGTGACCCTGGCACCGCCGAGTGCCGTGGCCGTCGTACCCGTCCCTGCCGGCGCGGGCGCGGAGCTCCTGCGGTCGGTGACCGGGGCGCGGTTCGCGGCCTCCGCCGAGGTGCCCGCCGGCCAGGAGACCGTGGCCGTCCGCGCGCTCACCGGACCGCGACCTCCTGTGCTCGTCGTCCCCGGCGCACCGACCCCGACCCCGAGCACGACGCCCGCCCCCGCCCCCGCCCCGACCCGGTCGCCGTCGTCGAGCCCGTCGCCGGTCGTGGTGCTCCCGCAGGTCCGCCCGCCCGCGGCCGTCTCCGCGACGGTCGCGCTCACCGGGGTCGGCGTCGACCCGCTCGCCGCGCTGGCTACCCTGCGGGCCGCCGGGGTCCCGGTGCTCGACGTGCCCGGCGGTGACCCGCGTGCCACGACGCCCGGGGTCCAGGCGCTCGCCGCGGCCGCCCCGGACCGCACGATCGCGCTCGGGTCCGCGTTCGGCCCGGCGGACCAGCTGGCAGGACGCGTCGCCACCGCGTCGACCGGCGTGCTCCTGGGCGGCGGCGGCCAGCTCGTCTTCCCGCAGGTCCCGGGCGTCCCGGGCAAGAAGTACGTCGCGCTCTACGGCACGCCGGGCTCGAAGGCGCTCGGGGTGCTGGGGGAGCAGGACGTGCCCGCGACGCTGGCCCGCGCCGACGCGACCGCGGCGCCGTACCGCACGCTCACCACGGACGTCGTCGTGCCCGCCGTGGAGATCATCGCCACGATCGCGTCGGCCGGCCCGGGGGACGACGGCAACTACTCGCAGGAGCGGCCCGTCGAGGAGCTGCGTCCCCTGGTGGAGGCCGCGGGTGCCGCGGGCATGGCGGTCGTGCTCGACCTGCAGCCGGGGCGCACCGACTTCCTCACGCAGGCGCAGCAGTACGCCGAGCTCCTCGCCCTCCGGTACGTCGGGCTCGCCCTCGACCCGGAGTGGCGGCTCGCCCCGGACCAGGTGCACCTGCGCCAGATCGGCTCCGTCGGCGTCGACGAGGTCAACGGCGTCTCGGCGTGGCTGGCGGAGTTCACGGCCCAGCGCGCCCTGCCGCAGAAGATGTTCGTCCTGCACCAGTTCGCCGGCCGGATGATCCAGGAGCGCGCGCGGCTCGACACGTCCCACGACGAGCTGGCGATGGTGATCCACGTCGACGGCCAGGGTTCGCAGCCGGCCAAGGCGGGGACCTGGAGCGCGCTGCACGCGGACGCGCCGCCCGTGCACTGGGGGTGGAAGAACTTCTACGACGAGGACGTCCCGATGCTGGACCCGGTGCAGACGTACCAGGTCCAGCCCGTGCCGGACCTCGTCAGCTACCAGTAACCCTGCGCTGGACCGGTCGCTCGACCAGGAACGTCCGGCCGCGGGCGTCGACCACGCGGTCGAACTGCTGCTGGAGCTCGGTGTCGCGGGCGACCTCGTCGTCGGTGAGCTCCTTGCGCGGACCGCGGATGTTGCCCACCTGCGCGGGACCCAGGTACGTCAGCCACCACTCGGTCATGTCACKGCGTCGCTTCTTCGGCACGAGCGCTCCTCGCTAGTTCGTGCCCTAACTATATGCACACGATCTATGCTGGCGACATGGACGATCCGCTCGCCGTCGAGGCCCAGGTCTGCCTGACCATGTCCGCGGCCGCCCGCAGCCTCGTCGCGTTCTACCGTCCCCTGCTCGAGCCGCTCGGCCTGACGCACCCGCAGTACCTCGCGATGCTCGCGCTCTGGCAGTACGGCCGGCTCTCGCTCAAGGACCTCGCCGCCCTGCTGCACCTCGAGCCGGCCACGGCGTCGCCGCTGGTCAAGCGCCTGGAGGTCCTGGGGCTCGTCCGTCGCGAGCGCGCCACCGACGACGAGCGCGCGCTCGACATCGTCGTGACGGACGACGGCAGCGCCCTGCGCGCCTCGGCCGTCGGGATCCCCGGAGCCATGGTCGAGGGACTCGGGCTGACCCCCGACCAGATCGAGCAGGTCCGCGCGGCGGCGGAGCTGCTGATCGCGGCGACGGCGACGCCTACCCGCGGATGATCTGCTGCACGGCCCAGCGGTTGCCGTCGGGGTCGGCGAAGAACGTGAACCGCCCCCACGGGTAGTCGACCACGGGCTCGGCCGCGACCCCGCGACCGACCAGGTACGCGTAGGTGGCGTCCGCGTCGTCCACGACGACCTGCAGACCCTGCTGCGCTCCGGCGGGCATCGAGGTCATGTTCACGTCGAGCACGATCGAGCACGCCGATCCCGGCGGGGTGAGCTGGACGAACCGCAGGCTCTCGTCGACCGGGATGTCGTGGTCGGCGACGAAGCCCACCTGGTCGACGTAGAACGCCTTCGCGCGGTCGATGTCCGTCACGGGAACCGGGACGAGCTCGAGCTTCATGTCCATGGGAACTCCTTCGGTGAGGTCGTGGACCCAGCCTCCCGCGAGAAGAGGTCAGATCCTGTCCGCTGCCCGAACCAGCGACGGGGCGGGAGCGTCCGTAGGCTCGACTCCATGACGCATCCCATCCGCATCGGAGTCCAGCTCCAGCCCCAGCACGCCGACTACGCCCAGATCCGTGACGCGGTGCGCCGCGCCGAGGACCTCGGTGTCGACATCATCTTCAACTGGGACCACTTCTTCCCGCTCTCCGGCGACCCGGACGGCAAGCACTTCGAGTGCTGGACGATGCTCGGCGCGTGGGCGGAGCAGACCAGCCGCGTCCAGATCGGCGCGCTGGTGACGTGCAACTCCTACCGGAACCCCGAGCTGCTGGCGGACATGGCCCGCACGGTCGACCACATCAGCGGCGGCCGCCTGATCCTCGGGATCGGTGCGGGCTGGTTCGAGAAGGACTACGACCAGTTCGGCTACGAGTTCGGCACCGCAGGATCGCGGATCGCGGACCTGGCGCAGGCGATGCCGCGCATCACGGCACGCTGGGCGGCGTCGAACCCGGTCCCGACGCGCCAGATCCCCGTGATGATCGGTGGTGGCGGTGAGCGCAAGACGCTGCGCGTCGTCGCGGAGCACGCCGACCTGTGGCACTCGTTCGGCAACGTCGACACCCTGACCCGCAAGAGCGCGATCCTCGACGAGCACGGTGCCGAGGTCGGCCGGGACACGGCCTCCCTGGTCGAGCGGTCCATCGGCGTCGGGGCGCCCCCGAGCGAGGTCGCGGACGCGCTCGTCGCGGCCGGCGCGACGCTGTTCACGGTCGGCACCGGCGGTCCGGACTACGACCTGTCGCTCGCGGCCGAGTGGGTGGCCTGGCGCGACGCGCAGGGCTGACGTGCCGGCTCCCGCATAGGCTCGGGTGCGATGAGCGACCCGAGCAGCCCGGACGTGAGCGCCGAGCGACGATGGTGGCCGCGGGTCGTCCTGCTGGTCGCCGCTCTGCTCGTCGCGCTCACGTTCGGGATCACGACGGCGTCCGTCGAGAGCAGCCTCGGCCCGCACGAGGCCCGGTACGACGTCACCACGGACGACACGGTGACCATCGACCTCGGCCCGCTGGGCACGCTCGAGATCGACTCGCCGCTGCCCCTGACCCTCGGCGTCCGGGTCACCGTGCAGGAGATCCCGGCATCGGTCACCGAGCTGAACCAGGCACGCACCCTGGCGGCGCTCAGCGGCGACCTGCAGAGCTACCTGCAGTTCTTCTCCGGTCCGCAGGCGACCATCCAGGACGTGGCGCGGGCGCTGGGCGCGGATGCGCTCGGACGTTCCGCGCTGGCGCTCGCCGTCCTGGTCGGGGGGTGGTACCTGGGCCGGCTCCTGGTCGGGGCGGCGCGACGGGCGGAGCTGCACGACCGGCTGCAGCCCCACCTGCGGTCGGTGGTCGTCGGGGTCGTGGCGATCGCGCTCGTCGGCACCGTCCTGACCTCCAGCGTCGGGCGGCGGGACCGGCCGCCGGTGTCGCAGCGGGCGTCGTCGGTGTTCGACGGAACGCCGCTGGAAGGGGCGCGGGTGACGGGCCGGCTCGGCGGTGTCATCGACACCTACGGCGGACAGGTCATCGCGGAGCTGCGCAAGAACGAGAAGTTCTACGCGGAGGCGAACGCGTCGCTGCAGGCCGCCTGGGACGAGCGCCAGGAGCTCCTCGACGCCGCCGCCGAGCCGTCCTCGACCGACAGCCCGTCGCCCCGTGCGAGCGAGGCGGCGGACGACGAGGACCTGGTGACGCTCGTCGTCGTCTCCGACCTGCACTGCAACGTCGGGATGGCCCCGCTGATCCGCACCGTCGTGGAGGGGTCGGAGGCCGACGTGGTCCTCGACGCGGGCGACACGACGATCAACGGCACGTCGGTCGAGCAGTACTGCGTGACGACGTTCGCACGCGCGGTGCCCGACGGGGTCGAGCTGGTGACGTCGCCGGGCAACCACGACTCCGCCGAGACGTCGAAGAACTACGCGCGCGCCGGTGCCACCGTGCTCGACGGCTCCGTCGTCGAGGTGGGCGGGCTGCGGATCCTCGGCGACAGCGACCCGAACGCGACGCGGGTCGGGGCCGGCGGCACCGCGCAGGCGGGCAAGGAGACCGCGGCCGAGGAGGCGCAGCGGCTCGCCGAGGTCGCGTGCGAGGACGCCGAGGGTGTCGACCTGCTGCTCATCCACACCCCTGCGGTCGGCCAGCAGGCGCTGGACGACGGCTGCGTCCCCGCGCAGATCTCGGGGCACCTGCACCGTCGCTACGGGCCGGAACGCGTGGGGCGCGCCGTCCGGTACATCAGCTCGAGCACGGCCGGCGCGACGCTCGGCCAGGCGACCGTCGGGCCTCTGCACGGCGTCGCGGAGATGACCGTGCTGCGGTGGGATCCCGACACCCTGCGGTTCGTCGACTACCAGCTGGTCCAGGTGCGTCCCGACGCCACGGCGTCCGTCTCACCCCGGCTGCAGTGGCCCGGGCCGATCGCGCCGCAGGTTGCCGGTCCTTCACCCGTGTGATCTGCGTCACCCTGACCTAGGGTGGGGATGCGTGCCGACCTGAGCTCCTGTCAGGTCGGTCCGTGCGAGGGGGTGGACGGGTGACCCGGGGAGCCGCGACGGTGAGCGGTCGGGAGCGGGACGCGCTGGCGCGTCCCGCCGTTCGCGCCGCGCTGATCAGCGCGTGCGTCCTCGTCGGCACCCTCGTGCTCGCCCCGTCGGCCTCCGCCGCCTCCGGCGAGGGGGAGCTGCGCCCCGGCGAGTCGCTCCTGTCCGGGCAAGGGCTCGTCTCGTCCGACGGGACGCAGACCCTCGTGGTCCAGCCCGACGGGGTGCTCGCACTCTTCGGCGCCGAACCCGATCCGCGCTGGGTGTCCGACCCCGCGGCACCCGGCTCGTCGTTGGTCGTCGCGGAGAGCGGCGACGTGGCGCTGACTTCCCCGGACGGCACCGTCGGCTGGCGCCCGGACGCACCCGCGACCGTCGGGTCGCGGCTCGTCCTGCAGGACGACGGCAACCTCGTCGTGCTCGACCCGCAGGGTGCGCAGGTGTGGGAGTCCGGCACGGCCGTCCGGCCGTCGATCCTCTCGTCGGGTGCGGTCCTCGCGCCCGGTGACGCGCTGTCCTCGCCGGACGGGCGCCAGACGCTCGTCGTGCTCGACGACGGTGACGTCGCCCTGCTCGGCCCGGACGCCGCGACCCGGTGGTCGACGGGCACCACCCAGCCGGGTTCCACACTGACCCTGGGCGAGGACGGCAACCTCGTCGTCACCGACCCGGACGGTGACCGCCTGTGGCGCAGCCGTACCGCCGGGCACCCCGGGTCGTCGCTCGTCCTGCAGGACGACGGCGACCTCGTCCTGTACGACCCCGCCGGAGCCGCCGTGTGGAGCACCGGGACCGTGATCGGCCCGTCCTCGCTGGTCAGCGGTGTGCCGCTGGCCGTGGACAGCCGGCTGACCTCCCCGGACGGGCACCTGCACCTGCAGCTGGGCGCTGACGGGCTCGTGCTCGCCTACGACGAGACCGTCGTGTGGACCGCGGAAGCGCCCGGTGGGACTGCGCTGGCCGTCCAGGAGGACGGGAACGTCGTGCTGACCGGCGCCGACGGTGGTGTCCTGTGGGCCAGCGCGACACCGGGCCACCCGGGCGCGACGCTCCGCCTCGAGGAGGGTGCGCTGCTGCTGAGCGCGCCGACGGGGCAGGAGCTGTGGCGGGTCGACGTCCCGGTGGAGCTGATGACGAGCCGCCAGGTGGAGACCGACTGCGACGACGTGTCCGCACCCGTCCCGCAGGACGACACGGTGGTCACCGCGTCCGGGGTGCGGGTGCACCCGTGCCTCGCCGACGCGCTCGACGCCCTGATGACGGCCGCCCGGGCCGACGGCATCGACCTGCGCGCCTGGGGCTGGCGCAGCTCCAGCCAGCAGATCGCGCTGCGCGCCGCCAACTGCAGCCCGACCGAGGCCGACCCCACCGTCGTGGCCTGCCGCCCCCAGACCGCGCCGCCGGGCACCTCCCGACACGAGCGTGGGCTCGCGCTCGACTTCACGGTGGGGGGCAAGGTGCTGCGCGCCGGGTCGCCGGCGTTCCTGTGGCTCACCCAGAACGCGGCCGCCTACGGCCTGGAGAACCTGCCCGGCGAGCCGTGGCACTGGAGCGTCGACGGCTGGTGAGCGCCCTACGCTGGACGCCGTGAGCACTCCGACGACACCCGAGCTGAGCGCCGTCACGCAGGACTACCTCAAGGTCGTCTGGTCGGCCCGCGAGTGGTCGGAGCAACCCGTCACCACGAAGATGCTGGCCACCCGCCTCGGCGTCGGGGCCTCCACCGTCTCGGAGACCGTCCGACGGCTCGCCGACAGCGGCCTGGTCACCCACGAGCCCTACGGCGCCKTCGAGCTCACCGCCGACGGCGAGCGGCACGCGCTCGCGGTCGTCCGCCGGCACCGGCTGATCGAGACCTTCCTCGTGGAGATGCTCGGGTACGGCTGGGACGAGGTCCACGACGAGGCCGAGGTGCTGGAGCACGCGGTCTCCGACCTGTTCGTCGAGCGGCTCTCGGCCCGGCTCGGCCACCCCACCCGGGACCCGCACGGCGACCCGATCCCCGGCTCCGACGGCTCCCTCGACATCCCCGCGGCCAGCGTCCTGTGGGACGTGGCACCGGGGGAGTGGGCGGTCGCGCGGATCTCCGACGCGGACCCCGGGCTGCTGCGCTACCTGGAGTCGGTCGACCTGCTGCTCGACGCGCCGGTCACCGTCGTCGAGCGCCGCACCGTCGCCGGGGTGATCTCGGTGCGGGTCGCCGGTGCGACGGTCGACCTCGGCGAGGTGGCCGCGCGCGCCATCTGGCTGGTCCCGGTCGCCGGGAACCCCGTACGCTGAGCGGCATCCACCGGAGCTGACGACGGCGCACTCCGTATCGCGATCGAATCGATTCGTCCGGAGGGCTCGTTGGTCACGCTGTCGCCCGCACGCGCACGCGCCGCGCTGTTCGCCCTCGCCCTCGGCGGCTTCGGCATCGGCACCACCGAGTTCGCGACGATGGGCCTGCTGCCCGAGATCGCCGGCGACCTGGGCGTCTCGATCCCCGTCGCCGGGCACGCGATCACCGCCTACGCGCTCGGGGTCGTCATCGGCGCCCCGACGCTCGCGGCCCTCGGCGCCCGCCTCGACCGGCGCCGGCTCCTCCTGCTGCTCATGGTCGCGTTCACGGTGGGCAACGTCCTGTCCGCGTTCGCGCCGAGCATGGGCTGGCTCGTGCTCGCGCGGTTCCTCGCCGGGCTGCCGCACGGCGCGTACTTCGGGGTCGGTGCGGTCATGGGCACCGCCGTCGTGGGCCCCGAGCGGCGGGGCCGGGCGGTGGCCGCGATGATGGCCGGCCTCACGGTCGCGTGCGCCGTCGGCGTCCCGCTCTCGGCGATCCTGGGGCAGGCCGTCGGCTGGCGCTGGGCGTTCGTCGGCGTCGGCGTGCTCGGGCTGATCACTCTCGCCGCGCTGCACGCGTGGACGCCGTCGCTGCCGTCGCCCCCGGGCACCACCGTCCGCACCGAGCTCGCTGCCCTGCGCAACCGGCGGCTCTGGATCGCGTTCGGCGCGGGTGCCGTCGGGTTCGGCGGCATGTTCGCCGTGTACTCCTACGTCAAGCCGCTGCTCACCGACGTGACGGGGCTGGGCCTCGGGCTCGTGCCGCTGGTGCTCGCCCTGTATGGGATCGGCATGACGATCGGGACGGTGGTCGGCGGGCGGCTCGCGGACCGGTCGGTGCTGGGTACCGTGATCGGCTCGATGATCGCGACCATCGTCGTGCTGGTCGCCATCGCCCTGGTCGGCGCGTACCCGGTGCCCGCCGTGCTCGCGCTCGTCCTGCTCGGCGTCACGTCGCAGGTGCTCGGGCTGTCACTCCAGACACGGCTGATGGACGTCTCGCCCGCCGCGCCCTCCCTCGGTGCGGCGCTGTGCCACTCCGCCCTGAACCTGGGCAACGCGGCCGGGGCGTTCGCCGGCGGTCTGGTCATCGCCGCCGGGTTCGGGTACCTCGCTCCGGCCTGGGTGGGCGCCGGACTGACCGCGGTGGGGCTCGTCGTCGTGCTGGTCTTCGGGCGCGGTCCCGTCCCGGTCCTGTCAGCGCCGGCGGGTCCCGAAGATCGAGCGCGTGATCTCACGCCCGAGCTGAGTGCCCGCTGACCGCAGCAGGCTGTCCAACGGGCTGGTCCGGCTGGACGACCTGCGCGGCGCGGCCCGCTTCGCCTCCCGTGCCGCCTCCTCGGCACGGTCCTGCGCCTCCTCGGCCTCCTGCTGCTTGCGTGCCGCCTCCTGCGCGTCCGCGGCCCGCACCGCGAGCAGCTCGTACGCCGACTCGCGGTCCACGGCGACCGCGTACCGGCCCGACAGCGGGGAGGCCGTGACCGCCGCGGCCAGGTCGGCGGCGGGCATCGGCTCCATCGACGACTGCGGCGCCCGCAACCGGGTCCACGCCACCGGCGTCGGCGTGCCGCGCTCCGACTGGACCGTGACCACGGCCTCGCCGGTGCCCAGCGACTGCAGCAGCTGCTCCAGGTCGTAGGGCGAGGTCGGGAACGTCCGGGCGGCCGCCCGCAGGGCCTTCGCGTCGTCCGGGGTGAACGCGCGCAGGGCGTGCTGCACGCGGTTGCCCAGCTGGGCCAGCACGTCGGCGGGCACGTCCTTCGGGCTCTGCGTGACGAAGAAGACGCCGACACCCTTCGACCGGATGAGCCGGACCGTCTGCGTCACCTGCGTGAGGAAGTCGCCCGACGCCCCCGTGAACAGCAGGTGCGCCTCGTCGAAGAAGAACACGAGCCTCGGCTTGTCGGGGTCGCCCACCTCGGGGAGCGCCTGGAACAGCTCGGCCAGCAGCCACATGAGGAACGTCGAGAACAGCGCCGGCCGGTCCTGGACCGCCGGCAGCTCGAGCGCGCTGACCACGCCGCGGCCGTCGGGGGCGGTCCGCAGCAGCTCGGAGACGTCGAACGCCGGCTCGCCGAAGAACGCGTCGGCCCCCTGTCCCTGCAGCGACACGATCTCGCGCAGGATCACGCCCGCGGTCGCCGCCGACAGCCCGCCGATGCCCTTGAGAAGCGGCTTGCCCTCGTCGCTGACCAGGTAGGCGATCGTCGCCTGCAGGTCCTTGAGGTCCAGCAGCGCCAGCCCCTGCGTGTCCGCCCAGTGCATGATCAGGCCGAGGCTCGACTCCTGCGTCGAGTTCAGCCCGAGCACCTTGGCCAGCAGCAGCGGCCCGAAGTCGGTGACCGTCGTCCGCACCGGCGACCCCTCGCCCAGCCCGCCGAGGCTGAGGAACTCCACCGGTGACGCCGTCGCCGCCCACGGCTGCCCGAGGCTCGCCGTCCGTGCCAGCAGCTTCTCGTTCGACGCCCCGGGGACGGCCAGCCCGGACAGGTCGCCCTTGATGTCCGCGACGAAGACCGGCACACCCGCGGCCGACAGGCCCTCGGTCAGCACCTGGAGGGTCTTCGTCTTGCCGGTMCCGGTCGCGCCGGCGACCAGTCCGTGGCGGTTCATCATCGCGAGCGGGATGCCGACCGGGGCGCCGGGGATCGCGACGTCGTCCTCGACCAGAGCACCGACCGGGAGCATCGGCCCGGCGAACGTGTACCCCGCGACGATCTGCGCGGCGTGCTCGGACAGCGCCGGCACGTCCGCCGGAGCGGCGGCCGCCGGAGCCGCCGCGGGGTCGCTGTCTTCTGCGGCCGCGGCCGCTGCCTCGGCCGCCGCGAKCGCGGCTGCGGCTGCCAGTGCCTTCGCCTCCGCAGCCTCTGCGGCGGCCTGGGCGGCCGCTGCACGCAGGGCGGCCAGGTCGGCGGCGGACGAGGGGGGAGCCGACGACGGCGTGCTGTCCGACATGTCCGGAGCATACGACCGCGCGTCCCACGCCACCCGGTCGGGTACGGCGCCCCGACTCGCGGTCGGTAAACTCGCCGGGTGACCTCGCCGGACGCCCCCACCGCCACCACTGCCACCGACGACGTCCCGTTCCGGTACACCCCGGAGCTCGCGCGCCAGATCGAGCTGCGCTGGCAGGACGAGTGGGCGGACCGCGGCACGTTCTTCGCGGCCGACCCCGTGGGCGGTCTCACCGACGGGGACGGCCGGCACGCGGACCCGGCGCAGCCGGCGTACTTCGTGATGGACATGTTCCCGTACCCCTCGGGTGCGGGCCTGCACGTGGGGCACCCGCTCGGGTACATCGCCACGGACGTGGTGGGCCGGTTCCGGCGCATGCAGGGCGACAACGTGCTGCACGCGTTCGGCTTCGACGCGTTCGGGCTGCCCGCCGAGCAGTACGCGGTGCAGACGGGTCAGCACCCGCGCACCACCACCGAGGCGAACATCGTGATCATGGCGCGCCAGCTGCGCCGGCTGGGTCTGGCGCACGACCCGCGCCGCACCTTCGCCACGATCGACCCGGCCTACATCCGCTGGACGCAGTGGATCTTCCTGCAGATCTTCGACTCCTGGTACGACGAGACCGCCCCGCGTCCCGACGGCGGCGTCGGTCGCGCCCGCCCGATCGCGGAGCTGGTGGCGGAGTACGAGTCCGGGTCGCGCAGCGTCACGAACGGCGGCGAGTGGGCCGACCTCGACGAGGTGGCGCGACGCCGCGTGCTGGACACGCACCGGCTGGCCTACGTCTCCGAGACTCCCGTGAACTGGTGCCCGGGTCTGGGCACGGTGCTGGCCAACGAGGAGGTCACCGCGGACGGGCGCTCCGAGCGCGGGAACTTCCCGGTGTTCCAGCGCAGCCTGCGGCAGTGGAACATGCGCATCACCACGTACGCCGACCGCCTGATCGACGACCTGGAGCACATCGACTGGCCGGACAAGGTCAAGGCGATGCAGCGCAACTGGATCGGTCGCTCGTCGGGCGCCCGCGTGCGTTTCGCGGTGCAGGGTGGCGACCAGGTCGAGGTGTTCACCACCCGCCCGGACACCCTGTTCGGTGCCACGTTCGTCGTCGTCGCCCYGGAGCACCCGTTGCTGGACGAGGTGCCCACGGCCTGGCCGGACGGCACCAAGGACGTGTGGACCGGTGGGCACCGCACACCGGCGGACGCCGTCGCGTCCTACCGCGCGGAGACCGCAGCCAAGACCGCGGTCGAGCGCCAGGCCGACGCGGGTCGCAAGACCGGCGTGTTCACGGGCCACCTGGCCGCGAACCCGGTCAACGGCCAGCTGCTGCCCGTGTTCACCGCCGACTACGTGCTCATGGGGTACGGGACCGGCGCGATCATGGCCGTGCCCGGCGGAGACGCGCGCGACTTCGCGTTCGCCGAGGCCTTCGACCTGCCGGTGATCTACACGATCGACGCCCCGGAGGGCACCGGACCCGGCGCGCGCACCGGCGACGGCACCGCGATCAACTCCTCGAACGAGGAGATCAGCCTGGACGGTCTGGGGGTCGCCGACGCCAAGGCCGCGATCACCGACTGGCTGTCGGCCAAGGGCGTCGGTGAGGGTGTCATCAACTACCGCCTGCGGGACTGGCTGTTCAGCCGGCAGCGCTACTGGGGCGAGCCGTTCCCGATCGTCTACGACGAGCACGACCTGCCGCTGGCCGTCCCGGAGTCCGCCCTGCCGGTGAACCTGCCCGAGGTGCCGGACTACTCGCCGCGCACGTTCGCCGCCGACGACGCGCACTCCACCCCCGAGCCGCCCCTGGGCCGCAACGAGGACTGGGTGAACGTCACGCTCGACCTGGGCGACGGGCCGAAGCAGTACCGCCGTGACACCAACACCATGCCCAACTGGGCCGGCTCCTGCTGGTACTACCTGCGCTACCTGGACCCCACGAACGAGACCCAGGTGGTCGACGCCGGGCTCGAGCAGTACTGGATGGGCCCGGGGCACGGTGAGCAGAAGCCCGGCTCGATCGGCGGCGTCGACCTGTACGTCGGCGGCGTCGAGCACGCCGTCCTGCACCTGCTGTACGCGCGGTTCTGGCACAAGGTCCTGCACGACCTGGGGTACGTCTCCAGCGGCGAGCCGTTCCACCAGCTGTTCAACCAGGGCTACATCCAGGCGTACGCCTACACCGACGCGCGCGGCGTGTACGTGCCCGCCGAGGAGGTCGTCGAGGACACCGCCTCCGAGACCGGCTTCAGCTGGCAGGGCGAACCCGTCCACCGTGAGTACGGGAAGATGGGCAAGTCGCTGAAGAACATGGTGACGCCCGACGAGATGTACGCCGAGTACGGCGCGGACACCCTGCGCGTGTACGAGATGTCGATGGGCCCGCTCGACCTGTCGCGCCCGTGGGAGACCCGCGCGGTCGTCGGGTCGCAGCGCTTCCTGCAGCGGCTGTGGCGCAACGTGGTCGACGAGGGGACCGGCGAGACCGTCGTGTCCGACGAGGCGCCGTCCGTCGAGACCCTCAAGGTGCTGCACCGCGCGATCGCCGACACGACGGCGGACATGGCCGCCATGCGCCTGAACACCGCCATCTCCCGCCTGATCGTCCTGAACAACCACCTGACCACGCTCCCGACGACGCCGCGTGCGGCCGTCGAGGCGCTCGTGCTGATGACGGCCCCGGTCGCCCCGCACGTCGCCGAGGAGCTGTGGTCGCGGCTGGGGCACGAGCGCTCGCTCGCGCACGAGCCTTTCCCGGTGGCGGATCCGGCGTACCTGGTCGAGGACACCGTGACCTGCATCTTCCAGGTGCAGGGCAAGGTCCGCGGCCGGGCCGACGTCGCTCCCGACGTCGGCGACGACGACCTGCGCGCGCTGGCTCTGGCCGATGCCGGGGTCCAGCGGGCACTCGACGGCCGCGACATCCGCACCGTGATCGTGCGGGCGCCGAAGCTCGTCAACGTCGTCCCGGCCTGACCGCATGCCCTCGCGACGCCACGTCGAGCAGCCGTCCGTCGCCATCGTCACCGACTCGACCGCGTCCCTCCCGGAGGGCGCGGCGGAACGGTGGGGCATCGGCGTCGTCCCGCTGGACGTGGTGGTCGACGGCTCCCGGCACGTGGAGGGCGTCGACCTGACGCCGGGCGACCTCCTGGCCGCGCTCACCGCGGGTGCCAAGGTGTCGACGTCGCAACCGCCGCCCGCCGCCTTCGCCGCGGCCTACGACCGCGCGGCGGCGTCCGGTGCACGGGAGATCGTCTCGATCCACCTGTCGGGCGACCTGTCGGGCACCGTCCGGGCGGCCCAGCTCGCTGCCGAGGCGTCGCCCGTGCCCGTCCACGTGGTCGACTCCCGTGCGGTCGCCATGGCGCTCGGGTTCGCGGTGCTGGACGCGGCACGCTTCTCGGT